>NZ_NXLK01000002.1:0-319602 GCF_005406235.1 Campylobacter sp. MIT 12-5580
TCCTTACCTTGTTTAAGCTTTGTGTTTTAAGGCTTTATTTAACTTAACTTTTACTCTTTCACGCAAGCCTTGTTTGATTGTTTATGATGATGGGGCTTGGGTTATTTTTGCTTATAAGAATTTAATACCAAAAATACTCAAAGATAGATAATAAAAATAAATGAAAATTCTAAAAGCAGTTTTTAAATAAAGATGAAATTCAAATCTTATTTAAACTTCATCTTTTTGAGGTAGTGATAAAATAGTCTTTTACGATCTATCTTGCATAATAAGCACAATTTGGCTTATGCTAAATCCTTCAATAAAAGCTCTTGAGTATTCATTATACCAATACCACTATCAAGCACCTTTTGAGCGATAGCCTTTGCTTCATCGATAGAATGAAGCTTGCAAGTGCCACACTGAAATTCATTTGCTTCTGGAATTTGAGTCGCACGAACAACATCTTGCATACTTGCAAGCCACGCTTTTTTCACGCTTTCATCATCTGGCGTGCCAATAACACTCATATAAAAACCGGTGCGACAACCCATAGGCGAAATGTCAATAATCTCAACTTCATTTGAATTCAAATGATCTCTCATAAAACCAGCAAACAAATGCTCTAAAGTGTGAATGCCTTTTTCTGGTAAAATATCCTTATTTGGCACGCAAAAACGCAGATCAAACACGCTTATAGTATCACCTTTTGGTGTTTTCATCGTTTTTGCTAGACGCACCGCTGGAGCTGGCATTTTGGTATGATCTACCTTAAAACTATCAAGTAATGGCATTTTTTCTCCTTTTGTTAAAATGTGTGCTGAAATGATACCCTAAATTTAACAAACAAAAAACCTTAATATACAACATTACCAAGTAAAACTCCAAGCCACGATGATATTAACAAGCATAGCTACAAGTAAAAGTGGGGTTGTTCTTTTAACTATGGCTATAGGACTTATCTTTGAAAATCCTGCTAAAACAAGTATCCCGCCAGCGATCGGCGAAGCTGCGCGCCCCAAACAAGAAGCGATCTCTATAGGCAAAACCAAAACTATAGGCTCTATATGAAGCTTTGCGGCTATATCTGGGGCAAGTCTTCCAAAGGCATTAAACGCAGCAATGCCACTTCCCATAATCACACTAGCAAAATACACAATAAAGCTTAAAAGTGCTATGCTTAAGATCACAGCTGAAGCTCCCATAGAAGAAATAGCATTAGCCACTATCCCTATACCACCAAGTGCTTTAATACCCTCAGCAAAAACAGAAGCAGCGATGATAATGCTTACAACCGAGATGAAAATATCAGCCATAGCCTTAATGATCACTACCATATCTTCGCCAAGTTTTTTAGCGTTTCTGTGTCTTGCGTATTCAAGGATAAACACTATGGCAATGCTGATAAAATTTGCAGTAATCACATCAAGTTTAACTTGTAAAAAATACGCCACAAAAAGAAAGACTATAGGAAGCCAAGGTAAAAAGATATAATAGGTAGGACATTGTGGATTTTCAATCTTTGGAATTTCAACCTCTTCGTTGTTAATGCCTTTTATCCTATCTCTTTTATCCATAAAAGAAAAGTAAAATGGTATCAACACAGCGATTAAAACCACATAAGCGATCACACTATAAATTTGATAATTTAAAAACAAACCTATAACATTGTCTTTTTGCCCAACCATCTCAGCCATGTTAATGGAATTTCCATCTTTTGGACCATAATCAAGTGCGATTAAAGAAAGCACACTCACAGCAGTAATTGGGCGAATTTTAAGAGCAAGCAACACCGGATAAATACAGGCAAGAAGTAAAATAAGCAAGCCAGCATAACTTGAAATCACGATCTTAAGTGCCATACCCACTACAAAAGTGCCGCTTAAAACGAGATATTTGTTTTTTACCTTAGCTAAGGGTTTGTTTGCAAGATAAGCAAGTTTTGCTGAAGCATTAATGTGCTTCATAAGCGCTGCAAAACCTGCCACAGACATGATAATAAGCCCCACCCCAGCTAAGTTTTTCTTAAAGGTATCGCTGATAAAAACAAAACTATCCATGATGTTGCTTAAAAAAGTTGCTTCAGTGTGCTTAACACTACTTGGGATAGGCACTCCACTTAAATAATATGCTGACATTAAAAAGATTATGCCAGAAAAAAAGAAAATGAAAATGGGATTGTAATTTTTAAGCACCAAATAAGCTACTATAGCTACGCCTATGAGAGTAAAAAGAATTTGCAAGCTTTGCATGAGCTTTTCCTTTGAGTTTTTATAAAATATTGTATCACAATTTGAACTTTTTCTTGAATTTTGCAATGTTTTTTCGTGCGAGTTTTACTTTTTAGCTTTTCACTAAGATATAAAGGTGCTCTTTAATATGCAAGGCTCTATCTTTGAGATTGCGACTTGCTCTAAAGGCTGGGTATTTTTGCTCTAAAATGTGGCATTTTCCAAGTTTGGCAAGCTTTTTTAAAAACTCCTCTTTTTTGATAAAACCTTCGTTATTATAAGAAAGCAAGATGATTTTTGCCTTTGTATGTGAGATCAACTCAAATAAAGCCTCACTAGCTAGCCTTGCTTTGTTAAAATCACTCCTATTCCACTCTTTTGGTATGCCTGAAACCTTTGAGATTTCATTTGGTTTTTTATAAGTAGCGATTAAATTAAGCATAAAATAATTTGAAGCGTAAGGGTGCTGATTATAAGGTGGATCAAAATACGCTAAATCCACACTATCAAGTTCTTTAGCAAGGCTTAAAGCATCTTCTTGTCTAACTTCAAAGGGACAAGAAAAATTTGAAAATACAGGCATTTTAAGGCTCATTTGTCCTTTTATGCGTTTAAGTGCATGTTCTCCTGTGCCACCAAATTTACCAAGCCCCATTTTATCCTTATAAAAGCCCTTAAAAACTCCACTTGTATTTGCATGCACACTGGCTTCATAGATGAGAGGAGCAATGAAAAAATGCTGCAAGGAGCTTGGAATTTCTTTGCTAATAAGCTGTCTCATTGAGTCAAGATACAAAGCATTTGCTGGGGTATAAAATACTCTTTCACCAGCCTTGATCTTAAGTTCATCTTTTGGGGCATAAAGTTCGCTGATAAAGCCTTTTTGAGGCTTTAGATTATGGCTTAACTTATGATGATAATTTTGCAAGCTTTGAAGCTCTTTTTGACTAGGATTTGCTAGATAACATTCATTGATAATTTTTGAGTAATGCTCTAAATCATTTGCAATGATAAAACTTGAATGAGCCTTAGCAAAACGTGACACCACCCCACTTCCACTAAAAATATCCAAAAAGCTTAACTTTTCTTTTTTCAGCTCTTGTTTTGCAAATTCAAAACCTTGCTCTAAAAAGGGTAAAAGCGAGCGTTTATTGCCTAGATAAGTGATGATTTGTTCTTTTAGATAGGCTTTATTTTCACTCATGTTCTACCTTTGAAATGAGGCTTAAAAAATCTTTCGCATAGTTTTTAAATTTTTCTTCGCCTACTCCAAAGACTGCTTTAAACTCAAGCTCGTTTTGAGGTTTAAGCTTACACATAGAAATCAAACTTTTATCGCTAAAAATCATAAAGGCTTTTTTGTTTTCATGTTGTGCTAGCTTTAATCTTAGCTTTTTAAGCTCTAAAAACAAAGCTTCGTCTTTGCTTTCAAGCTCAAAACTATGAGCCTTGCTTTTTGGTATTTTGCTTTCTTTTTCGAGCATATGCTCTTTATCTTCTAATCTTGTTTTTAAAAATACTTTTTCATTATTAAAAAGCACCTTTTTAGCCTTTGGCAGGGTTTTTAAAACAGGATATTTGTCCTTGCTTTGCTCTAAAAGCTTTAAAGTTAAAAGCTCTTTGATGAGTGTATCAACTTCAGCCTTGCTTTTTTCTTTCATCAAGGCAAAGGTAGAAAGTTTGTCAAAGCCTAAATTCACAGCTCTTTGACTTGATATACCTCTTAGAATTTCACTCACAAAGCTTATACCAAAGCCCTCATTCATTCTAATGATACAAGAAAGGATTTTTTGAGCTTCTATGCTAATGTCTTGAAGCTCAAACTCACTTTTACAATTGATACAACAATCACAATTTCTCCCCAAATCCTCCCCAAAATAAGCTAAAATATAGGCTTTTAAACATTCCTTATGAAAAGCAAAGCCTTGCATAGCCTCAAGCAGTTTAAGCTCGTTTTGAATGAGTTTTTCAGCTTTATCATCAGTGCAAATAAGCTTTTTATTCATCATTATATCGCCTTCATTAAAAAGCAATAAACAAGAGCTTTTAAGTCCGTCCCTACCGGCTCTGCCTATTTCTTGATAATAATGCTCCAAATTTTTAGGCAGATTAAAATGCACTATAAAACGTATATCTTTTTTATTAATCCCCATACCAAAAGCATTTGTAGCAACCATAATACTTGTTTTACCTTGCATAAAACTCTCTTGTGCTTTTAGCCTTTCATCAGCCTCCATTCCAGCGTGGTATTTTTCACACTCAAAACCCTCTATATAAAGCCTTTTGTGTAATTCATCTGTGATTTTTCTTGTCATACAATAGACTATGCCACTTTGTCCTTTAAAATCTTGCAAAAAGGTAAATAATTTAGCAAATTTTTGCTTTAAACTGCCCTTAAAAAGCTCTAAATACAAATTTTCTCTATGAAAACCAGAGCTTAAAATGAAAGGATTTTTAAGCCTTAAAGCTGAGATAATATCTTCTCTAACCAAAGGCGTAGCTGTAGCTGTAAAAGCTGAAACTACGACTTTTTGTCCAAGTTTTTCTATAAAATCAGCAATTTGCAGGTAAGATGGGCGAAAATCCTGCCCCCAAGCACTAATGCAATGTGCCTCATCAACAGCGATTTGAGCGATTTTTTGCTTTTTGATAAAATTTAAAAAAGCCTCATTTTGCAAGCGTTCAGGACTAACATAAAGCAGTTTTACCCTAGCTTTTCTAAGCTCTTTAAAAACTTCCTCATTTTGACTTAAATCTTGAGTGCTGTTTATACAAAAAGCAGGGATATTTTTACTTTGAAGCTCAAAAACTTGATCTTGCATTAAAGAATTAAGCAGAGTGATAACCAAAGTAAGTCCATCTAAAGCCAAAGCAGGAAGCTGAAAACACAAAGACTTCCCAGCTGAAGTAGGCATTAAAGCCAAAACATCTCTTTGGGCTAGAATTTCACTCATAAGCTCAAACTGCCCTTTTCTAAAGCTTGTGTAGGAAAAATGTTTTTTGAGTAAGGAAAGGAGTTCTTCTTTACTGGGTTGATTGCTAGTTGAGGTATTTTTATACATTTAAAGTGGGCTTAATTTTGATATTTTTTCACAGCAGAAAAAGTCTAGGTTTATTTTATATTTAGGGATTCTACCTTGATTTAAGAATATCACTTTATGTAAATCGGCTTGCATTATTCTTATTATCCTTGTGTAATAATTAGTTATAAACAACTATAAATCAAAACAATTAATGTTTTTTGCATTGAATATTTTTTTATAATGTGTTTTTGCTTCATTTTTAATATTAACAAAAACTAGAATTTTATTAAAAACTTTTATTTGCTTTAATTCCGCTTCAATTGCGTTGCGATGGATATTAAAAGAAAGACGATGTCTAGGAGCGTGTTGTTCATAAACCACATATGCACGAATAGTTAAATTTTTGTGGTTTATATTATTTTGCTGAAATATTTTTTGCAGGATTTTAAAACTATCCTCAAATTTTTTCTTTAATTCTCCTTCACCATGAATTGTCGTATTTTTAGCAAATTCTATACAATAGACTTCTTGTATACCTTTCAATTTTAAAGCATCAAAAGAACTTGGTTGTTGTGCTGGCTGTTCTATATAATTTTTCCATTCTTGTTTTATAAATTCATCGAAATAAATCACCTTATCATCACTTTCACATATAAAATTGTCCTTACTAGCAGCTTCTTTAAGTCTTACTTCATAATTTTTGAAGGTGTTTTTCAGTTTTAATAAATCCGCCATTAATATTCCATATTTTTATAGTCTAATTCAGCTAAAACATCAAAAGGTTTTTCAAGAGCTTTATAAATTTGTTCTAGTGTGGCTGAATTATCATTTTTTATCTTTTCAATTATTTTTTTATTTTTATCCGCAAAATAAAAATTTACAAATTGCCTTCCAAACTCTTTTTCATATTTTCTACCATATTTATCAATAGCTTCTATTATATAAGGACTATGTGTATTAACGATGATAGGAATTTGAGCTTCTCCTGAAAGTCGAACAAAAATTTCAGCAAGCTTTATTTGCCATGCTGGATGTAAGTGATTTTCTGGCTCATCAAAAATTAAAAGCTTATTTTTCCTTGCATGTCCATTTCTAAGTAAGATTTGAATAAGTCCAAAAAATTTAATCCCTGTTGCAACATTTTTAAGGGCTATATCAATGTATTCTTCATTGTTCTTTTTACGAAATTTGAAATTTTTATTTTCCGGTTTAACTAAGGTTCCGCCAATGATTTCACTAATAGAATCAATAATATATTGAATTTGGATATCCGCATCATTAAGTTTTTTTTCTAATAAGTCAAAAACATTTTTCATTAAAAATGGATAAAAAATCCTTTTTTGTCTTTCTTCAATTTGCTCAATTTCTTTCCTTTCTTTTTTACCCAACGAATCAAAAAAATCATACCAATCCCAGACAAATGGGGTTTGTATCATTGTGCAATCCCATAGTGATATTTTTTTATTCCCTTGTTTCTCTAAAGTTTTGCATTCATTTTCTACTATAGGAAAAGTGACGGAGCAATCAATTTGTTTCAAAGAAATGCTTCCATTTTTGCTAATTTGATTTTCAAAAAGAGGACGCATAAACTTGTTATTAAACGCGCTTGCGACAACAATTGAATAGCTTGCATCTTTTTTATTTTTTTTATAATTAAAAGTCCTATTTTTATGCTCTTGATAAGAAGCAACATTGAGTGCCTTGATTGTAGCAACCAAAGCTTTTCCTACAGTGCTTTTACCGCTATCATTTTCTCCTGCAATTACGCTAAGTCCTGAAATATCAAGTTTTGCTTCTTTGATAGGGCCTATGTTTTTAAGCTCTAAATCGATTTTATTGTTATCGAGCTTTTCATTTAAATTTGGCATAAGTCACTCCTTTATAATATTTATTTCCTAGGCACCACAAGCATATTGACATAGCGTCCTTCAAAATTTGGTTCTTTGTCTCTGCTTGCTTTATCTTCTATATCTTGCCATATTTTTTCAAGTAAGGCTACGCCAGCTTCTGGGCTAGCCATTTCGCGTCCTTTTAAGAAAACTCTAAATTTGACATGTTTGCCTTGTTCTAGGAATTCAAGAGCGTGTTTTACCTTGTAATTGATGTCATTTTGGGCGATTTTTACTGAGAGTTTGATCTCTTTTATGTCTATGACTTTTTGTTTTTTCTTGGCTTCTTTTTGCTTTTTTTCTTGTTGGTAGCGGTATTTGCCAAAGTCCATGATTTTAGCAACTGGAGGTTTAGCATCAGGGGCGATTAGCACTAGATCAAGTCCTTTATTTTGTGCTAATTTTAAAGCCTCATCACGTGATAGCACTCCAAAAACTTCTCCACCATCGCCAACGCATCTTAGCTCGCTTGCTCTTATTTCTTCATTAAGAAATACTTCTTTTTCCTTACTCAAAACACAACCTCATTCATTTTTTCCTTTATCAAAGTGTAAAAGTCCTCAAGGCTTATATTTGCCTGAGTTTTAGCTCTTCTATCCCTTAGAGCAACGCTGTTTTGTGCCACTTCCTCATCGCCTAAAACGATAATCATTGGTAATTTTTGCTTTTCTGCGGTGCGGATTTTTTTACTTAAACTTTCATTTTTATCATAGATAGCTGAATCAACCCCACACTCAAGCAAGGCTTTTTGAATGCTTTTTGCATAGTTTATATGATTTTCATTGATAGGCACTATACCCACTTGAATTGGAGCGATGAAAAATGGAAATTCGCCTCCGCAATGCTCAGTTAAAATGCCTATAAAGCGTTCAAAAGAGCCTAAAATAGCTCTATGAAGCATTACAGGACGTTGTTTGGTATTATCACTTGCGGTGTATTCAAGCTCAAAACGTTCAGGCAGGTTAAAATCCACTTGTATAGTCCCACACTGCCATTTTCTTTTTAAAGCATCAGTAATTTTTATGTCTATTTTTGGACCATAAAAAGCACCGCCACCCTCATCTATGCCGTATTTTAAGCCTTGTTCATCTAAAGCTTCTTTTAAAGCCTTTGTAGCATGTTCCCAAACCGCATCACTTCCTATAGCCTTAGCAGGCTTGGTTGAAATTTCCATCTCATATTCAAAGCCAAAGGCTCGCATGAGTGAGCTTACAAAATCAAGTATTTCTAAAACAAGCTCTTTAATCTGAGCTGGCATACAAAAAATATGTGCGTCATCTTGAGTAAATTCACGCACCCTAAAAAGTCCGTGCAAAACCCCGCTTTTTTCGTGCCTATGCACAAGTCCGTATTCAAAGTATTTTATAGGTAAATCCCTATAACTTCGCACCTCACTTTGATAAATTTTAATATGTCCTACGCAGTTCATCGGCTTTATGCCGTATTCTTGCTCATCAATGTGCGTAAAATACATATTTTCTTTATAATTATCATAATGTCCGCTGATCTTCCATACCTCAGCCTTTAAAAGCTCAGGTCCTCTTACAGGCTCATAGCCTCTTAAGCGGTGGATTTTGTATAAAATTTGCTCCAAACGACTTCTCATTTTTGCACCATTTGCAAGCCACAAAGGCAAGCCTCCACCAATTTGCTCATCAAAGGCAAAAAGTTTAAGTTCATTGCCAAGTTTTCTGTGATCTCTTTTTTTAGCTTCTTCTATGATGTGAAGGTATTCTTTTAGGCTTTGTTTGTCTGCAAAGGCTGTGCCATAAATGCGTGTAAGCATTTCGCGTTTTTCATCGCCTCCTAAATAAGCTCCAGCCACACGAGTGAGTTTAAAATGCTGTAAATACTTTGTATTTGGCACATGAGGACCACGGCATAAATCCTCAAAATCCCCTTGCTTATAAATGCTTACCTTACCCTCTGGAATGCGTAGCATAACTTCTTGTTTTAAGTCATCATTTTGAAATTTAAGCTTTGCTTCGCTTTTGTCAATTTCATATTTGCTGATGTCAAGCTTTTGTTCAGCATATGCTCTCATCTTAGCTTCAATACGAGCTAAATCCTCTTCATTAAGCCTAGCATTTACTCTAAAATCATAATAAAAACCCTCATCAACCACAGGACCAACAAAAAATTTAGCCTCAGGATACAAAGCTTTAATAGCCTGAGCCATCAAATGCGCACAAGAATGACGCAAAAGACAAAGGCTGGCTGGGGAATTATCAAGATAAAGTTCTTGAAATTCACTTGTTTTTGTGCTATCTTGTAGGCTTTGAGTATCAAGGATAAAATCACTTTCATAGTATTCTTTGGGGCTAGCTGCAGTGCTGTTTGTTTTTGTGTAGGCAATACATTCTTTGCTCAAATTCATAAACTCCTAAAAAATAAGTATAATTGTAGCTTTGCAAGCCTTAAGCTTATTTTAAATTTCATAAAATTTTTATAAAAAAGAGCTAAAATCATAAAATACAAATCAAAACTTGAAATTTTCAGTATTTAAAATACCGCTTGCAAATAAAATCAAAAATAAAATTCCTAAGATAATGCGGTAATACCCAAAAGGCACAAAATCAAATTTAGAGATAAATTTAAGAAAAAACTTAATCACAAAAACAGCCACCACAAAAGCTGTAACAAAGCCTACAAAAAGAGGCATAAAAGCATTTTGTGCTAAGAGTATTTCATGGTTTTTAAAAATATCATATCCAGCTGCTATAAACATAGTAGGAATGGCAAGCAAAAAGCTAAACTCAGCTGCTGTTTTTCTATTTAAGCCAAGCAATAAGCCTCCTATTATGCTAGCACCACTTCTTGAGGTGCCAGGAATCATGGCTAAAGATTGGATTAAACCTATAAAAAAAGCATGCTTAAAACTTACTTCATCAAGGGTATTGATCGCATAAGTTTTATTTTTATGTGCTTTTTCTATAAAAATAAAGACAAAACCCCCAAAAATAAGCATAAAAACGACGATAAAAGGATGAAAAAGTGTATCGATAAAAGAAGCTACACCCAAGCCAATAAGTCCAGTTGGGATAAAACCAAAGGCAAGTTTAAGCCAAATTTCAAGGCTCCTACTAAGTTTTTGCCAAAAAACAAAAATCACAGCCAAAATAGAACCAAGCTGAATGATGATAAGAAAAGAACGCCAAAAATCATTTATTTGTATGTTTAAAACGCTAGTAGCAAGGATCATATGTCCTGTTGAACTTACAGGCAAAAACTCAGTTAAACCCTCTACCACACCTAAAATAAGAGCATTAAAAATATCTTGCAAATGCCACCTTTAAAAGAAATTCAAAAAAGGCATTTTACTTAAACTTTTTAAATCAATCATCATTGTGCCGTTTTTATTTCACTTTCAAGCCAAAAAACAACTTCATTTCCAAGCTGATTTAAGGCTGTGTTAAATGCTTCAATCACAGCATTGATGTTTTGTTCTTTTATATTGGTTTGAAATTTAAAATGCTTGTGAGCAAGGATTTTATTGTTTTTTGCGTCGATTAAATTGACACTTAAAGCTGTATTAACAAAGCTTTTATCTTTTTCAAAAACCTGCTCAAAATTATGCAATCTACTTTCTAAAAACAAATCCGCATTTGCTTGGGTATTATAGCTTAAAACAGCCTTAAAAAGTTCGCTTTGCTCAAGTTTATATGCAAGCAAGGCTTCAAAAGCACTACTTGGCGAGCTTTTAAATATATGTTTAGCATATATACCAAATTCGCCATTTTGAATATAAGCAATTTCATTACTCTTAAGATAAAGCAAGGCTTGCACAGAATTGATTTTAAGCACTTTATTTTGCGCGCTAGAAAGCTTTTTCATACTCTCATCGCTTTGAAGCAAATACGCATTTAAAGCAGGCTGGGGCTTAGGACTTAAAGAGCAAGCACTGATAAACAAAAGGCTTATAGATAGTAAAAATATGCTTTTTATCGCTTTTGCTTTCATTTTATTCTCCTGGGGCTAATTTTTTTTGCGTACTTTTAAAAAGCAAGTCAGAAGGGTTTTGCTCTAAATTTGCACTTAAAGCATTAAGCCTTATAAGCAAGCTTTCAAGCAAGGCAAGGCTATTGTTTAAATTTGAATCAAGATTATTTAAAGCCAAAGAGCCTTTTTGACTAAACTCAGAAAAATCATTTGACGCAAGATACACAGAATCAGCAGCCTTAGCTACTTTTGAAGAAGCTAGGCTTAAATCCCTAAGCGTTTGTGAAAAAAATGCTGAGGCTGAGGCTGAATTCTTTAAAAGTATGGAGAAATTTTTTACATTTTCATCGCTAAGTATCATTCTTGCACTTTGATTAGTATAATCAAGCAAGTCAAAAAGCTTATCGCTTTGCTTATCTATGGTTGCTAAAAAGCTTTCTTTGGTTTTAATGATCGCGATATTTTCATCACTTGTTTGAAGCGGCACTGATGTGCTTTCATCACTTTTTAACTCTATATACTTAAGCCCTGTGATACCTTGAAGTTGCAAGGTTGCATAGGTGCTTTCATAAATGGGCGTATTGGCTTTAACTTTTATGAGTATTTTTACCCCTATGCCATTTTGTGCGTCTATGCTTGTATCCTCCACACTGCCAACCTCAACCCCAAGCAATCTTACCGGTGCTTTTATACCAAGTCCTGAGATTGATTCTTTGGTATAAATTTGATAAAGCTTAAATTCTTCTTTATGTGAAAAACCACTCATAAAGATCAAGACAAATAAGCTTGCAAAAAATACCCCAAAAACAAAAATTCCTATCCACAAATAATTTGCCCTATTTTCCATACCCTACCCCATAAATCTTTTATACAAAGCCTCATCTTGAGCTAAAAGCTCGCTTTGAGTGCCAAGAAAAGCCACTTTTTTATCCTTTAAGATCAAAAAGCGATCCAAAACATTTTTCATAGTTTCTTCATCATGTGTAACCATAACAATGCTAAGTTTAAAGCCTCGTTTAAGACTTAAAACAAGTTCATCAAATTCCCTTGAGCTATGCGGATCAAGCCCAGAACTTGGCTCATCTAAAAACAAAAGCTTAGAATCAAGCGCTAATGCCCTAGCAATAGCCACCCTTTTTACCATACCCCCACTAAGCTCACTTGGAAAAAGCGTAGCCACACTCTCATCAAGCCCAGCCATTTTAAGCTTCATAAAAACAAGCTCTTTGATAGAGCTTGGGCTTAATTTGGTGTATTCTTTTAAAGGTAAGGCTATATTTTCAAAAACATTAAAAAAACTAAAAAGTGCGCCAAATTGAAACACCACTCCCCAATTTTGCCTCAAAAAAGCAGCGTCTTTTTCACTGATATTGCTTAGTTTCTTACCAAAAATTTCATACTCCCCACCATCAAAATGCTCAAGCATCAACATTTGCTTTAAAAGCACTGATTTTCCGCTTCCAGAACCACCTAAAATACCAAAAATTTCATTTTCTTTTACCTCAAAACTCACCCCATCATGAATGCATTTTTTACCAAAGTTAGTGATGATATTTGAAGCTTTAATCACATTCATTAAATACCTGCCTGAGTTAAAAAAACAGAAAAAATCGCATCAAAAGCAATCACCCAAAAAATCGCATTTACAACGCTTTTTGTCGTGTAAATTCCTATGCTTTCTGTGGTATTTTTTACTTCAAAGCCACGAAAACAAGCAATAAGTGCAATCAAAAAGCCAAACATAGGAGCTTTAGCTACACCTATAATGATATGCTTGAGCTCTACAGCTTCTTTAAAACGGCGGATAAACTCCATATAATTAATGCCTAAATTTAAATCTGCTATCACCATACCCCCAAGTATGCTCACAAAATCAGCCACGATGACGATTAAAGGCATAGCTAAGGTTAAGGCTACAACGCGTGGTAAAATGATAAAGCGAGCTGAGTCAAAGCCCATAGTATTCATAGCATTAATCTCATCAGTGATTTTCATCACCCCAATTTGGGCTGTATAAGAGCTTGCTGATCTACCAGCTATAACAATGGCTGCGATTAAAGGGGCGATTTCTCTTGTAGCTGAAATACCTACTAAATCAACGATAAAGATATTTGCCCCAAATTGAGCGAGTTGATATGCTGCTTGATAAGCTAAAACCACGCCTACAAGCAAAGAACTTAAAGCAATGATACCCAAAGCCCTTAAAGCACTATGTTCTATATGATATAAAAAGGCGATGAAACGAAATTCATGGGGGCGACGCAAGCAATGAAAAAAGCTTGCAAAAACCATGCCTGTAAAAATGATAAAACGTTTAATCGCTTGTAAATTTGCTAGGCTTTTCTTACCAAGTAGAACCAAAAAATCATCATATTCAAAGCCTTTTTTTTCTAAAGGTAAATCCTGAGTATAATTTTTCTCACAAAGCCTAAACAGATCAAGAGTGGCTTCATTTAAATTTATCCTTGAAAAAGCAATATTGCTTGCCTTAAGCTCATTTTCTAAAGCCAAAAAAAAGCAAATGCCGGCTGTATCTATGCGAACAAGGGCGAAGAAATCAAACACTACACTTTTAGCATCTTTTTGAATTTGCACGGAGTTTTTTAGGCTCATTAAAGTGTCTTTATCCCACACTCCAGTGATTTGAATTCTTTGCTCTTTAAGCTTATTCATCGCTTCAGCACAAACTCACATAGCTTATTTGGCTCAAAACCAAAGTATGCAAACACATCTTTATCTTTGCCACTTTCACCAAAGCTTTCTATACCAAAAACCCTATCACAAAATTTATAAAGTTCATTTGAATGAGCGGCTTCAACGCCGATAACCTCGCCTTTTAAAAGCCTTTCTTGATAGCTTTTATCCTGCTTTTCAAAAAGTTCATAACAAGGCATAGAAACAACATTAACTCGCTCGCCCTTATTTTCTAAAAGCTTGGCCGTTTGCAAACAAAGACTTACTTCACTTCCACTTGCTAGAAGGGTTATACTAGCATTATCAGCCTCTTTAAGCAAATACGCTCCATTTTTTACATCCCCAAAAACACCCTCATTTAAAGCCTCAAGTTTTTGACGGCTTAAAACGAAGGCACAAGGTAAATCCTGAGCTAAAGCAAAGATCCAAGCCTTAACATTTTCAACCCCATCAGCTGGACGAAAGGTCAAGAAATTTGGCATGGCTCTAAAGGTGCTAAGTTGTTCTATAGGCTGGTGCGTTGGTCCATCTTCTCCAACTCCTATACTATCGTGCGTAAAGATAAAATAATGCCTTAATTTCATCAAAGCACTGAGCCTTGCAGCCGGTTTTAAATACTCACTAAAGATAAAAAAAGTTGCTGAAAAAGGCACAAAAAGCCCATATCTTGCAAAGGCATTATTTATCGCTGCCATAGCGTGTTCTCTTATGCCAAAATGAATGTTTTTTCCTTCTATAAAATCCCCCATAGCTTTAAGCTCGGTTTTATTACTTGGAGCTAAATCAGCTGAACCTCCCAAAAAGCCTTCTATCTTAGCAGCAATGGCATTTAAAATTGCACCATTACTATCTCTAGTGGCTACGCTTTTACCCTTAAAGTCTGGATACGCAACTTCATTAAAATTTGGCTTTAAAAGCCTTTCAAGTAAGTCTTTTTTGCCTGATTTTTCAAGCAGACTTTGCCATTTTGCCTCTTCTAAATCTCCAAGCTCTAAGCCTGCACTAAAGGCAAATTTTACCTCTTGACTGATAAAAAAATCTTGATTTTCATCAAAATGAGCTTTTGCTTTTGCTCTTTTGATAAGCTCAGCTCCTAAAGGTGCACCATGGCTGTGGTGTGAGCCTTCAAGCTCTAGAGCACCTTTGGCGATTGTAGTTTTTGCGATGATTAAACTTGGCTTTTTGCTGAGTTTTGCAAGCTCTATGGCGTTATTTATCGCATCAAAATCATGTCCATCAATCTCATCAACACTAAAACCTTGTGCTTCAAATCTCATTTTAACATTTTCGTTAAAGGCTAAACTTACATCGCCTTCTATTGAAATGGCGTTGCTATCATAGATTAAGATGAGATTGTCAAGCTTATGAAGTCCAGCTAAAGAACAAGCCTCATAACTAATGCCCTCTTCTAAGTCCCCATCTCCACAAAAACAATACACCTTGTGATTGATAAGCTCGCTACCAAGTAGGTTTTGAGCTTTTTTAGCCGCCATAGCAAAGCCTACTGCATTTGCTACGCCTTGTCCTAAAGGACCTGTGGCTATTTCTACCCCGCAAGTGCTGATCTCTGGGTGTCCTGGAGTTTTTGAATGCAATTGGCGGAAATTTTTAAGCTCATCTAAACTTAAATCATAACCACTAAGGTGTAAAAAGCTATAAAGCAAAGCTGAGGCATGTCCGCCTGAAAACACAAGACGGTCGCGGTTAAGCCAGCTTGGATTTTTAGGATTGTGCTTTAAATGAAAGCTTAAGATAGTAAGGATATCAGCTAGTCCCAAAGGCGCGCCTGGGTGTCCTGAATTTGCCTTTTGCACCATATCAGCGCTTAAAAATCTTAAAGTATCAGCTTGTTTTTGAAGTAGATCAAAATTCATTTTTATTCCTTTTTAAAGATAGGTTTGCACCAGTGTTTTTAGGCTTAAAGCTAAGTTTTTATCTAGTGTGTCAAAGGCTTTAAGGCATTTTGCATTTAAATCCTCTTTTGCCTTTAAAGCCCCCTCAAGTGAGAGTAAATTCACAAAAGAGTTTTTGTGGGTATCATGCTTTGTTGGCTTTCCAGCAAGCTCTTTGGTGCTTGTTGCATCAAGTATATCATCATTGATTTGAAATAAAAGCCCTAGATCAAGTCCTAGTTTATAAAGCTCTTCGCATTCTTTAGTATTAAATTTACAAATCAAAGCCCCCATTTGAAGACTTGCTGCTATAAGTTTTGCGGTTTTGTGTATATGCAAAAACTCAAGCTCTTTTAAATCAAGCTTTTTATCCTCAAAAAAGCAATCCATAGCCTGCCCTATAACCATACCTTTAAGCCCAGCATTTAAAGCCAAACTCTTAACAAGCTTTATTATAAGCTCAGCTTCAAACTCAGCCTCACTTAAAAGTAAAAAAGCCTCAGTATTTAAAGCATCGCCTACTAAAATCGCTGTAGTTTCATCATAAGTCTTATGTAAAGTTGGCTCACCTCGCCTAAAATCAGCATTATCCATAGCCGGTAAATCATCATGAATAAGCGAATAAGTATGGATAAGCTCTATAGCTAAAGCCACTTTTAAAGCTTTTTCAAGCAAGATAGGCTCTTTTACACTAACCACATTTAAAAGAAGCTGGGCTCTAAAATGCTTTCCTCCAGCTTTTAGCATTTTAGCTAAGGCTTCATTAAAAAAAGGATGAAAACTTTGCACTTGGGGCAAATTTGCATTCAAATACGCTTTGAAAAGCCCCAAAATATCGTGCTTCACTTCGTAAGCCTTATAAAAAACTGAAACATTCCATCGCCTATTGGATTTGAGTTTTGCTCTTGTATAGGTAAATTTTTACTCGCTCTTGATATGAGTATATTCAGTTCATTGTTTGCATTAAAAGCTCTTTGTAAATCATCTTGAGAATTGATGATTTGATTATTTACCCTTAAAATTTTATCGCCCACCAAAAAGCCGGCTGTACTTGCTTTGCTTCTTGGTTCTACCCTTACAATGTTTAAGGCTCTATTTACGCTTAAGCCCAAATTTGAAGTAAAAAGTGCTCTAGCAGCAGCTGCAGCTGCTTGTCTTTGACGCACATTTGGATCAAGAGCTGCACTCATCGCCCTTGCACTTGAACTTAGAGTGCTTAAGTCTTTATTAAAAACTTCAGTTGAGATATTTAAGTCTTGATTATCTCTTAGCACTCTAAAATACAGCGTCGCGCCACGATCGGCAAAGAGAATTTTTTCATTCAGCTTGCGTAAATCATTGGCTGCCTCTCCATCAAGGCTTACAACCTCATCATTGACAAGAAATTGTCCGCTTTTTCGCACATTTTGCACATAAATTTTATTATCTCTAAAAGCAAAATCCACACCCACATCGCCCCAATACACATCATTGTATTTTGCAAAATGATCTAAATAACGATTACCTATAAAAGAACCATCACTTAAACTAATACCAAGCATAGAACAACAAGGCGTGTTAAGCTGTCCTACCTTAGTTGCAAAATCAAGCTGATCTCTTTCATCTAAATTTTGAGCTAAGTATTTTAAATGCCCTATATAAGGAGTTTTATCATCAATTATACCCACCCAATCATTACGAGTGAGGTTTTGCTCATCATATCTTTTAGTAGGAAATAAGCTAAAATCAGTTCTTACAAGGTATAAATTTAAAAAAGGATCGTATTTGACATAGCGGTTGAGTTTTTTGCCATTTGCCGGTAAAACAGCGAGTAAATTTTCACTTAAAGCAAAGGCTTGCAAGCCCTCATACACTAAAACACTGGCTTTATTTTTGACAAAGCACGCTGCAAAGTCTTCAAATTTAGGACGCTCAACCCCAAACACAAAAGATATACTTACAAAAAACAATAAAAGGTATTTTTTCATCACCTAAATCCTCCTAAAATATCTCCAGCCAAGCTTTGTCTGCTTTGATTCACCATGGCAAGAGCATCATTTATAGCTGAAATGAGTAAAATTTGCAAAGACTCTTTATCCTCAAGCAAACTTTCATCAATGCTTACATCGATGATCTCGCCCTTACCATTTGCACTTATTTTTACCAAACCACCGCCACTTTTAGCACTAAATTCTTTCTTGCTTAATTCTTCTTCAAATTCCTTAGCCTTTGCTTCTGCATTTTTAAGCAATTCGCCAACCTTAGAAAAATCCATATTTTCAAACATATATTTCCTTAAATTTTTAAGTAATTTTAGCTAAATTTTGATTATAAATCATTTTTTTATCATTTTTTTAAAAGCTCTTGCACCACTTCTTTGTCGCTAAATGGGTATTTTACGCCTTTAATTTCTTGATAATTCTCATCGCCTTTTCCCAAAATCACAACAAAATCGTCTTTAGTTTGTAATTTTAAAGCTTTTTCAATGGCTTTTTTTCTATCCACTTCAATAAAAACATTTTGCATATGCTCTTTGATACCACTTTGAATATCTTTGATGATAGCCATAGGCTCTTCACTACGTGGATTATCACTTGTAATGATAAGTGTTTTAGCGTATTTTAAAGCACAGCGAGCCATTAAGGGGCGTTTGCTTTTATCACGATCCCCTCCTGCTCCAAAGACTACGATTAAAGGCTTATAATTTAAAGCCTCTAAAACTTTTTCTATACCATCTGGAGTATGAGCAAAATCAACGATGACACCACAAGCTACACTTTCTATCCTGCCCTCAACACCCTTAAATTCGCTCACAGCTTTTTCTAAAGCCTTTATATCACATTTTGTAAGTTTAAGCACACAAGCAAGCGCTGCAAGGAGATTGTATAGATTAAAAAGTCCAACAAGAGGAGAATGAAAATTTAGCTCCTTATCTTTACACACAAGCTTTGCACTAATACCCTTGTTTAAATCATAGCTTATGATCTTATAATCAGCCTCATTTTCAACCGCATAAGTAAAGGCATTTTTGGGGTTATATTGTATGACTAAAGCGTCTTTGTTGATGAATTTCAAGCTTTTCTCATCTGTAAAAAAGCTTTCTTTTGCTTCTTGATAGGCTTTAAAACTCTTGTGAAAATCTAAATGATCTTGACTTAAATTAGTAAAAATTTTAGCTGCAAATTCAAGGCTTTCTATACGATTTTGCACCAAAGCATGAGAGCTGACTTCCATGATAAAAAACTCACATTTAGCCTTGCTTGCCTGATAAAGATAAGACAAGGTTTTTAAAATCGGCGAGGTCGTTAAGCCTTTTTCATCAACCAAAACTCCATTTAAAAACGCCCCTCTTGTGCCACATAAAAAAACTTTAAAGCCAAGTTTTTGCAAGAAAAAGGCTATCATATTTGCCGTGCTTGTTTTGCCATTTGTGCCTGTTATGCCAATAAGTTTGATGTTTTCATCTATGTTTAAAAGTTTTTTGCATTCTAAGGGCGTGATAATCTTTAGTTTTTTTTCCTCAGCTTGCCTTATAAAGCTTTCATTTTGAGCTGTTTTAAGCCAAAAATCATTTGCTTCACATTCTAGGGTGTTATCGCTTATAAAGCCTTGCTCGCAGTGAATTTTCATTTTTTGCTTTCTAAAAGGCGAACTTTGAGCCTTTCAAATTTTTGATTTCCACTAAAAATCGTGCTTGTGTTTTCAAGATAATTAAGCATTACTTCTTCATAGCCATTATCAAGTAATTTTTCTAAAAAGTCTAAAAAATCATTTTTATCGCTAATGATAAGCTTGTTCGCAAAGATCACATTTTCAAAGCTTTGCTTAAAACCAAGCTCTTTTTCACTTTCTAAAAAGTCCTTATAACTTAGAGCTTTGTTTTCATCATCTTTAAGATTTTTAGCCAAATTTGATCTTGATTCACTGACATTTAAAAGCTTTTCCATATCCTTGACTATGCTTGCGTGCTTATAATGCTTTAAATAAAACTCAAAAAGCAAAACCGCTTCTTCATAGCTTGTTAAAGCAAGCGTGCAAAGGCTAATAAAGACTAAAAGCTTTTGATTTTTGCGTTTTTCATATGCAAGGGCAAAAAAAAGCTTGGCATTATGAAAGTCATTTTCTCTAAATGCTTTTATACCAAGTGCTTTATAACTTTGCGAACTCATCTTTACCACCATTTAAATTGATCAAAGTTAAATCAGGATGAATGTCGATTTTAAGATTTTTTTCAAGGGCATATTTTAAAGTCGTATGGCTTGCCACACAACCGCTACACGCTCCTATAAGTTTGATATACACCACTCCATTTTTTACGCCCAAAAACTCAAGCCCCCCGCCATCTCGCTCAAGTATGTAAAGGTTTTTAGCCAAACTTGCTTTAGCTGGTTCTATAAGTTCTTCATCACTAAAAGGAAGCATTATTTTCCTTAAAAATTTTCTTTATACTTTACAACATTTGTCTTTAAAAAAAGGTAAATTTGCTGTTTTGTTTTGAATTTGCTTAGGTATTATAGCAAAGAAGAAACAATGTTTTTTTAAATTATTCTAAGATTTTTTTGTTAAAATTGTAATCTTAATTATAGAATTTCAAAGGCAAAAAATATGCAAAAAACAACGCAAATTCAAGGTTTTCATAAATTTAAACTCATTTTTATACTCGCTTTAATGTCAAGCGTGGCTCCACTTTCAACCGATATGTATTTACCTGCGCTTGAAAATGTCCAACACAGCTTTCAAACAAGCCCTTATTTAACCCAACTTTCCTTAGCAAGTTTTTTCATCGCCTTTGCTTTAGGGCAGCTCATTTATGGACCCTTAAGCGATGTTTTTGGGCGAAAAAAGCCTCTTTATGTAGGTATAGGCTTATTTATACTCTCAAGCCTTGGGTGTTTTTTGATTGACAATATCTATGCTTTTATTTTCTTGCGTTTTTTAGAAGCTTTGGGCGGTTGTGCTGGGGTAGTGATCGCTAGAGCTGTAGTCAATGATCTTTTTGAGCTTAAAGAAGCTGCGGCTGTATTTGCTTTAATGATGGTTGTAAGCTCGCTTGCTCCTATGCTTGCGCCAAGTTTTGGTTCTTTGCTACTTCAATTTTTTTCTTGGCATAGTATTTTTGCGACTTTATTTGCTTTAGGTGTGCTTTTACTCGCACTTATAGTCTTTTGGCTTAAAGAATCAGCCCCACCACAAAAAGATGTGAAATTCTCAAACAAAGAAACCTTGCAATCCTATGCTTTTGTGCTTAAAGACAAGCCTTTTTTAGCCTATGTTGTCGCTGGAGCCTTAGCTATGGGCGGAATGTTTGCCTATATCACAAGCTCTTCGTATATCTTTAGTGAAATGTTTGATTTGAGTAAGCAAGAATATGGAATTTTATTTGGAGTGAATGCTCTTGGTTTTGTCATCTTTGCAAATATCAATGCAAAAATAGTGCTTAAATCCTCACCTTTCATTATCTTACCGCGTGCCTTTGTTGTGATGTTTATTATCAGCGTGATGTTGTTTGCGCTTCATTTTTCAGATAGCTTTTTAGCCTTTGAGCTGCCTTTGTTTTTTGTCATCGCTATGCTTGGCTTTTTGATGCCAAACTTAACCACCATAGCCATGGCTAGATTTAAAGAGCATTCTGGAACCGCTTCTGCTGTGCTTGGAAGCATTCAGTTTGGCTTTGCTGGCTTGATCTCATTTTTAGTGGGTAAGTTTAATGCTAATGATACTTTTTCTTTAGCTCTTATCATGATGATTTGTTGTTTTTTAGCAATGATGATTTATGTTGTGGGAAGTAAATTCAAAGAGTGAAAAATCACTCTTTGATGAGGCTATTCGCTAAATAATTCTTCACATTCTTCTTTAGTAATGAAGCTTAAATTTGGGCGTCCAACAATAGCTCCAAAGATAACATTTCCTTTTACGCAGTAAATCTTACCCTTTGTAGGTGTAAAATATAAAAATGAGTATTGCCCAAAATCAGTAGTTGAAGCAACTAGGGCTAAAGGCTTGCCTTCCTCTATATTTAAATCTTTGCTGAATTTATTTGGAAATTTCATCGCTCCTAATTTATCATCAAAATCTTTGAAATTCACTAACTCAGAGTCTTGCAATTTAGGAGAATAATTAACATTAAAATCATAACTTACAAGGGTACCAAAAAAATTTGTCCTTGCTGCATACACACGAATTTGATCTTGTGCTGGGTTTTCAAGCACGCTATTTTCATCTACATTAAAACCCAAAGATGCGCTTTGTTCTTGATTATATACAAGATGATTAGGTGAGCATGCACTAAAGATCAGAGCTAAAAAAGCCACCGCTGCTATAATTAAAATATTTTTTATTGCGTTGTGTTGCATTTCAAATCCTTTCTTCCTAAAATAATACACTATATTATGTGAAAAAGTCAAAATTTTGCTTTGGGATTTGGCCATGGTTGTAGCAAAAATATTTAAAAGAATGTATTTTAACTCTTAAAAAATATAAAAATAACTAATACACCACCGCTATACTGAGCGCTTACTCCTGAAGAAAAGCTTAAATTTAAGTTTAATTAAATATTTTTAGCTATGATTAAGCTTAAAAATTTAAATTTTAAGAAAGGAAACAATGAAAAAGATAGTTTTCATATCTTTACTTTGCATAAGTTCGGTATTTGGCTTTAGGCTTGGGAGCTTTGAACTTACGCCAGAAATCGGTGCTGGAGCCCAAAGAGTCAATGTAGATGGCGATACGCGTAATTATTGGAGTGCATACGGACGCGTATGGGTTGGTGCAAATAACCTTGTCATCACACCTCAAGTAAGATACACAAAGATGGATAATGCCTATAGCGATTTTACAAATTGGCAATACGGACTTTCTTTAGGTTATACGCTTGATCTTATCGCTTTTTATGCTACGCCTTATGTGGGGGCGAATTATTCGCATTTTAGTGAGTATTATGATGATACTTTAGGCTATAATGCTGGCGTAAGAGTGCAGCCTGCGATTATCCCGCTTTCTTTAGGACTTGAGTATGAATACCAAAGACCACACGATCGTTTTGGAAACTCTCATACTATAGATGGTATTCGCTTTAGTGTGGGTATAAGTTTTTAAATCATTTTTTTGATTAAAATGATATCATTAGCATAAACTACCCCAGAATAATTAAGCTAGGGTAGTTTAAGGATTTAGAAAGTTAAGTTTTGTATCACACTTTGAAAGTTTTCAAACAAGTCTATAAAAAGACTTATTTGAGTAAATTCCAGCTTTTTAAGTAAAACCTTTCTAGCTAGAATTTAATGAATTTCTATAAAATTAGAAATTGAAAGTATAGCGAAGTCCTACAGCATAAGGTTGGCGAATTTTATAATCGTCGCTAGAACCATCTTCCCAAGTTACACTTTTCTTAGTATCATTCAAACCAAATCTGCTCCAAAGCTCAAAGCCATGAGTTTGAGTGTAGTTCATTCTTAAACCCAGATTGATACCAAAATCAATACCTTTAGGTTTTACACTAAATTCTTTGTCTTTGTATTTATTGCTTGCATAATCAAGGCTTAAACCACCAAAAGCACCATACTCAAAATCGCCACTTTGTAAGAAGTTATAAAGCACATCAGCATTTACGCCTATGTCAAATCTTGTGATTTGTCCAGCACTTAAAGAAGGACCTGTATCTCCTGTAGTGTTTTTAGTGCCTGTTGTTAGATTAACATAGCCTCTAAAACCTAAATTGTCATCAAGGAAGTATTTATAACCACCAACTAAACCATAACGAAAACCCTTAAAGCCACTTGCTGAATCGCTGCCTTCACCTGTTAGTTTTGCTTTGTGTGAAGCATAGCCTCCGTCAATACCGACAAAAGCACCTGATTGTTCTGCTAAAGCTGCTGAAGAAGCTAAAGCTGAAACGAGAGCAAAGCTTGTTAAAACTTTTTTCATATTAAACCTTTCTTAAGATAAGATAAAAAAGAAAAATTATAGCCCCCCCCCCCCTTAATATAAACTTAAATAGCTCTAAAACTTACAAAAAAATGAGAATTTTTTTTAAAAAAAAGATTAAGTTTTTTTGGAAAAAAGATAGATTTTTATGTTTTTTAAAAAAAGCATTTTTATTTTTTAACTAAGAGAATTTTTTAATATACAATGAAGATTGGGATAAAATTTAGCCTTTAAAAAAAGGCTAAATTATAACTTTAGGCTACAAATTCAATATAAGCCATAGAAGCCGCATCGCCTCTTCTTAGTCTTGTTTTGATAATCCTTGTATAGCCACCATTTCTGTCTTTAAATTTTGGTGCAATTTCATTTACAAGTTTATTTGTCGTAGTTTTATCTTGCAAACTTGCAAAAACCACTCTGTGAGCGTTAAAATCACCTGCCCTAGCTCTTGTAACAAGTCTTTCTATATAGCCTCTTAGTTCTTTGGCTTTTTCAAGTGTAGTTTCAATCTTGCCACTTTTAATAAGCGCTATACTTAAATTCTTAAGCAAAGCTGCTCTATGAGCTGAAGTTCTACCAAGTTTTCTATATCCGTGTTTATGTCTCATTGTTTATCCTTCGTGTTTTGCTTTAAGCTCAGCGATCTTTTTCTTGAGCACTTCTTTGTTGTCGCTAAGCTTTGAAGTGCCTACTGGCAAGCCTATACTTTCCATGATGCTTTTGATCTCATCTAGGGATTTTTTACCTAAATTTTTAAGAGAACTAAGCTCATTGACGCTCATTAAAGCAAGTTCGCCTATATAGGTAATGCCTGCTTTTTCAAGGCAGTTAAAGCTTCTTGCACTTAAATTTAAATCCGTAATATTTTGAAGCAATTTCATATTTTCAATCTCATTTACGGCATTTTGATTTTTAATCACTGCACCGATATTTGTGATCTTATCAAATACGCTTAATTGCTTATACATAGCCTCAAGAGCATTTTCAAAGGCTTTATTTGGGCTGATTTGTCCATCAGTTGTGATAGTAAAAACAACTTTTTCGTAGTCTGGATTATCCTCAAAAAGCACTTTTTCTATATCATATACTGCTTCTCTTACAGGAGTAAAGAAAGCATCAAGAGTGATATAATTGGTATCTGTGATGATATTTCGTATCTCTTCACTTGGCACATAGCCTATACCTTTTTCAACAATAAGGCTAAATTTAAGCTCAGCATCTTCATTGATAGTAGCAAGATAGCTATCGCTATTAACTACTTCAACTTGATCGTTGTTTAAATCTTTGCCATAAATTTCTTTAGGTCCTTTAAAGTGAAATTCTAAAACCTCTTTTTCACTCTCGTTTTTAAGCTTGAAGCGGAGTTTTTTAAGATTGATGATAAAAAGAGCTACATCTTCAAGCATACCTCTCATACTATCAAATTCATGGCTTACGCCTTCTATATGCAAAGCTGTTGGAGCAAAACCAACGGTTGAGCTATAAAGTAAGCGACGAAGCGGATGGGCTAAAGTGATACCATAACCTATCTCAAAGGGCCAAGCTGAAATTTTCGCTGTGGTTTCACTTACATTTTCAACGCTAAATTCCGTAGGTGTGTAAGCACTAGTTGTTATATGTCTCATCTATAAGCCTTTATTATTTAGAGTAAAGCTCAACGATAAATCTTTCCTCAACAGGAATGACAACTTCTTCTCGCTCTGGATTTCTTGTGAAAATTCCAAATCTTTTTTCTTTTTCCACATCTACCCAAGCCACTATACCAGTTTGAGCGGTAAGTTCTATGGCACGAGTTATTTGAGGATTATTTTTGCTTTTTTCAGCAATTTCTATCTTTGCACCAGCTTCTACTCTAAAGCTTGGTATATCAACTCTTTTGCCATTGACTAAAATGTGTCCGTGTGTAACAAGCTGTCTTGCAAAGCGACGAGTTGTTGCAAAGCCCATTCTATAAACTACATTATCAAGTCTTTGTTCTAAAAGCTGTATGAGTAAAACCCCTGTATTGCCATCTTTTCTTGCAGCTTCGGTAAAAAGGCGACGGAATTGCTTTTCACTTACCCCATACATAAATTTAGCTTTTTGTTTTTCTCTAAGCTGAAGTCCGTATTCGCTTATCTTGCCTCTTCTTGCTCCGTGTTGTCCTGGAGCATAAGGGCGTTTATCAAGCGCTGATTTGCCTGCTAGTCTTCTTTCACCCTTTAAAGCAAGGCTGACTCCAAATCTTCTTTCAAGTTTTTCTACTGGTCCTCTATATCTTGCCATGATCTATCCTTATACTCTTCTTCTTTTTGGTGGGCGGCAGCCATTGTGTGCTAATGGGGTGATGTCTTTTAAGAAAAGCACTTTTATGCCCTCAACTGCACCTACGCTTTTTACTGCTGTTTCGCGTCCTGAGCCTGGACCTTGCACCTTGATACCTACTTCTTTAATGCCATGTTCTTTTGCCTTGCTTAAAGCATCTTCAACGGCTTGTTGGGCTGCATAAGGTGTTGATTTTTTAGAGCCTTTAAAGCCAAGTCCGCCAGCACTGCTCCATGCTATAGCATTACCCATTTCATCAGTAACTGTAACCATAGTGTTATTAAAGGTTGCACTGATATATACTATACCTTTTGCTATATTTTTTTTAGCAACTTTTTTCTTTACTATTTTTCTTTTAGCCATAATTTTTCCTTATACCACTATGATTTTGCACCGACTGTTTTGCGTTTGCCCTTGCGGGTTCTTGCATTAGTCTTAGTTTTTTGTCCTCTTACTGGTAAGCCTTTTCTATGTCTTAAGCCTCTATAGCTTCCTAAATCCATCAAAGCCTTAATATCCATAGCTACTTGCTTTCTTAAATCCCCTTCAACCATGTAAGATTCTTGAATTTCTTTACGAATGGCAGCTGCTTCATCTTCACTTAGTTCATGCACTCTTTTATCATAAGAAATGCCTGTTTTATCAAGAATTTTTCTTGAAGTGTGCAATCCTATACCATAGATGTAGGTTAAGCCATACTCAATTCTCTTTTTCTTTGGTAAATCTACCCCAGCAATACGAGCCATACTTTATCCTTGTCTTTGTTTATGTTTTGGATTTTCGCAAATAATGCGAACAACGCCTTTTCGGCGAACTACTTTGCACTTGTCGCACATCTTTTTCACTGATGGTCTGACTTTCATCGTGTCTCCTAAAATGTAAATTCCACTTACACATTTGCTTCGGTTTTTTGAGTGAAACCAACTATTTTCAAAACAAGTGGTGAATTTTGAAAATACTTCTTCGCATAGCAAAAACGCTAATTTTATCTAAACTGAGCTTTAACTTCGCTTAGATCATTTATAGCGAAAAGTGATACGCCCTTTATCAAGGCTATAAGGTGTAAGCTCTACTTTTACGCGATCTTGGGGCATAATCCTGATATAATGCATTCTCATCTTACCAGCGATATGGCACAAAATCACATGTTTATTGTCAAGCTCTACTTTGAAATTTGCATTAGGCAAAGCTTCAATAACCGTGCCATCAATCTCAATAACATCGTCTTTTGCCAATTCTTCTCCTTTCCTTTAAAATAAAAAAGGCTCTATTTTAACAAATTTTTACTTTTATTTTTTTTAAATTGAGAAAAATAAGAAGAAAAACAATTTAAATTTTGAGTGGAAAAGCTCCACTCAAAATCTTATTTACTCAAAGTAAAGAGTAAATTTTCGCCATTTTGGTATGAGAGTATATTAAGTTTTTTATCCTCATCAAAGAAAAGGCTTCTTGCATTTGTGATATTTGCAGGGAAAGATAGGGTGCGGATCACCACCTCATCTTTAGGCTCTATCACTAAAATGGTATTGTAGTTTTTGCTTAAAGCATATAAAAGTCCGTCTTGATAAGCTAGAGCTGTTACATAAAGCTCGCCTAAACTTCTATTTTCTTTAAGTTTATTATCAAGCATTTGTGGTGTAAATTCGCCTGAAAGCACTCTATCAGAAAGAGAAAATTTTGAGATTACAAAGCTTTTTTTATCTTTATTGTTTGGCACACTTGCAGTGTAAAAATACTTGCCATCGCTTGCTAAACTTTGTATATGATGGAATTTCGCACGCACGGTATCAAGTCTGCCTCTGCCAAGTCCTTTGCCTTGTCCTTCAAATTTATCATAACCTCTTACAAAATCAGCCCATTGCAAGCTTTCATCGGCATTTTCATTTTTACCAAAACGTAAAAGGCTTTTATTTGATCCTATAAGCATATATTTATCTTGCATATAAGGGATAATGCCTACGATTGGATCAATGGTAGCTGAAAAATACGGATCGATCTCAAAATCGCTTGTAAGCTTAAAATCCTTATCAAAGAAGAATACTTCAAATTTTGAGCTTGCTACAAATTCATTATTGATGAGAGCAAGTGTATTTAAAGGTTTTGCAAAGTCTATTTTTTGTTCTTTGCTAACATTTAAAGCTTCATCAATCGCTACAGGAGCGTTATTTGAATCATTGCTAAATGTTATACCAAGTTTAGCTTCATTTGGTGCAAAAGCATAATCAGGTGCTTTAACATCTCTTTTTCCAAGCACGCTAAAGCCATTAAATTTACCATTCCAGCCGTCTGTGCTCCAGATGATGAATTTTGGATTTAAGCTAAAACGAACCGGATCGCCTTGTCCTGTATAAGGAGGGATACCAGTGCTGATAAAGGCTTGAACCACATTTGAAGCGACGATGATAGTTGAAATTAATACAGCTGAAAAGCTAAATTTGCACCATTTACGAACGCTTTCTCCATTCATTTCTTTATCAAAAGCACTTAGTTTTGGAGCAAAGAAAAAGAAAACGCCAAGTAAAAATACCACAGCAAAAAACACTACTTCAGCCCAAAAATAAGTATGAATTCCAAATACTTGTAAGCTAAAGCCTTGATCTAAGTCCCTGTGAGCGTGCATACCAAATTGAGCAAAAGACTGATAAAAGCCAAAAGCTGTCATGATTAAAAGCATGGCTAGGTATTTGCCTTTAAGTCCGTAACGCACGATGAAAAATGCCATTACGCCGATGAAAATCATAGCTTGTCTTTGTCCCCAGCACAAGGTGCAAGGGCTATCGCCCATTATATAACCAAAAATAACATTAGCTATACCAACCGGAAAGAGTATAAGCACCAAACCAGCTAAAGCCATTAAGAAGTAGAAAAACTTCACTTTGCAAGCATCTTTTGAGCAAGCATTATTTACACAAGTTTCACTCATCTTCTCTCCTTAAGGGTTGATAGTGGTTAAAAGCCCACTACTCTTATGCCCTACATAAAGCACGATCATAATCGCCCAAGAAGCGACAACTAAACCAAAAGCGAGTTTTTCTTTTTCAGGTTTTTTAATGATGAGTATCAAGGCTATCAAAACCATTAAAAGTTCTAAAAACTCCATTTTTACTCCTTTTTTAAAGAATTTTTCGAGGCTAATAATAGCACTTTATTTTTAAACAAATCTTAAAATATAAGCATAAATTGAGAATTATTTTAAAAATACATAGCTTAAAATATCAAAATTTCAATAGTTTAAATTTCATATAAGAGTATAATGAGGAAAAGTTATATAATGAAGATGGCCGGGAGAGAGGGATTCGAACCCCCGGAAGCTTGCACTTCAACGGTTTTCAAGACCGCCGCTTTCGACCACTCAGCCATCTCCCGAATTTCAGCCAATGGAGGCGACACCCGGATTTGAACCGGGGATCAGAGCTTTGCAGGCTCGTGCCTTACCACTTGGCTATGTCGCCTTACATTAAAAAGTGGTGCCCGGGGCCGGACTTGAACCGGCACGGAAGAAAAATTCCGAGGGATTTTAAGTCCCTTGTGTCTACCAATTCCACCACCCGGGCAGGTGGAGCGGGAAACGAGATTCGAACTCGCGACCCCAACCTTGGCAAGGTTGTGCTCTACCCCTGAGCTATTCCCGCAATTTTTAAACATAAAAGGAAAATTTTAGCAAAAAAAGCTTAAAAATGCTTGAAATTTGTTAGAAAACGCAAGCGAAAGATTATTGCAAAAAAAGCCCCTTGCTTGCTATAAAGAAAGGGCTTAAAAAGCAATCTACAAATTTATAACTAAGTTAAATTATAAATTTACTCGCCAAAAAAGTAAAAAGCTTAAATTTACTTGCAGCGATAACGCGCTAAAGCACTTAAGCTTCTATCTTCTTCACCGACTATAGGTAAGGCATTTTCAAAAGCGCTATCAGCTTTTGCACTGCTCGCACTTAAAGCTACACTTCTAAAAATAGGCACATGAGAACTAGCTGTATTAAAATCAAGGCTTTCAAGCGTGCAAGCTTTTGCTGTTAGGCTTGAGTAACGTTCTTGCTCGCTTAAAGCTTGTTTTAAAAGCTCTTCGCTAAGAATTTTTTCATTATTTACCAGCTGTTCTTTTGAAAATTTGGCTTTTAAAGAAGGCATAGACATTGTAAAAAAGCCACTTTTGCTAGCGATTTTATCCATATCATTTAAAAGAGTATTATAGGCGCTAAGCTGTTCTGCTTTAATCTCGCAAGTTAAACTTGCTTCAAATCTCTGTCCTTTAGGTATTTGCAAGCCATTACTATATTCAAAGGTTGGTTCTACGCTGTATGAACCACCGCGACATAATTTATCTTGAGCCACTCTATCTAAAATTTCATTAAAAGCACCGGCTATACTTGCTTTTTCATCGCTGGTAAGATTGGTTCTTGTGCTTAAAATAGCACTTGCTGAAAAACTTGGTGTTGAAGTAAAAGTATCTGGGGTAAGCTTGTTACTTGCTTCAAGTTCATTTGTGAAAACAAAACCATTGCCACTAGAGCTTTTTGGATTTAAAAACTGGGTATTAAAAACGACGCCAACAACAAAACAAACTATACATAAAAGCCCTATTCCTAAGCCTTTAAAAAAACTAAGCATAACAATCCTTTTTTCAAAAAAATATCACTAATTATAGCTAAATTTTTGCTACTTATACTTTTTTGAGTAAAATTTCAAGAAAAAATTGCTAGTATTAGCCCTTTAAAATAAAGGTTAAAATGAAAGATAAAACAGGTATTATAGCCCTTCAAAACAAGCTTTTAAGCTGGTATGAAAAGCATGGACGCAAAGCTTTGCCTTGGAGGAATTTAGATAAAAGCAAAAATGAAGCTTATTTTGATGAGCGTTTAAGTGGTATTAATAGGGCTTATGGGGTGTATATTAGCGAGATTATGCTGCAGCAAACTCAAGTTTCTAGGGTTTTAAGGGATTTTTATTTTCCTTTTTTAGCAAAATTTCCAAGCCTAAAAACCTTAGCAAAAGCTGATGAAAGCGAGCTTTTAAAGGCTTGGCAGGGGCTTGGGTATTATAGTAGGGCTAGAAATTTAAAAGCTTGTGCCTTGCAGTGTGAGGCTGAGTTTAAAGGCGTTTTACCGCGTAAAAAAGATGAGCTTTTAAGGCTTAAGGGTATAGGAAGCTATACAGCTGGGGCTATTGCTTGTTTTGCTTATGATGAGGCAGTAAGCTTTGTTGATGGCAATATCAAACGCGTTTTAAGCCGACTTTTTAAACTTAAACAAGCAAGCCTAAAAGAGCTTGAAGAGCTAGCAGAGCGTATTTTAAATAAAAATAATCCCTTTGATCATAATCAAGCCTTGCTTGATTTAGGAGCTTTAATTTGCACACCCAAAGCACCAAAATGCGGACTTTGTCCCTTATATGAGCTGTGCGAGGGCAAATTTGAGCCCTTAAACTACACAAAAAACAAAAAGACTGAGTATGAAAAGCTAAATTTACACGCCCTTTTCATCACTTATAAAGATAAAATCATCTTAGAAAAAAGCAAAACAAAGCTTTATAAAGGACTTTACAATCCTATCTTGCTTGAAATAAAACCTGAGAATGCCACTTATTTAGGCTCTTTTAAACATAGCTATACTAAATACAAGCTTGAAGTTAAAGTCTATCACAAAAGACTTAAAAACAAAGAAAAACACAAATTTATAGCCCTAAAAGAACTTGAGCTTCTACCTCTTTCAAATTTATGTGTAAAAGCTCTAAAGCTTCTTAATCAAGCAAGGCTTTCTTAGGTAAAAGCAAAACCACAAAAAAGACTATTGCCATCATCAAGGCTACATAGATGAAAAAGCTATTTTCAAACCCATAATTTTTAAATTGCAAAGCCACATAAGGAGCAGAGCCACCAAAAATGGCATTAGCAATGGCATAACTTAAGCCAGTTCCTAAAGCCCTTACATGCTCTGGAAAAAGTTTAGCCTTAAAAATCCCAGCTACAGAGGTGTAAAAGCTTAAGATGATAAATAAGGCTGTGATGATTAAAAAGGCTAAGAAAGGACTAGAAGCTGAGCTTTTTAAAAGCATGAAAAGTGGGTAAATGCCAACAAAGGCTAAAAAAGCAAAGATAAGCAAGGAAGTTTTATGTCCTATCTTATCGCCGATTAAGCCAAATACAGGCTGGATAATCATCAAGATAAACAAAGCATAAAGCATGATATTATTAGACAAGCTCTTATCAAAACCAGCTGAATTAATCATAAAAGTTTTTGTATAAGTTGTAATGGTATAAAAGGCTAGCGAGCCTCCTGCTGTAATACCTAGTATGATTAAAAAAGGCTTATAAGACTCAAACAAGGCTTTAAAACTGCCCCTATCTTCATGCTTGTGTAATTCTGTAGCACTTTCGCTCATCACAGAGCGGACAAATAAAGAACCAAGCGCTAAAAGCCCACCTATAGCAAATAAAATTCGCCAAGCATATTCATGCATTTCATTTTCACTAAAAAACAAAAGCATAATACTAATACTAGCTACTGCTAAAAGCTGTCCGCCTACAAGCGTTACATACTGAAAAGATGAGTAAAAGCCTCTGCGTCCAGATGTGGCAAGCTCTGAAAGATAGGTTGCTGCTATGCCGTATTCTCCGCCTACGCTTAGTCCTTGAATGAGTCTTGCTACAAGAAGCAAGATAATAGCTAAGTCCCCAACACTATCTTTACTTGGCAAAGCTGCGATTAAAAACGAGCCTATAGCCATTAAAATCACTGAAAAAACCATGGAGGATTTTCGCCCTATTTTATCAGCTAAAGAGCCAAAAAGCCAGCTTCCTATAGGACGCATAAAAAAGCCAGCCGCAAAGACACCAAAGGCAGAAATTTGCTGGATAGTTGGATTGTCTGAGTTTGAAAAATTATGAGCAAAATACACAGCCGTAAAAGCATAGATATAAAAATCAAACCATTCAACGAGATTTCCACTGCTTGCAGCTATGATGGAGCGGATTTTTTGAGACTTGGTAAGAGTTTGGGTATTTGTATTTTGCACTATATATCCTTTTTTTACATTTATTATATCTTAAAAGGTAGCATAATTCAAATACAAATTTATGAGAACTTAGCAAAATTTAAGATGAAATAAAATAAAGTGTTACCAAAAATAAAAGCAAATAAATGAAATTTGAAAAAATATATATAGAATTAAGCGATATTTGTGGGCTAAATTGTTCTTTTTGTCCCTCGCAAAAGGGCGTGCGTGGAGTGATGAGTATAAAAGACTTTGAACATATAGCTTCAAAGCTTGCTAAAAAGGCTAGAATTTACACTTTTCACTTACTTGGCGATCCTTTGCTTGTGCCTAATTTAAAAGCTTATATTGAAATAGCAAGTTTATATGATATGGCTTTAGAGCTTACCACAAGCGGTTTTTATCTTAATGAAAAAAAGCAAAATTTGCTTTTAACAAGTAAAAATATCAGGCAGATAAATATCTCCTTGACTTCTTTTTTTGAACAAAAAAAGCTTGATTTTCAAAGCTATATAAAGCCCATTTTAAAGCTTTTAAACACTCATATACAAAATAAAAATATAAATTTTATCAATCTTAGGCTTTGGAATTTAGATCATAATTTTTGTTCACCTAAACAAAACAAAGAAATTTATGAGTTTTTAGAACAAAACTTTAAGCTCAAGCTTGATTTAAACGCACAAAAAAACCGCCTTGCAAGCAAGATATTTTTACATCTTGACAAGCGCTTTGAATGGGCAAGCTTAGAAAATAAAAACTCACATACTCAAGGCTCTTGTCATGCATTCACTAAGCAACTTGGGGTTTTAAGCAATGGTAAATTAGTTCCATGTTGTATGGATACAAAAGCAGAACTTAGTCTTGGCTCGCTCTTTGAATGCTCACTTGATGAGCTTTTAAACACTCAAAGGGCGATAAAGATGAAAGAAGGATTTAAAAAGGGAATTTTAGTAGAAAAACTTTGTCAAAAATGCGAATTTCATCAAACAAAAGTGAAATCTTAACTTTACGTACCAAATTCTTTTTCAAAACGAAGCAAGGTTTTTCTCACGGCTAAACTTGCTAAAGTCAAGCCAAAACACGCCGTAACGCCCATAAAAGAACCTAAATCCTTACAAAGTGGTTTTTCATCAGAATACACCACATCAAAATCCCCCTTTAAGCCTGTTTTTTTAAGCTCATAGCGAAATTTTTTTGCTAAAGCATCACCGTGCGTTTTGTATAAAGGTGCAACTTTGATACGCGTTGGATCAAGCTTTCTAGCTCCACCTGTTGCAGAGATAAAAATTTGTTTTTTCATATCAACGCTATTTGCCAAAGCAACCTTTGCTGGTATATCATCAATAGCATCGATGATAAGATCAAACTCACTTAAATCAAAATCCTTTAAAAAAGCCTCATCAACCCTAGCAACTATACCCCTAGCCTTGTAAATTCGTTCAAAAACCTTTGCCTTTTCTTCACCTAAATGCTCGCTGTGAAGCTGGCGGTTTAAATTTGTTTCTTCAAAGCTATCTGCATCAACAAAAGTAAAATCCTTAAAACCTGTGCGGAACAAAGCATCAACGCACATTCCACCCACGCCCCCAAGTCCAAAAATAAGCACCTTTTGCTTGCCAAAAAAAGCAACCTCATCTTCGCCAAAAAGCCATTTTACCCTTGTGTATCTTTCTTGCATTTTACTCCTTTATCCATTTTTTTAGTGTTTGAATTTGATTATAAGCGGTCAGATCAAGCATTATAGGCGTTATGGTTGCATAGCCTTTCATTAAAAGGCTTATATCTGAGTTTTCTTCTGATTCATGATCAAGCCCGGCAGCTGCTAGCCAATAATACTGCACCCCTCTTGGATTAGTATTTGAATACGCTTTGTAATTATACACTCTTTTGCCTGCCCTAGTGATTTTTATGCCCTTAAATTCATCTTTGCTTGAGGGAAAATTCACATTTAAAAATTCTTTTTTATCAAGTGGGAAACCTTTATCAAAGATAGTTTGGACGATTTTTTTAGTGATTTTTAAAGCATTTTTAAAATCAAGCTTTGAGGCATTTTCACCCTTTTTAAAAAACTGGGATAAAGCCAAAGCTGGAATTCCTTGTAAAACTGCTTCCATAGCTCCTGCACAAGTGCCAGAATAAGTTATATCCTCAGCTATATTTGCTCCATGATTAATCCCGCTTATCACAAGATCAGGCAAACGTTTTTTATATAAAGCATGCAAGGCTAGATATATACAATCAGCTGGCGTGCCATCATCAAGCTTGTAAAATCTTTTGCCAACTTTAACAAATTTTAAAGGACGCGTTAAGGTTATGGAGTGCGAGCAAGCTGATTTTTCACTAGCTGGGGCAACTATGGTGATTTTAGCTTTAAATTCTTTTTTAAGCATTTTAATAAGCTTTTTTAAGCCCTCGCTTTCAAAGCCATCATCATTTGTGATTAGAATTTCTTTCATTGTTTGTCTTTCCTTAAAGTTGCTCGCAATTCTAACACAGAAAAGCTAAATTTTTAAGAAAAAATATTTTTTTACCTTCAAATGGGCTTCTTGGAGCCTTTTGATCGTCATGACTTTTACGATAACTATATTTTTATAAAGATATAAAACATAAAATCGAAATTTCAAAATAAAAGATAATTTGTTTATTATTTTTTGTTAAATTTATACTTTAAAAATACTTTTATTAAAGGATAAAAAATGAGTCTTTATGATAGAGATTACTCAAAAACACAGGAGCTTTCAAGCAGACAAAGTTCAGCTTTAAGCACCTTTATCAAACAAACTTACCAACTTTTTGCCGCTTCACTTTTAGCTGCTACTGCTGGAGCTTATGTTGGAATTTATGCTCTTGGTGGCATAAGCCAAATGGCATTTTGGATACTTTTTATAGTAGAAATTGGCTTACTTTTTGGCTTAATGGCGAAAAAAAGAGAAGCTCCACTTAACCTCATCTTGCTTTTTGCTTTTACTTTTTGTTCAGGGCTTACACTTACACCTTTACTCTCTTCAGTGTTGGCTTTACCAGCAGGAGCAACAATCGTTGCACAAGCTTTTGCACTCACAACGCTTGCTTTTGGAGCTTTAAGCATTTTTGCGATGAATACCAAAAAAGACTTCACTACTATGGGAAAAATGCTTTTCATCGTGCTTATCGTTGTGGTATGTGCATCTTTGTTTAATATCTTTTTTCATAGCCCTATGCTTCAGCTTGTGATTTCTAGCGTGGCTGCGATTTTGTTCTCATTTTATATACTTTATGATACACAAAATATTATTCGTGGCAACTATGAAACACCGATTGAAGGTGCAGTGGCATTATATCTTGACTTCGTCAATCTTTTCACTGCTTTGCTTCAAATTCTAGGGCTTACAAGTAGTAGAGAATAAACTTAACCTTGCAAGAACTTCTCTTGCAAGGAATTTGTTTTTTATAAGACTTTTCTAAAAATAATTTCTATTTTCTTTGTGTTTTTCAAGCTTTTTCAAGCTTTTTTTGATTATAATTTCTTTTTATGATTTTAGTTTTTTAAGGAAAAAAATGACTACGCTTTTATTTATTATCCAGTTTCTTTTGGTTTTAATCATCTGTATTGTAGTGCTTTTGCAAAAAAGTTCAAGCATAGGTTTAGGTGCGTATAGTGGCAGTAATGAAAGTTTATTTGGTGCAAAAGGACCAGCTGGCTTTTTAGCTAAATTCACCTTTATCATGGGACTTTTGCTTATCATTAACACCATAGCATTAGGTTATATCTATAACACAAAAGCAACTTCAAGCTCAGTAGCTGAAAAAGCAAGCTCGCTGATCCCGCCAAGCACAGAAGCTAATGCAAGTGTTGCACCAGCTGCACCAAGTGCTCCACAAGTTGAAAATAACACGAGTAATTAAACCCCACAAGGAATGATCATGCTTAATGAAATTTATCAAAAACAAAAAACCCACTGCGAAAAGGCTTTAGAAGCCCTTAAAAAAGACTTTACCACTCTACGCACAGGCAAGGTAAATATACACATTTTAGATCATATCAACGTGGATTATTACGGCTCGGCTACACCTTTAAATCAAGTTGCTACAGTGCTTGCAAGCGATGCTTCAACCATCACAATCACGCCTTGGGAAAAACCTATGCTTAAAGGTATAGAAAGTGCCATAGCAGCAGCAAATATAGGTGTCAATCCAAACAATGATGGCGAAAGTGTAAAGCTTTTTTTTCCACCGATGACAAGAGAGCAAAGAGAAGAAAATGTCAAACAAGCTAAGGCTATGGGCGAAAAAGCTAAGGTTTCAGTGCGTAATGTCAGAAAAGAAGCCAATGATAGCGTAAAAAAGCTTGAAAAAGACAAAACTATAAGTGAAGATGAAGCAAAAAAAGCTTATGATGAGGTGCAAAAACTCACTGATAGCTATAGCGCAAAAATCGATGAAAGCGTAAAAAACAAAGAAAGCGAACTTTTAAAAGTATGAATTTAGAACAAATTTATAAAGATTGTGGAGCATTTTTAGAAGGGCATTTTTTACTAAGCTCTGGCAAACACTCAGGCTTTTATCTACAAAGTGCAAAAGTGCTTGAAAATCCTTTACTTGCAAACAAACTTTGTGAAGAATTAGCCGCGATTATAGAAGAACATGGACTTGAATTTGATAGTATTTGCTCGCCTGCGCTTGGTGGAATTTTAGCCGGCTATGAGCTTGCAAGGGCGTGTAAAAAACGTTTTATTTTCACAGAAAGAGTTAATTCTGTGATGACTTTAAGAAGAGGCTTTGAGGTTAAAAAAGGCGAAAAATTCATCATTTGTGAAGATATTATCACAACAGGTGGATCAGCTTTAGAAAGTGCAAATATCATACAAAGTTTAGGCGGAGAAGTTGCAGGTTTTGCAGCCTTAGCAAATCGTGGAATTTGTAAGGTTAAAAATCTTACAAACTCTACAAGAAAAGACAATGCAAAACTTCCAGAAAATTTGCCACTTTTTACCTTAGGAAATTTTGAATTTGAAGTCTATGAGGCGGCTAATTGTCCTTTGTGTAAGCAAGGAAGCACTGCCATTAAGCCCGGAAGTCGCGGAAACTAAGTCAAAACTTGATAGAAGGGGTTTGATACAAAGAAAAAATGAAAGCAAAAGCAAAGATAGCCTCAAGATTTATGCGTTTTAAGGCATTTTTGGTTGATATTTTTTTGATTTATACGCCGATTTTATATATTTGTTATTTTGCTTTAGGCTCAAAACAGGCGTTTTTAGAAAATCACCTTGTTATTTTTTTATGTTCTTTGTTTTTTGGGCTTATTCAGGCTTTGTTTTTAAGTTTTAAGGCTCAAAGTCCGGGTTTAAGGGCGTATGAGCTTTATTTGATTGATTCTAAAAAAGGCAATAAACTCGGTTTTTTAAGGATTATGCTAAGGTATATCGTGTTTTTGTTTGGCAGTGCTTTTCTTTTTGGCTTAGTGATGAGTTTTTTTAGAAAAGACGGCTTTATGCTTCATGATATACTCACTCGAAGCTGTATAGTCAGCAAAATTTAGAAAGGCTTTATAATGAAAAGAAAGAAAATCTACAATCCAAACTCCACCGAAACCCTCACCGAAAGAAAGGTGTTTGATGGCAACCCGCACGGAATTTTAAATTTCACCAAAGCAAAATACACTTGGGCGTTAAAACTTTGGGATTTAATGGAAGCAAACACTTGGTTTCCAAAAGAAGTTGATACCACAAGAGACGCACTTGATTATCGTTGCAATCTTACAGCAGCTGAAAAAAGAATGTATGATCTTGTCTGGAGCCAGCTCATCTCAATGGATAGCTTTCAAGCAAACAATCTTGCTGATAATATCAACCCATACATCACAGCCCCAGAAATCAACGCTATCTTAACGCGTCAAGCTTATGAAGAAGCTAATCATTCAAAGTCCTATGCTGTAATGGTTGAAGCCATTTGTGAAAACACTGACTTGATTTATGAAATGGAAAAGCACGATGAGACTTTAAGAGAAAAAAACGACTTCATAAGCTCGATTTATGAGGAGCTAGCTGGTGATGTTGATGATAATAAACTTTTGCTTGCTATGGTGGCAAATCAAATTTTAGAAGGTGTGTATTTTTACAGCGGTTTTACAGCAATCTACGCTCTAGCTAGAGCTGGCAAGATGCTAGGTTCTGCACAAATGATACGCTTTATCCAAAGAGATGAGATTACGCATTTGCTTTTATTTCAAAATATGATTAACTCAACACGAGCCGAACGTCCTGATCTTTTTAACAAAGAAAATGTGGATAAAATTTATGATATGTTTAAAAAAGCCGGTGAGCTTGAGATCAAATGGGGTAAATACATTACACAAAATCAAATCATGGGCTTTACAGATGATATTATAGAAGAATACATTCACTATCTCATCGATCAAAGACTTGTTGCGATTAACTTAGATCGAATTTATAATGCTAAACACCCTATAAAATGGGTTGATGACTTTTCTAAATTTAACGATCAAAGAGCGAATTTCTTTGAAGGCAAGGTTACAAATTATTCTAAAGGTAGCATTAGTTTTGATGATTTTTAAGCTTAATTTGTGCTTTTTAAGGGATAAATTTTGAAAGAAAACAAGATCAATCTAGCCTTGCTTTGTGATTTTTATGAATTTACTATGAGTAATGGCTATTTTAAGAGTGCTGATGCGGATACGATTTGTTATTTTGATGTCTTTTTCCGCAAAGTTCCAGATAAAGGCGGTTTTGTTATAGTCGCTGGTTTAGAGCAAATCATCACTTATATACAAAATTTACATTTTGATGAAGAGGATATCAACTTCTTAAGAGAACAAAAACTCTTCGATGAAGCCTTTTTAAGCTTTTTGAAAAAATTTCGCTTTAGTGGAGATATTAACGCCCTTGAAGAAGGACAGATCGCTTTTCCTTATGAGCCAATTTTAAGTGTCAAAGCTAGAGCTTGTGAAGCTCAACTTTTAGAAACTTTCATACTTTTAACACTAAATCACCAAAGCCTCATTGCTACAAAAGCAAGTAGAGTTGTAAGAGCGGCTAATGGTAGGGCTGTTTTGGAATTTGGCTCAAGACGCGCTCAAGGCATTGACGCAGCACTTAGCGGGGCAAGAGCAGCGTTTATAGGAGGATGTAAAGCTACTGCTTGCACGCTTGCAGGAAAGCTTTATAACATACCTGTAGCTGGAACTATGGCTCATTCTTGGGTACAAATGTTTGAAGATGAGTATGAAGCATTTAAGCGATACTGCGAGCTATATCCGCAAAATGCTGTGCTTTTGGTGGATACTTATGAGAGTATTCAAGGGATCAAAAATGCTATAAAAGCCTTTAAAGCGGTATTCAAAGGGGATAAAAATGCGAATTTAGGCATAAGGCTTGATTCTGGGGATTTATGCAAATTAAGCCAAAAAGCAAGGCTTATGCTTGATGAAGCAGGTTTAAATCACTGCAAAATCCTTGTTAGCGGTAGTTTAGATGAATACAAGATCAAAAACTTGCTTGAAAAAGGAGCAAAAATAGATGCCTTTGGAGTGGGTGAAAAGCTCATCACTGCTCAAAGCGAACCTGTTTTAGGCTGTGTATATAAGCTTGTTGCCACTCAAAAAACACGGCAGATCACACCAAAAATCAAGATCAGCGAAAACAGCGAAAAGATCACAAATCCAGCTCCTAAAAAGCTTTACCGCTTTTATGATAAAAGCTCGCACAAAGCTCTTTATGATAAACTCTATCTTGAAGATGAACTTGTAAACACAAAAGCAAATACCACAATACAAGCCTTACAAATACCTATCTTTCAAAAAGGCAAGCTCGTATATAAGAAAAAAAGCTTACACGAAATCGCTCAATTTAGTCAAGAAGCTCTTTTGCACTTTAATGACAAAATTACGAAATTTGAAAATTCAAGCAAATTTAAACTCTTACTTTCATTAAAACTGAGTAAATTAAAAGATGAGTTATTGCAAACAAGGAAAAGAAAATGACATTTTTCGAACAAAAACGTTGCAAAAGCATGGCAGAAGAAATCGCTGAAAAAACTTTTATCAACGAAGCCTTATTTAACGCCTTTTGTTCCGTGCCAAGAGAGCTTTTCTCGCCTTTAAAAGCCCATGCTTACAGCCTCAATGCCCTGCCAATGATAGGCAATCAATGGATAAGCTCGCCTTTAACCGTGGCTAAGATGACTATGGCTCTTGAGCTTAAAGATGTTGATAATGTGCTTGAGATAGGTTGTGGCTCTGGGTATCAAGCGGCGATTTTAAGCAAGATCGTGCGCCGTGTTTTTAGTGTAGAACGTATAGAAAATCTCGTAGAAAGTGCCAAAAAAACCTTTAACACGCTTGAATTACACAATATACTTGTCTTGCACGCGGACGGACAAGCTGGCTGGAGTCGCTACGCACCTTATGATCGCATACTTTTTTCAGCTTACGCACAAAGCATTCCAGATGCGATTTTTGAGCAACTCAAGGATGGAGGTATGCTTGTTGCACCTATGCTTATAAATAACAAACAATTCATCACAAGATTTTATAAAAAAGACGGCGAAATTCGCAAAGAAGTATTAGAAGAGTGCCTTTTTGTGCCAGTGCTTGACGGCAAAGAATAAAGCCTTATTCATTCATTTTAATAATTTCAAAAAAAGGAAATTTATGGCTTATACCATCAAAGAAGTAGAAAAACTTACAGGAGTAAGTGCTCATACCATTAGATACTGGGCTAAAAGGGGCTTGTTTTCTCACATTCAAAGAGATGAAAATAATGTGCGGTATTTTTCTCAAAGGGATTTACAATGGGTAGCCTTAGCTCAGTGTATGCGTGAAACGGGTATGAGTATAGCTAAAATTAGTGAGTTTGTAGAGCTTTGTAAATTAGGCGATAAAAGCATACCAGCAAGACTTAAGATGATTAAGGAGCAAGAAAAAGAGATATTATCCACGCTTGAGAGCTACACAAAAGCCTTAAAAGTCGTGCAAAAAAAGATCAGTTTTTATGAAGAAGTATTAGCAAAAGAAGAGCAAGATAAGCTTACTTTAGGACAAGATGAGAGGCTTAGAAATTATTATCAAGAAGAAAGGGATTATCAAAGCTTAAAAGATCACGCAAGCGCAAAGAAAAAGCTTGCAAGAAAAGAAAAATAAACTTTAGCATTTTCATCAAAATTTATTTGGCTTTGTTTTAAAGCCTTGAATTGAAAAGTTTTTTCTATAAATAGACTTAAAACAAAGCATAGTTTCAACTTAATTATATCGGTTTAAACTCTTGCAAGCTCAAACACGAGCTTAAAACTTAAATTAGTATTTTAAAAAATACTCTTGAATTTTTTTCGTATCTTTTGTTTTTGTTAAAGCAAGCATTAAAAGCACTCTTGCTTTTTGGGGATTTAAATCCTGTGCGTTGATAAAGCCTAAGTCCTCATCTTCTTTGCTTAATACCACAAAGCCAGCTCCTACTCGTGAGCTTATGGCTATGATAAGTCCTTGCTTGAGTAGTTCTTTGAGTGTGTTTTTGTGATTTTCGTGTATATTGCCAGCCCCACTTCCAGCGATAATTAAAGCCTTTGTGCCATTTTCAAATAAAGCTTTAGCAGCAACTGCGTTACTATCATTTGAATAAGTATAAAGTATATCTACTTTTGGTAAGCTTGAAAACTTGCTGACATCAAAAGGGGTATTTTTGCCATGTGCTTTAGTGGTATTATTATAAAAAGTTGCCTTACCATCTACTATATACCCCAAATCCCCAAAATCTGGCGAAGAAAAAGCATCTATATTTAAAGTATGCGTTTTTACCACTCCTCTTGCACTTTGAATTTTATCATTCATGGCTACCATTACGCCTTTGCCTTTAGCATTTTTATCAGCTGCTAGGGCTATGGCATTGTAAAGATTTTTAGGACCATCTGCACTTATAGCTGTTGAAGGACGCATGGCTCCTACTAAAACCACCGGTTTATCGCTTTTTATCACAAGGCTTAAAAAATACGCTGTTTCCTCCATAGTATCAGTGCCATGAGTAATCACCACAGCGTCAATATCACTTAAAAAAAGCTCATTGATCTTATGAGAAAGTGCAAGCCAAATGGTATCATTCATATCACAGCTATTAATATTTGCGATTTGATAACTTGAAATATCAGCTAAGCTCGCAAGCTCTGGCACTGCTTTAATAAGAGCTTCAACTCCTATAACACCGGCTGTATAGCCTGTGGTTGCTACTGCATTATCAATAGCCCCAGCGATCGTTCCTCCTGTAGCTAAGATAGCTATTTTAGGCTTTGTTTGCATTTTTTTCCTTACTTGAAAATTAAATTTTGTGATTTTGGCGTGCTTGAAATTTGATTATAGCATAATTTTAAGAGCGACAAGAGCAGATTTTGCCCTTGTCTTAAAGGAGTTTAAAAATGTTTCTTGCTTACACAAAACAAGAAAGTGTAAAAATTGCTTTGATTGTCCTTGTTAAATGAGATTATATCCTTTGTGCTTTAATCATCTCCCTTTCATTAAGCCACTTAATACGGGCTGGGTCTTGGTGATCAAGTCCTCTTTTGCCTGTGTCGAGTTTGGCAATATCATTTATATCTTGTGTGCTAAGATTAAAATCAAAAATATTAAGATTTTCTCTTTGGCGATTTGCATTACCACTTTTCACAACTGCGACTATACCTCTTTGGTGAATCCATCTTAAGATAACTTGGGCTGGGCTTTTGCCGTATTTTTTGCCTATACGCGCTAGGACTGGATTTTGCAAGATATTGTTTTTGCCTTGTGCGAGCGGACTCCACGCTTCCATTTGAATTCCAAGCTCTTTGAGTATCTCTTGAGTAGCGTAGTTTTGGAAAAGTGGGTTGCATTCGACTTGATTTACGGCTGGTTTGATTTCTTGATTTTGCACAAAATCCATAATGCGAGCTGGATCAAAATTACTCACCCCTATAGCTCTTACTCTTTTTTCTTTATAAAGCTTACTCATCGCCCTATAAGCGCCATAAGTATCATTTACAGGTTGATGAATGAGATACAAATCAGCATAGTCTATATTTAAACGTTTTAAGCTATCCTCATAAGCTTTACCAGCTAAAGCCTCAGTAGCAAAGGCTTTAAAAAGCTTAACCGTGATGAAAAGCTCTTCTCTTTTTACCCCAGTAGCTTTTAAAGCATACCCCACGCCTTCTTCATTGCCATAACTTTGGGCTGTATCAAAAAGGCGGTAACCAAGCTCAAGGGCAGATTCAACCGCCATTTGAGTTTGTTTTTGATCACCAAGCCTTAAGACTCCAAAGCCTAGCATAGGCATTTTAACGCCATTATTTAAAGTAACAGTTGGCACAGCACTGCCTAAATTTGAAGCTTTTGCAGAGTCTGCGCCAAAAAGCGAGCTAGATGCTCCCAACACACCAAGCGTAGCTATACCAAGTTTAGCTGAGTTTTTCAAAAACTCTCTTCTATCCTTGCTTAATTCGTTTTGCGAATTCATACTTTTTCCTTTCTTTAAAATAAAATTATGCTTTTTATTTCTTATCAAAAAGATCAAAATAAAAAACTTAAAGAAATTATAAATGATGAGAGCCGCTCTCAGTCAAGAGTAAATTTAAAAAATTTACAATTTTTTTCAAATTTAGCCTTGACAAACACTAGGTGTAAGGCTATATAATTTTATAAGATTTTAAAAATAAAGGAGAAAAAATGAAATATATCACCTTAAACAATGGCGTAAAAATGCCTATACTAGGCTATGGGACTTTTCAAATCACAGATTTAAAAGAAGCTCAGCGTTGTGTTGAGGACGCTTTAAATGTGGGGTATCGTAGCTTTGATACGGCTCAGGCTTATTTTAATGAAGAAGCTTTAGGAGCTGCTTTTAAAGTAAGTGGGGTAAAACGAGAAGAGCTTTTTATCACTACAAAGCTTTGGGTAAGCCATGCCAATGAAAAAGACGCACTCAAGGCGTTTGAAACTTCGATGAAAAAGCTTGGGCTTGATTATTTGGATCTTTATCTTATCCATCAACCTGTCAATGATGTCTATGGCGCGTGGCGGGCGATGAGTAAGCTCTATAAAGAGGGCAGGATAAAGGCAATTGGCGTAAGTAACTTCTTGCCTGATCGCCTCGTGGATTTTTGTATGAATAATGAAATAAAGCCCGCGGTAAATCAAATCGAATGCAATCCATTTCACCAAAGAGTAGATTTTCAAAAACTAATGGGCGAATATGGCGTAGCGGTAGAATCATGGGCGAGCTTTGGTGAGGGTAAGCAAAATATGTTTAAAAATCCCACTTTACTAAAAATCGCTCAAAAACATAATAAAAGTGTGGCGCAAGTGATTTTAAATTGGCTTATTGGGCGTGGTATTATCGTTATCCCAAAAACGACGAGAAAAGAGCGCATGATAGAGAATTTCAATGTGTTTGATTTTGAGTTAGATTCTGATGACAAGGTGCAGATTGCAAAACTTGAAAAAGGCGAGAGCCTCTTTTTCAACCACGCTGATCCAGCGATGGTAAAATACCTAAATGAGCTTTTTAAATAGTGGGTTCAATGAGCGACATAAAGAAAAATTGTAAAAAGGAGTGAAAATGCTAGCACAAAGAATTTTAGGCTCAAGTGGCATAAGTGTAAGTGCTTTGGGGCTTGGGTGTATGGGTATGAGTTTTGCCTATGGCAAGGCAAAAGATAAAGATGAGATGATAAAGCTTTTGCGTGAGGCTTATGAACTTGGGGTGAGTTTTTTTGATACAGCTGAAGCTTATACAGGCAATGAAGAGCTTTTAGGCGAGGCTTTTCAAGGCATTCGTGATAAACTTGTTATCGCAAGCAAATTTGGCATTTATACTCAAGATAACAAGCAGTATCAAGACTCAAAGCCAAGCACGATAAGAAAGGCTATTGAAGGTTCTTTGAGGCGTTTAAAAACTGATTGTATTGATCTGTATTATCAGCACAGAGTTGATACAAATGTGCCTATAGAAGAAGTAGCTGGCGTGATGAAAGAGCTTATTAAGGAAGGTAAAATCAGGGCTTGGGGCTTAAGTGAAGCTGGGGCAAAAACCATACAAAAAGCCCATGAAATTTTGCCACTAGCGGCTTTGCAAAGTGAGTATTCTATGTGGTTTAAAGAGCCGGAAAATGAAATTTTACCGCTTTTAGAAAGTCTAAATGTCGCTTTTGTTGCTTTTTCTCCACTTGGCAAGGGCTTTTTAACAGGCTCAATGAATGAAAAATCAAGCTTTGAAAATGGGGATTTTCGCTCAATTTTACCGCGTTTTACAAAAGAAGCTTTAAAAGAAAATCAAATTCTAAGCGAGTTTTTAAATGACTTTGCCCGTACAAAAAATACAAATGCGGCAAATTTAGCTCTTGCATGGTTGTTGTATCAAAAAGATTTTATAGTGCCTATATTTGGGACTACAAGCTTGACTCGTTTAAAGCAAAACCTAGAAGCGTTAAAACTTGAGCTAAGCAAGGCGGATTTAAAAGCGATAAATGAAAAGCTAAGTCAAATCACTATCAAGCAAAAACGCTATCCACCAGAGCTTGAAGCAAGGGTTGGAAAGTAAAACTAGACTAAACTTTGCCTTAAAAATCTAAGGCAAAGTTAAAAATTTATTTATATGCTTCAACAACAACTTCAACACGCATTCTAGGATCGCCTAGTCCTGCTACTTGCACGCTAGTCCAAAGTGGTAAATTTTGGCATCTTGATTTAAACTGCTGTGACATTGTTTGATTGATTTCTTCTGTGATTTTGCCTGTAAAATATGTCGTTACGCTATAAACCTTGCTCCAATCACTCCCAGCTGATTCTAAAGCAAAAGCTACATTTTCAAAAGCTTGATTAATCTCATCTTTTAAGTCTTTATGTGGAAAGTTAAAATCCCTGTCCCAGCCACCTTGTCCTGAAATTTTAACGATAGAATCGTTAATGATAACAGCTCCATTGTAGCCGTGGTGATTTTGCATTTCACCTATTTTGCCTTCTAGTTTTATGTATTCAACTTTTGAATTTTTCATATTTTCTCCTTGAATGTTATGACAACCTGCAAACGCAAGCATTACGCAAAGCATTATTGCTGTGTTTTTAAGATGATTTGGCATAATTGCTCCTTATTGTTTTTTGTGTCGTGAGGGTGAAATTTTATTACATAGAAATTAAATATATAGTTAATATAAAAGTAAAAATTTTAAATTCGTAAAAACTCTTTTGAACTCTATGAAAAAATTTTAAAAAAAATTTGCAATTTTTTTAATTTTACTCTTGACAGACACTTGGTGTCAGCTCATAAAATTTTATTTACAAATGCAAAAAAAGCATTTGACAAAGTAAATAAAGGAGCAAAATGAAAATTTTGGTTGCATTTTTTAGTGTAAGTGGGATCACTAAAGAAATCGCTCAAAATATCGCAAGTATCACAGCTGCTGATATTTTTGAGATAAGCCCTCAAGAACCTTATAGCAGGGCGGATTTAGATTGGAGCGATGAAAATAGTCGCACAAGCTTAGAAGCTAAGGATAAAAACTCACGCCCAAAGATCGCTCAAAGCATTGATATATCAAGCTATGAAGTGATATTTATAGGCTTTCCTATCTGGTGGTATACAGCTCCACACATCATCTATACTTTTTTAGAAAGTTATGATTTTACTGATAAAACCATCGTGCTATTTTGCACGAGTGGGGGCAGTGATTTAAGCAATGCTTATCGTGATATGGAAAAAATCGTGCCAGATGCTATTTTCAAATATGGCAAATGCTTTCATTTTGGCGAAAGTAGAGCAAGTATAAGAAAATGGCTGGAAAGCTTGAATTTAAAATAAAAAGGAGATAAATGAACTTCATCACTTTAAATAATGGCGTTAAAATGCCTATGCTAGGCTATGGCACTTATAATTTAGACGCTAAAACAACAAGAAGATGTGTTGAGGACGCGTTAAGTGTAGGTTACCGTAGTATTGATACGGCTGAGTTTTACAAAAATGAAGAAGCCATTGGCGAGGCTATAATTGCTAGTGGGATAAAAAGAGAGGAACTTTTTATCACAAGTAAAATTTGGGTAAGCAATATGAATGAAAATGTGGCATTAAAAGCCTTTGAAGCTTCACTTAAAAGATTAAGGCTTGATTATTTAGATTTATATCTTATCCATTGGCCTGTTGGTGATATTTATGGAGCGTGGCGAGCGATGAGTAAATTATATAAAGAGGGCAAAATAAAAGCTATTGGTGTAAGTAATTTCCTGCCTGATAGAATCGTGGATTTTTGTATAAATAATGAGATAAAACCAGCGATAAATCAAGTAGAATGCAATCCTTTATATCAAAGAGCCAATTTGCAAAAAGTCATGCAAGAATATAATGTTGCAATGCAATCTTGGGCTAGCTTTGGGCAAGGCAGAAGCGGTGTGCTTGATAACAATGAGCTAGCAAAAATTGCTAAAAAACATAATAAAAGCATAGCTCAAGTTGTGCTAAATTGGCTAATTGAACGCGATATAGTTGTGATTCCAAAATCAACTAAAAAAGAGCGTATGATAGAGAATCTAAATGTATTTGATTTTAGCTTAGATGAGAGCGATAAAGCCCAAATTGCAAAGCTTGAAAAAGGTGTAAGCGGCTTAGGAAATCAGCAAGATCCACAACGAGTAAAAAGACTTATTGAATTACGATAAAAGGAGCAATAATGCAAAATACAACAAATGATAGAAGAGAATTTCTTAAAACAAGCCTAAAAGCTGGGGTAGTTTTGGGGCTTAGTGGAGTTTTAGGAAGCCTAAGTGCTAATACGACAAATTCACAAGGAGTAAAAATGCAATTTAGCACCCTAAATAATGGCGTAAAAATGCCTATGCTAGGCATTGGAACGCTCAATATGGGAAATACAAAAGAAGTGCAAAACGCCATAGAATCAGCCTTAGAGGTGGGATACAGACTCATTGACACAGCCCAAAGATATGGCACAGAAGAGGGCGTGGGAGCTGGGATTAAATCAAGTGGGATAAAAAGAGAGGAAATTTTTATCACAACTAAACTTCGCCCAAGCCTTACAAATGAAAAAGATGCTTTAAAAGCATTTGAAGGCTCTTTGAAGAACTTGCAAACTGATTATGTGGATTTATTTTTATTGCACTGGCCACTAAATGATACTTATGGAGCGTGGCGTGTGATGAGTAAATTACATAAAGAAGGCAGGATTAAAGCTATTGGAGTTTGTAATTTCCTGCCTGATAGAATCGTGGATTTTTGCTTAAATAACGAAATAAAACCTGCGATAAATCAAGTTGAATGCAATCCTTTATATCAAAGAGCCAATTTGCAAAAAGTCATGCAAGAATATAATGTAAAGTTAGAATCTTGGGCTAGCTTTGGACAAGGGCGAAGCGGAGTGCTTGATAATCCTGTGTTAATGAGTATCGCTAAAAAACACAACAAAAGCGTGGCTCAAGTGATTTTAAGGTGGCTAATTGAGCGTGATATTATCGTCATTCCAAAAACAACACGAAAAGAAAGAATGCTAGAAAATATCAACATATTTGACTTTAAGCTTGATGAAAATGATAAAACAGCTATAGCAAAGCTTGATAAGGGCGTAAGTTTGTCATTTAATCAACAAGATGTAGAGCGAGTAAAATGGCTTAATAGCCTATAAATTCAAAGCCAAGCTTGACATAAAAAAACTTTGTGAAAAGCTTGGTTTAATTTAAAAAATTTACAAATTTTTTAAATTTGCTCTTGACTGAGAGCCGCTCTCATCATTTATAATTTCTTTTTTATTTTGATGAAAAATAAAAAAGAAAAATTTACTTAAAATAAAGGAAAAGAGTATGAACTCACAAAATAAAACTATTTTAAACAACGAAAGAAGAGAGTTTTTAAAAAACTCAGCCAAACTTGGCGTAGCAACACTTGGTGTGTTAGGCTCGGCTCACTCGCTTTTTGGCGCAGACTCTGTAGAAGCTTCAAATTTAGGCAGTGCTGTGCCTTTTGTCACACTAAATAATGGCGTTAAAATGCCTATGGTGGGTTTTGGCACCTTTAATATGAAAGATTTAAAAGAAGTGCAAACTAGCGTGGAGTCTGCTTTAGAAGTGGGTTATAGACATTTTGATACAGCACAAAGATATGGTAGCGAAGAAGGCTTAGGAGCTGGGATTAAGGCAAGTGGGGTAAAAAGAGAGGAAATTTTCATCACAACAAAGCTTTTACCACGCTTTGCAAATGAAAAAGATACGCTAAGGGCTTTTGAGGATTCTTTAAAAAGATTGCAAACTGATTATGTGGATTTATTTTTGTTGCACTGGCCTGTAAATGACACTTATGCAGCGTGGAGGATAATGAGTAGATTACAAAAAGAAGGCAGGATAAAAGCTCTTGGAGTATGCAACTTTACAGCAGATCGCCTTGTGGATTTTTGTATTAATAACGAGATAAAACCAGCTATTAATCAAGCTGAGTTTCACCCCTTATATCAACGCACAGCCTTACAGAAAGCAGGTGAAGAATACGGCGTAAAGCTTGTTTCTTGGTCGAGTTTTGGAAGAGGACGCGAGGGTGTGCTTGATAATAAAGAACTAGCAAGAATTGCTAAAAAATATAATAAAAGCGTAGCTCAAGTGGTGTTAAGATGGCTTATAGAGCAAGACATCATCGTTATGCCAAAAACGACGAGAAAAGAAAGAATGATAGAAAATATCAGTATATTTGACTTTAAGCTTGATGAGAGTGATAAAACAGCGATTGCTAAGCTTGATAAGGGGAAAAGTTTGTTTTATGATCCTCAAGATGTTGAAAGAATAAAGTGGTTTAATAGCAAAGAATACGATATTATAAAGCTTTAAGATAAAAATCAAGCCCTAATGCAAGAAAAATAATAAAAAATATCAAAAAATCGTAAATTTTTGAACTTTAGCCTTGACAGACACTAGGTGTTTGGTTTTATAATTACATAAAAATAAATAAGGATAAAAGAAAATGCTAATACAAAACTTTTTATATAGGATTTTAAATTTACAAAAGGGCGAGTTTTTCTTGCTTTTGTATTCATTTTTGTTTATGTTTTTACTCTTTGCAAGTTATGGGATTTTACGCCCCATTAGAGACGCTTTGGGATTGCAAGGAGGAAGCGAGGAGCTAAAATGGCTTTTTTTAGGCACCTTTATAGCAACCTTGCTTTGTTCTGTGCTAGCTATGTGGTTGAGCGGTTTTGTCAAACGCAGGCTTTATATAGATTGTATTTTTGGCTTTTTTACGCTGAATTTACTTTGTTTTTTTGTGGCTATGCTTAACATTGCTCCTGAAAGTGAGTATTTTGTCTATCTTAGCCGAACTTTTTATATTTGGGTGAGCGTGTTTAATATTTTTATCATCTCAAGTGCGTGGAGCTTGCTTGTAGATGTGTATAGCAAAGAAAGATCGCAACGTCTTTTTGGCATAATCATCGCTGGAGTGAGCTTGGGCGGGATTTTGGGCGCGTCTTTAGTGAGCTTTCTTAAAGGAGTTTTGCAGACGCAAAATTTCATACTCATTTCTGTAGTATTTTTAGCCCTTGCTATCCTTCTTAAATACCTTATCGTCCAAGAAAGCTTTAAGCTTTTAGGAAAAAGCGATGATAAAAGCAATCCCTTACAAGCCTTAAAAGAACGCTTTTCTAAGCCAATAGGCTCAAAAAATCCCTTTGTAGGCTTTGAGCTTATCATCAAAAGCCCTTATTTAATGGCATTTGTAGGTTTTATCTTGCTTTTAACAAGTGTAAGCACCTTTTTATATGTCGAACAAGGCAGGATCATAGAAGAGCTTTTTCCGCGTTCAAGTGAGGGTTATAGAGAAGCAAGAGCTGCAGCCTTTGCAAATATAGACTTAATCGTGCAAAGTGCAAGCTTTTTTATCCAGTTTTTCCTCACTTCAAGGATAGTCAAACTCATAGGGCTAAAATGGCTACTTTCAAGCCTTGGACTAATCATCGCCATTGGCTTTGTAGTGCTAGCCTTTACTCACCCAGCCTTCTTACCGATAGTAGTTGTAATGTCCATACGCAGGATAGGCGAATACGCTCTCATACGTCCAGGCAGAGAAATGCTCTTTGTGCCACTTGATTCAGAGTCAAAATACAAGGTCAAAAACTTCCTTGATACAGTAGTATATAGAGGAGGAGACGCCATAAGCGCACAAGTTGAAGGAGCTATAGCTACAATCGGTATTCCAGCTGTACTTCTTGCAGGAGCTGGAATAAGCCTTCAATGGAGCATACTTGGCTGGTATCTTGGGAAAAAGTATGAGAAGGAGTTGGGTTGAGTCTAGCTCCTTGTTTTTTGAGTAGTTTTTCAGATATTTTTTGACTTTGAAATATTGAATTTATATTTTAAAGTTCTTAAAATATAAATCTATTTCATCTCTCATCTCTATACCAACTTCCTCAAAAGCTCTCAAAAGCATATGATAGCTTTCATCTTGACTTAAAAAATTCCAGAATTCATCTGCAACTTTTAATTCTTGTTCTAAATCAAGCATGCCAGCCATCGTCCACCTTTCATAAGGTTTTGGCTCGTAAGGATTGTAAGGTATGGCAATAAGACTATGGATACTAACATTATCATTTGCATAAGCATAACTTGCTATCCAAGTTAAAAGCGTGCGTTTAAACTCTTTAAATCCTCCCTTATTTGGCTTAGCTGTTTTTATGTCAATCAAATATACATTATTGTCTTTGCGTAAAAATAAGTCTACTTTTGTGGGCTTTATTTTGCTTGTTTCACCACTTCTTGCCACCTCTAAAATTCTAGCAATTTCTTTACTTTTATCTGGTTTGCTAGCCCCACTTTCTAAAGAATTCATAATGTCTTGTATTACTCTTTCAGCCTGTTTTGTTATTGTATCTCCAGCATTACTTTGTCTTTTTATCTCATCAAATTTGTTAAATGCTAGTTCTTCGGCAATTGGTTCAAAAATACTCGTGCCAAAATTTGTATAAAACTATATAATGCCATTCTATCCTTACCTAAAAGTCTTGTATGAAAAGGCATAAATGAAGTTTCTGGATTATAACTTTCAAATTTTTGTCTCAATGCAAGTTTTAGCCTATCTTTGATTTTTTGTTTTATCATTGTTTTATTTCATCTTTTATTATTGTTATAAAATTATCAAAATCTTTAATTACTTTTGTGATTGGCGAATATAGTGTTTTTGCATTGCTTTCAATATTGGAATAACCGCTTGTATAAAGTTTTTCTGCTATCTTATCAATAATATTATTAAATTGATTTTCTTCATTAAGTAGCTTAAATAAGATACCATAGAAGACTTCTACATATTCATTATTGATGGTTGGCATATCCCCTATCTTTTTTGGTTTTTTAAAATTTTTATCTAATGAGATTATTTCAAAAACAACATATGCTATATGGTGTTTTAGTAAATGTTTTTTATCTCCTTGTTTTTTATTTTGTCGTAGTTTTGATTCAATTTTTGCAAATAAGCAAGTGCAAATAAAAAATAATTTACAATAAGAATTTTGATCAAGTTTATTTAAACTTTCTAAATATTTGTTCATTGTTACATCAAAATATCCAGAAGCACGATGTGGAATTTGAAATAACGTAGACATTAATGCTCTCAGGATATATGGTAAATCAACATTAATATAGTCACTTTTATCTTTTTCCCCAACTCTACGTTTGTAATATATATTCATATTTTGATTCAAGTTGAACATATCTTCTAAGTTTTTGAAAAATTCTTTATTTGATAATAATTGATAACTATCTATTTGGTTCTGACTATTTGAAGCCATTGCAATGGATTCTATCTCTTCTTCATCTGCTACTTCAATTATCTTTACAAATAACAAAGCATTTTGTAATTTTTCAATATTTACTTGCTCTTTGTATAATTCAAAAAGCGAGCTAATTGTTTGGCAACCATTAATTATTTTAATAGAATCAAATTCATAACCTTTAAGACCACAGTTAATTTTTGATGTTAGTATAGTAATTCCATTATTGTAAATATGGAATTTATCACTTTTAATTTTCGCGGTTTCTTGTATGTTTTCATTGATAGACGTTTTACCTAAAAAAAGTCTTATGTTATCGTCAAATATACCACTTTTTAATGTCTTTTTGCTATTATTGTCAAAAGATATCACTTCCATTATTTGACTAATATTGATATATCCTACACAAGATTGTATAGAATTATCCATAAATATTAATTGTTCTTTTGGTATAACCATCTTTATACCATCTTTAGTGCTTTCATAGCTTTTTCTTAAGAATTCACTCCCTATTATGGATGTCTCTATTTCCATATATTGTTTAATTTCATCTTCTTGCAAATTAATTATATCTTGCCAATTACTTCTTAGTGATATAGTATCCTTCTCATCTTTTTGAGTACAAAAATAAAAATTAATTTTCATACTTTTATTGTTTTTACTATCTGCGGTATCAAAATAATCAATACAATTATATATTTCCAATATTTTTTTATTTGTATGTTCTCCCCTACATTTTATAAGTTCTTTAATTGTGTAATACGATTTTTGTAAACTACCATTATCAACACTTGATGAATTTTTTGCTTCAATTATAAAGAATTCTACATCTTTAAATTGTTTTTCATTGTCAAATAATTGCATATAATTTTTTATAGAATAAATAGCATTATCTACCAATATGAAAAATCCATCTATTCCCGGCAGATTATCATCTAACCAAATTTGCTTTAAAGTGTCTTTATCGCAATGGATTGCGTTTGATATGGCAATCATACAAGTGGAGAATATTTCAAACTGTTGGCTATCCGATAAATTTTTATTGTCATATAATTCTGCACAATAAGCTCTCATATATTTATTAATTCTAGTCTGTATCACTTTAACTCCTTTAAATGAAAAATACTTTCGCTGTATTTATTTTTATCTTTTTCGCTGCGGTTAATTACTGCTCTATCATAGCGTTTTATGATTTGCATGTTAGCCTTTTTTGCGATTTTTTCATAGAGATTAAATTTATCATTTGCTACTAAAAATATATTATAATCTTGCTTTAAAAATGGTTTTGCATTTAGTAAAACATCTGCTATCTTATTAACATATTTTTCTTGTGCATTTTTGCTTTGTCCTTCACTTAAGCTGCCTATTTCATATTCATCTTTTCGTTTTAAATCAAAAATATCATAGGCATAAGCGTGCTGTTCGTGATAATCAATAAGCCCAACATAAGGCGGAGAGCTAAAGATTCCAGCAATTTTTTGCTTTTCGAGTAAAGATTGAAAATTGCCATCTTGTAAATTTTCTTTTAAATTTATATTTGTAGAATCTCCATTTAGGCATATTTGAAAAGTATTTGTTTTAAGCGCATTAAATTCCTTAAGTCTTTTTAGAGTATCATTAGAATAACTTTTAAACCACTTGATAACACTAAACAATGGTTTGCAGATTCTGCCATGTTTGCTGCAATAATAAGCTTTATTGATCGGTTGGGTGAGAGTGGCTAAGTCAGAATGTGTAGTCGCCCTACAAGAACGAGCTGTGCGACTTAAGATAATCATTAAAATATCCTGTATATCTTTATCAGCCTTTAATATCTCATTCTTAAGCAATAAAATTTCTTGTTTTATAGAATCAAAATACCATTTTTCAAAAAAATTTCCCTCTGTATTTGTGTGTATATTAATATCAAATTGTTTGATTAAATTTTCATATATAGGCAAAAATTCTTGCAGTTTTTGGGCTGAATATGTTTTTTCATCTATATTTTTCAAAGCTACTGCTCTTTTAAAATCCTTATTTGGAAAATATTTTTGATTAAATAGGCTTAGTTCAGTGTTTAAGGTATTTTCAAATTCGATAATTTTAGTTTGTGATATATGATTTTCTAAAATTTTTATTAATGTATTTATTTGAGTAGCTAAAGCTTGCAAATCATAATTTTTAATTTTTGCATTTGAAAGCAAGGTATTAAAATGTGAAATATCAACACCAATAGCATGCATACCAAGTTCATTTGCTACGCATAATGTTGTCCCACTACCGCAAAATGGATCTAGCACTATATCGTTTTTATGAAAAAATACATCTTCTTTTAAAAAATCAGCATGAGAATCTAGAAAATATTCCACAAGTTGAGGTATAAATTTGCCCTTGTATGGGTGCAAACGATGAATATGTTTTGTTGTCTGTGCCTCTTTGAAATTTGCAAATGAGAGTGGATGGGCTAAGTCCTGCTTTGATTTAATACTTGTATCATAATAAGCTTTTAGCTCGTTTTTATCAATGAGATTTTCTTTAGGATTTGTAGAATGATTGGCTATTTTTCCATAATTTAAAAGATAGATTATATTATTACTTGTAACATTTTTACCCAAATACTCACTTGCAAATGTAGCTGCTTGTTTTGGGGTTAGGAAGTCATTGCAATTTATTTTTTTATTTTTACTAAGATGAGCAACTTGCGTCATTTTCATTCCTAAAAATTTAATTATTTTCAAACAAGCTAAAAAAACAAAATTATACCCCAAACAAACTTATAAAATCGTTATTTATTAGAGTATTTTTTAAAATCCCCTTGACAGATACCAAGTATCATGTCTTATAATTTTATATGCAAAATCTATCATTTAGCAAAAAATGTAAAAATTATAAGGCTAAAAAAATTTTGCAATAATATTTAAAATCAAAAAGGAGTAAAAATGCAAAACAATCGTAGGGCATTTTTAAAAACTAGCCTTAAGGCTGGGGCAGTTTTGGGTTTTGGTGGGCTTTTAAGCGAGCTTGCGGCTCAAAGCTTAGATACAACTTCATCACAAGGAGCAAACATGATCATTTTAAACAATGGCGTGAAAATGCCGCTTTTGGGGCTTGGCACTTATGGGCTTAATGCGGCTGAGTGCGTCAATATCACAAGAGAAGCAGCCAAGCTAGGATATCGCTTGTTTGATACAGCGCAAATGTATGGCAATGAAAATGAGCTTGCCCAAGGCTTGCGTGAAAGTGGGGTGAGCAGAAATGAGCTTTTTATCACGACTAAGCTTTCAAGTGGTATGGATTATGAAAGCACTAAAAGGCATATAGAGCAGACTTTAAAGGATATGAAGCTTGAATACCTTGATCTGCTTTTGCTGCACCGCAATTTTAGCCAAAGAAGTGCTATGTATAAGGCTATGGAGGAGTTTTATGAAGAAGGACGGATCAAGGCTCTTGGGATTTCAAATTTTAGAGAGCAAGCCTATCTTGATTTTATCAAAACTTGCAAGATAGCCCCAGCTGTCAATCAAATGGAAACTCATGTATTTTTACAACACAAAAGCTATCAAGAACTTATGCAAAAAAATGGCAATTGTAAGCTTGAATCTTGGAGTCCTTTTGTATCTGGAAGAAATGGCATTTTTAACAATGAAGTGCTAAAGCAAATCGCTGTAAAACACAACAAAAGCATAGCTCAAGTGGTTTTAAGATGGTTGGTGCAAAGAGAAGTTATAGTCATTCCAAAGACTTCTAAAATAGAACGTCTTAAAGAAAATATAAATATATTTGACTTTAAACTTGATAGCACAGATTTAGCCCAAATTGCTAAGCTTGATACAGGCAAAAGCTCGGTAAGTTGGTGGTAAGCTCAGCTAAAAAAATGATCTTAAAATGTATTTATTTATCAAATTCTTTGTATAATTTACATTATTTTTTTAAGGAGAACTCATGGCTTATACCATAGCCCAAGTGGCAAAGCAAACCGGTATCACGCCCTATACGCTTCGTTTTTGGGTTACAAAGGGGCTTTTTCCTTTTGTAGAACGCGATCATAATGGGGTGAAGTATTTTTCCAAAAAAGATATAGAATGGGTGCTGTGGATAGAGTGTTTGCGTTCTATGGATATGAGTTTAGAGGATATTAAAGCTTATATTTATCTTACTACTAAAGGCGTAGCTTCTGCAAGTGCAAGAAAGAATTTGCTGACAAAGCAAAGAGCTAAGGTTGTTTCTCAGCTAGCAAAGCTTCAAAAAGGCTTGCAAAGGCTAGAAAAAAAGATCGTTGTGTATGAAAATATGGAGCTAACAGGCGAGGATTTGCTCGATCCAAATAACAAGCATTATCAAAGTGTAAGGGATTTTTACACTAGTGAAACTCAAGAAAAACTTGAGCTTAAAGAGCCCAAACAAAAAGCACACGCTTAATAAGGAGAAAAACTATGGCTTATACTATCATAGAGGTTGAAAGACAAACAGGCGTGCCCTCAACTACGCTTAAATTTTGGATCAAAAAGGGGCTTTTTCCAAATTTAGAACGTGATAAAAACAATGTGCGTTATTTTAGCAAAAGCGATGTTGAGTGGGTGAAGTGGATAGAGTATTTTCGCTTTACTAAGATGCCAATTGAACGCATTAAGCATTATATAGAGCTTTATTATAAGGGCGATAGCACCTTTGAAGAGCGTAAGCAAATGATTAAGGATCAAAAGGATTTTATCATCAAAGATATGGCTCAAACTAAGTTTATACTTGAAAAAATCGATGAAAAGCTTAAAATTTATGAAGAAACAAGTGGGAATTTATTTTGTGAGAAAAAAGTTGGCAACAAGATCAAAAAACTTCCTCCTTTTGAGCTTGGTAACAAGGCAAAAAAGCTAAAGATAAAATAAATGTTTTACCTACCAAAAGAGCTTAAAAGCATTCAAGATAAAAAGCAAAGCACTGAACTTAAAAGCGTTTCAAGCTGCGTCTTTGCGCGTTATAAACAAAGTGATAGCTCGCACAAGCTTTTTACTTGTATGCAAGAAAATGTGCTGATTTTTGTTAAAGAGGGCGAGAAAAAAGTGCATTTTCAAGATGAATTTGATGAAAAAGAGCTGATTTTAAAGGAAAATCAGGCTTTGCTTTTACCAGCTGGGGCGTATTTGCTCAGCAATATAGCTAAGCAAAATTATGAAGCCTATCTTTTCTTTTTTAACAACACCCTTTTAGCAAAGCTTGGCTTTAAGCACAAGGACTTATTTTTTACTCAAATGCAAAGGGTGGCTTCGGCGCATTTAACACAAAATACACCTTTAAAAGATGAGAACTTAAGCCAGATAATATCGGCTTTTGCGCCTTATTTTGAGCCAAACTCAGCCCATCTTGATCCTTTGATAGAGCTTAAATTTGAAGAGCTGTTTTTACATCTTGCTTTAAGCAAAAACTCCTTATTTTTAAGCTTTTTAAAAACTATCTTTACCACAAGTCGCTTAAGGCTTGATCAGCTTTTTGCGTATTGTGAGAGTGAGTTTTTAAGCGTAGCTGATATGGCTGAGTTTGCAGGGCTTGATAATGCTAGTTTTTCGCGTGAGTTTAAGCAGTATTTTAAAATTTCTCCTAAAAAATGGCTTGATGAAAAAAGACTTTTAAAGGCTAAATTTTTACTTCAATATGCTGATAAAAATGTAAATGAAATCTGCACTGATTGTGGTTTTAGCTCGCCAGCTTGGTTTATAGCCCGCTTTAAAGAGCAATTCAATCAAACCCCAAAGCAGTATCAAAAGACTTTGCAAAAAACTTCTTTTTAAAGAGCTGATGCTTTATAAAATCTTTCATAAATCAAACATTTTCTAGTAAAATCAAAAAACTTATATTTTTTTCCAAAAAACTTACACAAAAGATTTTTCACTTTTCATATACTTTGCCTTGTAATTTTTAATTTTTAAAGGAGAAAAAATGAAAACAAAGCTTTTCATCAGTGCCATTTTGGCTGTAAGTTTAGCTAATGAGGTGTTCGCAAGCGAGCTTAAACATGTGGATTTAGAAGGTTTTGCAAGTCCAGAAAGTGTATTTGTAGATAATGATTTTATCTATGTAAGCAACATAGGCACAAAGGCTGATCCTTTGGGAAAAGATGGTGATGGTTTTATCAGCAAACTTGATAAAAATGCCAAAGTTATAGATAAAAGTTTTGCTTCAAAGCTCAATGCTCCAAAAGGTATGGCAAGGCTTGATAATAGGCTTTTTGTGGTGGATATTGACACGCTTTATGCCTTTGATGTAAGAAACAAAAAAGAGCTTTTAAAGCTAAATATCAATGGAGCTGTCTTTTTAAATGATATAGCCGTTTTAGATGCAAATACCTTGCTAGTAAGCGACACAGGCACAGGGATAATCCATAGAATCAACCTTAGAAACAATACTATAAGCGAGTTTTATAAGCTTGATTTAAGTCAGTTTGGCGGAGCAAATGGACTAGCAATAGATACAAAAAATAATGCCCTTATCATAGCAGGCTACCACCCAGACGGCGTTAGCGGAGGCAAGGTTATAAGATTAAATTTAACAAATAAAAACATTGAAACCTTGATAGATACAAAAGGGGCATATGATGGCGTGGCTGTGCTTGAAAATGGCGATATTTTGGTAAGTTCATGGGGAGAGAATTTACAAGGCGTGATTTATAAGATAAGCAAAGGCAAGGTAAGCACCCTAGAGCTTCCTTATATGCAAGGACCAGCAGACTTTTTTGTAGATAAAAACACGCTTTATATCCCAAAAATGCTTGAAAATAAAGTGCTTAAGGTTGAGCTTAAGTAGGCTTTTTTAAATTTATCCCCTTGAAAAAAGGGGAAGAAATAGGTGGTTTTTCATCTTTATCGCTAAAGAATTTGATCTTGAAATCAGCGACTTGCTCCCTAAAAAATCCTAAATTTGCCTTAAAATGCCTAAATTTCTGAAATTTTGCTTGATTTTATGATTTTAAAACAAAAATTTGATTATAATCACAAATTTAAAGTAAAACTCTAGGATCATTATGGATAAAATCAAAATCGCCATCTTTGGCTCAAATGGCTACACAGGATACGAGCTTGTGCGTTTATTGCTAAGGCACCCAAAAGCAGAACTTTGCTATCTTGGCTCAAGAGCGTATAAAGATGAGCCTTATTTTAAAGTCTATCCTAACACCTTTAAAAAACTTCATTTGCTCTGCAAAGATGAGGATATCAACGAAGTGGCAAAAGAAGTTGATCTTATCTTTACAGCTACGCCTCAAGGCTTTTGTGCTGGAATGATGAATGAAAGCTTACTGCAACACTGCAAAATTATAGATTTAAGTGCTGATTTTCGCCTTAAAAATGCAAACATATATGAAAAATGGTATAAGCTTGAACACAAGGCAAAAAGCTTTTTAAGCGAGGCTGTGTATGGGCTTAGCGAGCTCAAACGAGAAGAGATTAAAAAAGCACGTCTCATCGCTAATCCGGGCTGTTATACCACGACTTCTATACTCGCACTTTATCCGCTTGTAAAGCATAAGCTTATTGACTTAAACTCTATCATAATAGACGCAAAAAGTGGAGCAAGTGGGGCTGGCAGGGGAGCAAAAGAAGAAAATCTTTTTTGTGAGATTAATGAAAATTTTAAAGCTTATGGCATAGCCACGCACCGCCACACACCAGAGATAGAACAAGAACTAAGTCTTGCAGCAAATGAAAATATCACACTTCAATTCACCCCGCACCTTGTGCCTATGCAAAGGGGGATTTTAGCAAGTATTTATACCAAATTTAAAGGCAAGGCAGATGAGCTAAGAAGTGTGTATGAAAATACTTATAAAGATGAGAATTTTATACGAATTTTACCTGTTGGCATTTTACCTCAAACGCGTTTTGTTAAGGGGACGAATTTTTTAGATATCAATTTTGTTTTTGATGAAAGAACACAAAACCTCATCATCATCGCAGCCCTTGATAATCTTTTAAAAGGAGCAGCCGGACAAGCTGTGCAAAATATGAACTTAGCTTTTGGTTTTGATGAGAGTTTGGGACTTGAAAATTTGGGGCTTTTATAAAGGAAAAAAATGAATATTAGAGCAATGAATGAAAAAGATTATGAAGCTGTTTTTAAACTTTGGTGTGAAATAAAAGGCTTTGGGATACGAAGCGTTGATGATAGTAAAGAAAATATCACAGCTTTTTTAAGGAGAAATGAGGGCTTAAGCGTAGTAGCTGAGCTAGCAGATGAAAAAAATGGCTATGCAAAAGGAAGCATAGTAGGAAGCATACTTTGCGGACATGATGGACGCACAGGAGGCTTTTATCATGTATGCGTGCATCAGGGCTTTAGAAAACTTGGCATAGCACATAAAATGACAGAGTTTTGCTTAGCTGCTTTAAAAAAAGAAAAGATTAACAAAATCGCTCTCATCGCCTTTAAAAATAACGACTTAGGCAATGAATTTTGGAAAAATTACGGCTTTACTCTAAGAGAGGACGCAAATTATTATGATCTTTCTTTAAACGAGCATAATTCTACGCATTTTGTTAAAAAATAAGCTTTTGCTTTAGTTTTTATGCCTAACTCAAATTTAAAGAAAAAAGCCCATTTTTGCACTTTGCATTGTATTTTACTGCGGTAAATTTGGGATTTGTAGGGAATTTGTGCTTTGTTGATTGTTTGGATTTGGAGCTTGCGTTTGGGTGTTGATGAGTTTTAAAATTTCAATTATATTATTAAACTCAAAACTTTCTTCTGGAGTTTGAGTAAGAAAATTTTGCATAAAATCTTTTTTAGCTATAGCCTCATCAAGCTCCTTATCGCTTCCTCTTTGATACGCACCTATGCGTAAAAGCACTTCATTTTCTTTTAAAAGCGAGTTTAAACGTTTAAATTTACGCGCGGCGAGCTTGTGTTCTGGCGTGATGATATCATTCATCACACGAGAGGCTGAGTTTTGGATATTTATAGGTGGATATATACCAAAATCAGTGAGTTCTCTACTTAAAACTATGTGTCCATCAAGTATAGAGCGGCTTTGATCAGCTATAGGATCGCTCATATCATCTCCATCAACAAGCACGGTAAAAAAGGCTGTGATCGTGCCTTTACCCTCTTCTTTTCCTGTGCGTTCCATGAGCTGGGGTAAAAGACTTAAAACACTTGGCGGATAGCCCTTGGTAGTAGGTGGCTCACCAAGAGCCAAGCCTATCTCTCTTTGAGCCATAGCAAAACGCGTTACACTATCCATGATAAAAAGCACATCTTTGCCCTGTTCTTTAAAATACTCAGCCACGCTCATAGCACAAAAAGCACCATATTTGCGCATCAAAGCACTATCATCACTTGTGGCGACGATGATAACTGTATCATCAAGCTTTCCGCCTAAGTTTTTTTCTATAAACTCTGGAATTTCACGCCCTCTTTCGCCTATGAGAGCAACAACTTTTATAGGAGCTTTTGAATTTTTTACTATCATACCCATAAGAGTTGATTTACCCACGCCAGAGCCTGCAAAAATGCCAAGTTTTTGTCCTACTCCACAAGTTAAAAGCCCATCAATAGTCTTTACACCTACTGGAAAAACTTCATTGATAAGTCCTCTTTTCATCGCATCAATAGGCGCACGCATGATGGGCATAAGCTTATCTACCTCAATAGCACCTTTACCATCTTTTGGATTCATAAAAGGATCAACCACGCGTCCTAAAAGGGCATTGCTTACGCCTATATGCATACCAGCATCGCTAAGATAAGCCCTATCGCCTATCTTAAAGCCTTCTATGAAAGAAAAAGGACTAAGATAAGAAAACTCAGCCTTTACTTCAACCACCATAGCTAAAGTTTGCAAGTCTTTGTTTTCATTTGAAATTAAACGCACTATATCGCCAACCCCTGTTTTTAGCCCCTTAATTTCTATGCTTGTAGCTGAAATTTTGGTAATTTCTCCAAAAAGGGATTTTAAATCCTCACTGCCTAGCTTTGCTCTTAACTTTGAAAGACTCATCAAAAACGAACCTGTTTTGAGGAATTAATGAGCGAGAAAAACTCTCTTCTGGTATTGTCATTTTTTAAAAAACAGCCTCTTAGTGCTGAAGTGCTTGTGGTTGAATTTGCCTTTTGCACGCCCCTCATCTCAACACACAAATGCCTTGCTTCTATAACTACGCCAACGCCTTTTGCACCGACATTTTCCATTAAAGCTTCTGCAATTTGCTCGGTAAGTTGCTCTTGAATTTGAAGCCTACGCGCAAAAACCTCAACAAGGCGAGGAATTTTACTTAAGCCAACCACTTTTTTATCAGGGATATAAGCAACATGCACGCGCCCAAAAAAAGGCAAAAGATGATGCTCGCAAAGGCTGTAAAACTCTATATCACGCACCAAAACCATTTCATTGTTTGAGCTGGCAAATAAAGCATCATTTAAGATTTGTTTTGGATCTTGTTTATAACCTTGAGTGAGAAATTCAAAACTTTTTGCTACTCTGGCTGGAGTTTTTAAGAGCCCTTCTCTTTGGGGATTTTCGCCTATTAAATTTAAGATATTTGTAACTGATTTTTCAAATTCTTCTTGCATAATGCTTTTTCCTTGAAATTTAATTTTAGGATTTTATCATAAATAACTTTAATTTTTATCTAACTAAAAGGCAAAATTTGATATAGTGGCGAGTAAAATTTATTTTTTAAGGAAAAATGAAATGGAAGTAAAAGCGACGCAGCTTGATAAAGTCAATGCAAATATAAGCGTAAAAATTGACGCAAAAAGCTTAGAAGATGAAGTGCAAAAGCTTGCTCAAAAAACAGCAAAAACCATAAAAATGGACGGATTTAGACCCGGAAAAGTGCCTGCAAGTGCGGTATTAAAACGATATGGCGAGCAGTTAAAAGCCGATGCACAACAAGAGCTTTTAAAACAAGCGATGAATACCGGTTTAAAAGAGCTTAAAAAAGAAAGCAAAGATATAGTCGGCGAGCCGTATTTTGAAAAATTTGACAACAAAGAAGGTGCGGTAGAAGCTGAGCTGATGATCTCCTTTAAACCAGAAATCAAGCTTGATGGATATGAAGAACTAATCCCAAAACAAAGCACTCCAAAAATCACTAAAAAAGAAATAGAAAGCAAAAAAGAAGAAATACTCAAAAACTTCGCCACTCACGAAGCGATTAAAGAAAAAAGAGGTTTAAAAGAAGGGGATTTTGCGAAATTTGACTTTGAAGGCTTTGTTGATGATAAGGCTTTTGAGGGTGGTAAGGCTGAAAATTTCACTCTTGAGATAGGCTCAAAGCAGTTTATCCCGGGCTTTGAAGAAGCTATGGTGGGTATGAAATCTGGCGAAGAAAAAGATATAAAAGTAACTTTTCCAAAAGATTATGGTGCTTCCAATTTAGCTGGAAAAGAAGCGGTATTTAAGATCAAACTTCATGAAATTTTAAAAGCTGTGCCAGCTAAGATCGATGAAGAGCTTTTGAAAAAACTTTTACCAAATGAAAAAGAATTAAGCGAAGAAAAGCTTGATGAAAAGCTCAAAAAGCAGCTTGAGCAAGAAAAGCTTTATACTCTCATTAACGAGGAGTTAAAACCGGCTCTAGCTGAAGCTTTAGTGAAAAAATATACTTTTGATTTGCCAAAGGGCGTTGTCGAACAAGAAATTGACTTACAACTTAGAAATTCACTCTCAAGCCTCAGTCAAGATGAGATTAAAGCCTTGCAAGAAGATAAAGATAAGCTAAAGGCTAAAAGAGAGGAATTTAAAGATGAGGCTCAAAAAAGTGTCAAACTTACCTTCATCATCAATGAACTTGCCTTGCTTAGAAAGATAGGTGTAAGCGATCAAGAAGTTATGCAAGCTGTGTATTTTGAAGCTTATAGAAGTGGGATTGATCCAAGAGCGCTTTTGCAAAACTATCAGCAACAAGGTATTTTACCAGCCGTAAAAATGGCTTTAGTTGAAGAAAAACTTTTCAACGATATCTTTATGCCAAAAGATGAAAAGAAAGAGCCTAAAAAAGAGAAAAAAGAAAGCAAAAAAGACAAAAGCGAGGGAGAAAAATAATGTATATCCCTTATGTCATCGAGCGCACAAGTAGAGGGGAGCGAAGTTATGATATATACTCCCGTCTTTTAAAAGATCGCATTGTAATGCTAAGTGGCGAGATCAATGATGATGTGGCAGCTTCTGTGGTGGCTCAATTTTTATTTTTAGAGGCTGAGGATCCAGACAAGGACATTTACCTTTATATCAACTCACCCGGTGGGGTTATCACAAGTGGCTTTAGCATTTATGATACGATGAATTATATCAAACCAAGCGTTTGCACTATCTGTATAGGACAAGCTGCTTCTATGGGAGCATTTTTGCTTAGTTGTGGCGAAAAAGGCAAACGTTTTGCTCTGCCAAATTCACGCATTATGATTCATCAGCCCTTAGGTGGAGCTAGAGGACAGGCAACTGATATAGAAATTCAAGCTAAAGAAATTTTAAGACTTAAAAGCATTTTAAATGAAATCTTAGCTGCAAACACAAATCAAAAGCTTACCAAAATCGCAAAAGATACCGAAAGAGACTTTTTCATGAGCGCAAATGAAGCTAAGGAATATGGGCTAATCGACAAGGTTTTGCAAAAAAGCTTTAAATAAAGGACTAGGTTATGGAAGATGATTTTTTAGCTGGTTTTGGTGCAAATTTTGGCTCAAGCTCAGAAAGAGAAACTCAAAAAATTCAAAAAATCAGCGGTGGCGAATTTGATAAATTCTCAAAATCAGTTCTTGAAGCTCTTGTGAAAGATAATGTGCCGCCTATACCAACGAATTATCGAATTTATTTTGAAAAAATGCTTGATTCTCAAACGATGACTTTTAAAAAAAGAATTACCGAGATGATGGAGCTTGACGGCAAGCAAGAAGGTAAGCAAGTCGTGATCGAAAAAAAGGTTAAGAAAAGCTTTTCTGCCTTAAATATCTTGCTTCAAGATATGGCGATGATTTACAAAAACACCGAAGTAATTAAGGAGCTAATCGCAAAAAGAATGTCAGAACTTTCCATAAATTCAGGCAACCTCGCTCTTAATGCTACCTTAGGTGCGATGCAAATAGATATTGATCGATACCTAGCCTTGCTTTCTCGATATACTTATGATATCAAAGAGAAATTCGAAGAGGTAAGCCACACTTATAAAAGCATAGAAGAGCAGAGTGATTTTGATCCTATCTTTGAAATTTATAACAAAAAATTCCTCCTTCACACCCTTGAACTTTGCAAAGAAGGCTATGAAAAGTATAATTATCAAAATACCATAGTTTTGTTTAGGATAAAAGATTCAGTTTTAAGCAAACTTGCAGACACAAAAGACAAAAATATCTTACTTAAAAATATCGCTAAAATTATCAGCAAAAACATAGGCAAAGGCGATATACTCGCACATTATCAAGACGGTATTTTCGTGCTTTTATTACAACACTGCAATATCCAAAACGCTCAAAAAATCATAGAAGGACTAATCGATCGTATCTACAACACAAACTTTTTCATCTCTTCAGTTGAAGTGGATATGAATTTAGAAGTCGTGATGAGCTTAATCAAAGATGATTTAAGCATTGATAAACTGCTTGACAAGATGATTAAGATGCTAAATACTACCGGCAAAGATAGCCAAAATTTCGCTGTTTTGGACTAGGATATGCAAAGAAAGATCATCACTTATCCAAGCAAGAGATTATATCTTAACTCCGAGCCTATACGCAGCTTTAATGAGGACTTGCATACTTTGCTTGATGATATGTATGAAACTATGATATCAGGACAAGGGGTTGGCTTAGCTGCCATTCAAGTTAATGTGCCGGTGCGTGTTTTTTTAGCTAATATACCCGATGAAAATGAGGAGCAAAAAAAAGAAAATTTACTTGAGATTATCAATCCAGAGCTTGAGTTTATAAATGATGAAAAGATACTTTTTACGGAGGGTTGTTTAAGCATACCGGGCTTTTATGAAGAGGTTGAGCGTTATAAAAACGTGGCTTTGCATTATCAAGATCGCTTTGGCAAAAAGTATAGTCTTGAGGCAAGTGATTTTTTAGCTGTGGTGTTTCAGCATGAATTTGATCATCTTAATGGGCATTTATTTATAGAAAAATTATCATATTCTCAAAGGCAGAAATTTCAAAAAGAGTTTAAAGAAGCTCAAAAACTTGCCAAAAAAGTCAAAAATGAAAAAGCTCAAATGTCTAAGCCTTAGTGATGAAATTGATATTATAGAGGTAGAAAGCACTTTTACAAGGGGCTTACCCGGTTTTTCTATAGTAGGGCTAGCTAATACTGCGATCAAAGAAAGCACCGAGCGGATTAAGGCTTGTTTGATGAGTAAAAACTTTGCCTTTCCAGCCCAAAAAATCACCATAAATCTTAGCCCAAGTGGTATCCCTAAACAAGGCTCACACTTTGACTTAGCCATTGCCATCTTAATACTTTTGCAAAAACAAGACTTCAAAGAATGCTTCGTCTTTGGTGAACTTGGACTTGATGGCAGCGTAAAAAGCACAAATGAGCTTTTTTCTTTGCTCTTATTTTTAAGCACCAAACTTGAAAAAGCTGAGGTTTTAGTGCCTTTTAGCCTAGCTGCAAAGGCTTCAATGATACCAAATTTAAAGGTATATGCAGTAAATAATCTTGATGAAGCCTTAGAATTTTTTACAAGCGAGCAAAGAGAAAAATTCCTCTACTCAAGTACCCACCCACTCTTTGCAAATCCTATATTTATCAAAGAAAAAGCCTATATCCAAAACACAGATTTTGCCTTTGATTTTAAGGATATTAAAGGACAAGAAAATGCTAAATTTGCTTGCCTTATCGCCGCTTTAGGCATGCATAATATACTTTTTGAAGGAAGTCCTGGAAGTGGAAAAAGCATGTGTGCAAAAAGACTGGTTTATATCATGCCACCTCAAAGTCTAAATGAAATCCTAGCTGCTAATGCTTATGAGAGCTTAAACTCAAAAGAATGCGAGTTTTCAAGCCAAAGAGCCTTTAGAAATCCTCATCACACAAGCACAAGAGCAAGCATTTTTGGAGGCGGCACAAGAGGAGCTAAGATAGGAGAAGTCGCACTTGCAAATGGGGGAGTGCTCTTTTTTGACGAATTTCCGCATTTTAGTAAAAATGTCATAGAAAGCCTAAGAGAGCCTTTAGAGGATAATCAAATCCTCATCTCAAGGGTAAATTCAAAGGTAAGATATGAAACTAAGTTTATCTTTGTAGCCGCGCAAAATCCTTGTCCTTATGGGAATTTATTTTCTCACAAACTTAATTGTAAATGTAGCGAACTTGAGATCAAACGCTACAAAAACCGCATTTCAGCAGCGATTTTAGATAGAATTGATTTATATGTAGCTATGGATGAAGTAAGAAGCGAGGATAAAAGCTCTTTTAGCTCAAAAGAGCTAAGTGATAGAGTTTTGCAAGGCTTTATCTTTCAAAAACAAAGAGGACAAACTGAGTTTAATGCCAAGCTTAAAGATGAGGATTTAAAACATTTTTGCGTGCTTTCAAAAGAAGCTTCAAACACTCTTGAACTTGCCATAGCTCGTTTTAAACTTTCTCAAAGAGCCATTAATAAAAGCTTAAAGGTAGCTCGAACTTGTGCTGATTTAAAACAAAGTGAAATTATAGAAAAAGAGCATTTACTTGAAGCTTTAAGCTTTAGAATCAAAGCGTAAAAACACATTTTACCAATATAAATTTTTCAATTTGCCAAAACAAAAGAACAAAAGCAATGAATTTGTAAATTTCAAGCCCCTTTTTGTGATATTTTCGATACAATATTTTCAAATTTATCAACAAAAAAGGAAAAAAGTATGCAAGCTTTAAGCCTAAGAACGGCTGATTTTACAGAATCAATCATACGAAAAATGACACGCATTTGTCTTCAGTACAACGCCATCAATCTTTCTCAAGGTTTTCCAGACTTTGATCCACCTATAGAGCTTCAAGAAGCTTTAGCCAAGGTAGCTACCAAAGGACCTCATCAATACGCCATCACAAGTGGAGCGACGAATTTCAAGCAAGCTTTAGCTAGAAAAGCTTCTCATTTTATGGGGCTTGAAATCAATGCTGAAGAAAATGTGCTTGTTACTTGTGGCAGCACTGAAGCGATGATGGCAACTATGCTTGCTTTGGTAAATCCGGGTGAAAAAGTGATCGTGTTTTCGCCTTTTTATGAAAACTATGGAGCTGATGCTATTTTAAGCGGAGCTGAGCCTATTTTTGTGCCTTTAAATCCGCCTGAATTTAACTTTGATAAAGACGCGCTTGAGCAAGCCTTTAAGCAAAAACCAAAGGCAATCATACTTTGCAATCCAAGCAACCCTTGCGGTAAAGTCTTTAGCCTTGAAGAGCTTGAATTTATAGCTGATTTGGCGATTAAATATGATGTGTATGTCATCACTGATGAGGTGTATGAGCATATCATTTTTGCTCCTTTTAAGCACCATTATATGGCTGCACTGCCAAAGATGTTTGAACGCACTATATCATGCTCTAGTCTTTCAAAGACTTATTCTATCACTGGTTGGCGACTTGGGTATTTAATCGCTTCAAAAGAGATTATCCAAAGAGCACATAAGGTGCATGATTTCTTAACCGTTGGAGCAGCTGCACCCTTACAAGAAGCAGCGATTGTAGGATTAAATTTCAATCAAAGCTATTACACAGACTTGCAAAACAAATACACACTGATGAAAGATACTTTTTTAAACGGCTTAAAAGCCTTAGATATAAAACATAGCACGCCTCAAGGGGCGTATTTTGTGCTGGTTGATATCAGCGAATTTGGCTATGAAAGCGATACTGAATTTTGTCAAAAGTTGATCGAAAAGGTTGGCGTTGCGGCGGTGCCGGGTTCAAGCTTTTTTAAAGATGGCACAAATACTTACATACGATTTCATTTTGCCAAAAAACTTGAAACCTTACACGAAGCCTTAAACCGCCTAGAAAAGATGAAAACTCTTATGCGAAAATAAATCCTAGCTCATCATAAAAAGTGATGAGCTAGAAAAGCTCACTGCATATTTGCTTCTAAGCCTTTTTCAGGGGCTTTTATCTCTTTAAATTTAAGCCAAGCGATGATTTCTAAAACCACAGCTACGATAGCGACTAAATACCCTAGCCAAAATAACGCATTTTGTGGAATTTGAAGCAAAGACGCCACAACCAAAGCGATAAAAGCATATATGAAAAAAGGCTCGTTTGTGACATTTGCAAGCATTTTGTAGTAAAAAAACTTTAACACCAAGCCCGCGATGATGAAAAGCACGCCGAGTATAAACATAAACATAACTCCACCAGCGATGGTTCCAAAAGCCAAAGCAAAAAATAAAGCTGTATAAGTATAAGCTACGCCCAAAGCTCCAAAGAAAAGTAAAACAGCCGAAGCGATATAAAAAATAAGGAGTTTTTTATCTTGAGTAAGCTTGCATACTGAAAGTATAGCTAAGATCATAAACACAATGCCAGCGATTGAGAAGAGCCAACCCACAAAAGGTATTACAGAAAAGATCCCACACACTATACCTAAAATCGCACGAAATTTCACTGCATTAATATCATCAGAGCTGATAAAACTGCCATTAATCGCTTTCATATCAAAGTTAGCAAAATCCAAATTCACACCAGCTAAAAGAGCAGATTGTGTGATAAAAATAGCCTTTGCCTCGTCATTTTCGATCTCAAAATCCACAACAGCACCGACAAGCTGTTCCTCGCTCTTGCCATTAAGATTTTTCACTTCCTCAAGTTTGAAACTATATCGCTTGCCATCATCGCCCCTGATAGCACCAGCTCCTAAAATTTTACCTTGCATTGCTTTTTGCTCCTTTGTATTGAAATGCTTTTTCAAAAATTCATATTATATAACAAAATTTGATATTTTCAAACAAACTTAATCTTTTTTTAAAAAAATTCTCATTTTTTTGTAAGTTTTGGAGCTATTTAAGTTTATATTAAGGGGGGGGGGGGGTAGAATATCCATTCTTATTTTATCTTAATGAAAGGTTTAACATGAAAAAAGTTTTAACAAGCTTTGCTCTCGTTTCAGCTCTAGCTTCTTCAGCAGCTTTAGCAGAACAATCAGGTGCTTTTGTCGGTATTGACGGAGGTTATGCTTCACTTACTGTGAAAAATCCCAATAACGAGGGTAATGAAAAAATGAGCGGCTTTAACGGCTTTCGTTATGGTTTAGTTGGTGGTTATAAATACTTCCTTGATGACAATTTAGGTTTTAGAGGTTATGCGAGATTTACTCACGGAACTAAGAACACAAAAGGAAGCAATAACCCACAACTTCAAAGATATGATCTAGGTGTCAATGCTGATGTGCTTTATAACTTCTTACAAAGTGGCGATCTTGAGTATGGTGCTTTTGGTGGTTTAAGCCTTGATTATGCAAATAACAAGATGATCCAAAAAAATAGTGAAGATGGTGATGGAAAAGTAAGTGGTTTTGATCTTGGTATCAATCTTGGTTTAAGAATGAACTATACTCAAACTCATGGTTTTGAGCTTTGGAGTAGATTTGGTGTAGTTGGTCCTAAAAAAGATGATGTAAAAGTTACTCAACCTTACTCTGTAGGACTTCGCTATACTTTCAATTTCTAAAACAAGCTTTTTATAAACTTGTTTGAAAACTTTCAAAGTGTGATATACAAAACTTAACTTTCTAAAATCTCCTAAAACTACCCTAGCTTAATTGATCTAGGGTAGTTTATGCTGATAGTAGCTTTTAATCAAAAGCGGGCTAAAAATTTAAATAAAAGAGAAAAAATCATAACAGATAATTTTTATTTATTAGCTTTTTTATGCTTAAATTTGTTCTTTCAAAAATACAAATTTAAGGAAAAATATGCAAATCACGCCTGAAAAATTATTTCAAAAAAGAAGGGAATTTATCAAGCTTGGAGTCGGCTCTTTAGTAAGTTCAAGTCTTTTAGCAAGCACTTTAAGCGCGCTTGATTTTAAAGAGGATTTAAACAAGGAGCTAGAATTAAGCCCAGAAGAGCTTGCTACAAATCATGTGAATTTTTATGAGTTTTCAGTCAATAAAGCAAAAGCGGTGCGTTTAGCTGAAAATTTTCACACCAAAGACTGGAAAATAGAAGTAAGCGGAGCGGTAAATAAGCCTCAAACCTTGACTATGGAGGATATACTAGCCTTTAAGCTTGAAGAGAGGATTTATCGCTTTCGTTGTGTGGAGGCTTGGAGTATGGTGGTGCCTTGGGTTGGTTTTGAACTAAGAGCTTTAATAGAAAAGCTTGAACCAACGAGTGAGGCTAAATTTATCAAATTTACCACGCTTTTTGATAAAGAAAGATTTGCTGATCAAGCAGCCTTTTTTCCAACCCTTGATTATCCTTATGTAGAAGGACTTAGAATGGATGAGGCTATGCATCCACTGACTTTAATGGCTGTTGGTATGTATAAAAAGCCTTTAAAAGCACAAAATGGAGCCCCACTTCGCCTTGTTGTGCCTTGGAAATATGGCTTTAAAAGCATTAAATCCATAGTCAAAATCGAGTTTTTAAAAGAGCAACCAAAAACGACTTGGGAGCTAGCAAATCCTAGAGAATATGGCTTTTATGCTAATGTCAATCCAAAAGTCGATCATCCAAGATGGTCTCAAGCAAGCGAACGCCCTTTGGGTAAGTTTTTTAATCAAGATACCTTGCTTTTTAATGGCTATGAAAAAGAAGTTGGGCATTTGTATGCAGGTATGGATTTAAGGAAGTATTTTTGAGTGCTATCAATACCAATGAGTCACAAAGCACCCATAAAACAAGTCCTAAGTCTATTTTAAGTGTAAAAAATTTAAGACTTCTTGCTTATGCAAGTTTTGCAATAAGTGTTATTTATACAGCAGTGCAGGCTATTTTTAATGTTATGTATAGCTTTGATCTTATCTCAGAGCTTTATTTTTATACTGGAATTTTTGCCTTAAGCTTTACCTTTATAAGTGCTTTTTTCTCACTTTTTCAGTTTAAAAAGACTAAAATTTATCCGCGTTTGTTTGGAATTTATGCTGGTTTTTGGGCTTTGGCTCATTTTGGAGTATATTTTGTTTTTTCAAAAAATTTAAGCCTTATAAAGCTTTATAATGACATTTCAAAAAGAATTTTTGAAGCAAGTGGCTTTGTAGCTTTTGTGCTTATGTTTTTTATGCTTTTAAGTTCTTTTGAATGGGGTAAAAGACTTGAAAAGATAAGAAAGCTTGGTTATCTTTGTCTTTTTGTGGCAAGTTATCATTATTTTTTATCGGCTAAAATCCCTGAATTTTGGCATTATCTTGCACTTATTATGGCAGGGCTATTTTTTGTGTATCGCTATACAAAGGGCATTTTTAAAAAAAAGAGGCTTTAAGCTTGTGCTTTTAAATTTCACAAAGCTCACTATGTAGCAAAAAATGCTCATTTAACTCATAATCAAGTGAAAACTCACTTCCCCTGCCCCTAGTGGCGTCAAGTTCTAAATTTTTTCCTTCTAAATAAGCTTTATAGTGTTTTATATGCACAAAGATGCCTATATTTTCAATTTCTCCTAGTTTATAATCATTTTCGCCTAATTTAAAATCATCATACACCATCAAAGCCGAGCCATCACAACAGCCTCCTGAAACATAGATTATAAAATTTGGATATAAGGCTTTGAGTTTTTCGATTAAATCAAGGGCATTTTTGCTTGCTTTAAGCATTAGTTTTCCTTTATGAGTTTAGAGTGATTAAAAAATCACTCTTATTTTGCTTAGAAAAAGCCAAGTTTTTTAGGACTATAGCTTACTAGTAAATTCTTAGTTTGTTGATAATGTTCTAACATCATCTTATGTGTTTCTCTGCCTATACCGCTTTGCTTATAGCCTCCAAAGGCAGCATGGGCTGGATAAGCATGATAGCAATTGGTCCAAACCCTGCCAGCTTCTATACCTCGCCCAACCCTATAAGCTCTATTAATATCCCTAGTCCAAACTCCTGCTCCTAGTCCATAAAGGGTATCATTAGCGATTTCTAGGGCTTCTTTTTCATCTTTAAAGGTAGTTACACTTAAAACTGGTCCAAAAATTTCTTCTTGGAAAATTCTCATTTTATTATGCCCTTTAAAGATAGTAGGTTTGATATAAAAGCCATCTTTAAGCTCGCCTTCAAGTATGTTTTGTTCTCCACCTATCAAGCATTGTGCGCCTTCATCTTTGCCTATTTTGATATAATTTAAAATAGTATTGATTTGTTCTTGACTTACTTGAGCACCCATCATAGTGCTAGGATCAAGAGGATTGCCAGCCTTGATAGCTTTTACCCTTTCAAGCACCTTGGCTATAAATTTATCATATATGCTTTCTTGGATTAAAGCCCTACTTGGGCAAGTGCAAACCTCGCCTTGATTGAAAGCAAAAAGTACAAGTCCTTCTACAGCTTTATCTAAGAAATCATCATCTTCAGCCATAATATCCTCAAAGAAAATATTTGGGCTTTTTCCGCCAAGTTCTAGGGTAACTGGTATGATATTTTCAGTAGCAAACTGCATGATCTGTCTGCCTACAGCTGTTGAGCCTGTAAAGGCTACCTTTGCTATCTTTGGACTGGTTGCAAGGGCTTTACCTATCTTGCCTCCGCTTCCATTGACTATATTTAAAACACCTTTTGGAAGCAAATCTTTGATCAAATCAATAAGCACCAAAATACTAGCAGGAGTAGCACTAGCTGGCTTTAAAACTATACAATTACCTGCTGCTAAAGCTGGCGCTATCTTCCAAGCTGCCATTAAAAGTGGAAAATTCCAAGGTATGATTTGTCCAACCACACCCAAAGGCTCGTGAAAATGATACGCCACTGTGTTTTCATCTATCTCACTAATACCGCCTTCTTGAGCCCTAATGCAGCCTGCAAAATAGCGAAAATGATCTATGCTTAAAGGCACATCAGCATTTAAAGTCTCTCTTATAGGCTTGCCATTATCCCAAGTTTCAGCATAGGCTAAAAGCTCTAAATTTGCTTCTAAGCGATCGGCGATTTTAAGCAAAATGTCAGCCCTTGTAGCTGGAGGAGTTTTAGCCCAAGACTTTTTAGCTGCACTTGCTGCATCTAAGGCTGCATTAATATCAGCATCATTTGACAAAGGCACCTTAGTGATAGGCTTGCCAGAAATTGGGGTGATATTTTCACTATATTGCCCACTTTGAGGGGCTTGCCATTCTCCATTGATGAAATTTTCATACTGAGCTTTAAACACCTTAGTATGATCTAAATACGCACTCATTGTTGCTCCTTTTTATTTGAAATTATATGTAGTTTAATTATAATAGGACTTTTTTTATATTTTTTAAATAAGATAAAAATTATTTTATATTTTTATAAAGATGATTACTTTTTGTAACATTATACTTTGAGATGATGATTTTAACTGGGTATTTTTATTATTTTTTTATACAAGGAAGTATTTTTGTAGCATTTTAAAACTTTTTAATACCTTATCTGCTTACTTTTCAAAAAATCACGCAATTTATCATACTCGCCTTGAGTGAGATAGCGGTATTTGCCTTCTTTTAAAAGTCCAAGTTCTAGCGCACCAAAAGCTACTCTTTTAAGGTCCATCACCTCTAAGTCAAAATGTCCAAAAAAGCGACGTAATTCTCTGTTTTTGCCCTCATTAATGATAACTTTTAGCTTAGTATAGCCCCCACTTGAGCCAAAAATTTCCCAGCCTAAAAATGGGGCAAAGCTCATTGAAGTGATCTTAGTTTTTGCGTGAGCGCCTTTTTTTTCATTTTGCACTTCAAGTCCATTTTGCATAGCTTCTATGACTTTTGGGCTAATTTGTCCTTTGATTTTTAGATAATATTCTCTTTCTAAATCACTATGCATTAAAGCATCAGCTATCACAGGAGCATCGGTAAGTAAAAGTAAGCCCTCGCTAGCAAAATCAAGCCTGCCAACACTAAGCCAAGAAGCAAAACTTTTTGGCAGGCTTTGATAAATCACCCTTCTACCCCTATCATCTTTTTTACTCACTAGCTCGCCCTTTGGCTTATGATAGATGATGACAGAAAATTGCTTTTTCTTATAAACTCGCTTGCCCTTTATGCTTATCTTACTTTCTTCACCCACTTGATCGTTTAAAGTGGCGATTTTTGAGCCTATTTTTACAAGTTTAGCTTTGATAAGCTCATCAGCTTCTCTGCGTGAATAAGTTGTGTTGTGAGAGATGAATTGGTTAATTCTCATTGTTTATTTAAAACTCCAAGTTTCTAGCACAAATTTTTCTAAAGCTTCACATCTTTTATCAATAGCTTTTTTATCCCAAATATTTTTTGTAATAATAAAGGTTTCTATTTGTGCTTGCTGGATAAGTGAATTATTTTTAAAACTTTGAAGTTTATCAACAAATGGCTTGTTTCCAATAGATGCATTATGGGACTTTGAAATAAGCACAAGATTGCCTATAGAATGTAAATAAGAATCAATAAATTCTTCATCATATTTACAATATCCACTTGCCAATTTCTCTTTATCTTCTTTTTGTGGGGCAATATGCTCAATTTCTGGTTTCTCTATATCATTTAAACTAAACCTATACGCTTTTTTAGTAGTATCTTTTTGGCGTAAATAATTTTCATAACGCATAAATAAATACTGTAGCACTTTACTATCTACCCAATACCGAGTCGCGCGAGAAAGATCATCTAAAGCTTCATCACTCCAATACTTTTCCTTCTCGCTACAAACAGCTTTTAAGCTCTCAACTAAATTTTCAGGACTATGAAATTCTTTTAAAACCTTACTTAAACGAGAAGCAAGATTTGCTTTTGTGCCTACAAATTTATCCCTAAAAGCAATAATTTCTAAAGACTTAAATACCTGTTCCAGCTTGGTTGCATCAGTCCTAAAAAGCCTATATGCCTTGATAACAAAGGGATAAACCTCCGACACATCAAGCCATTCTAAATATTCTTTATATATACTACTTGAGTTTTCAAAACTCTTAAAATCAACAAAGGCATTTTTAAGCTCACACATATATCCATTGATCCATTTTATTTTTTGATCAGCCTCATCTATTTGTTTAAGCTCTTTTTTGTAATTAAGCGAATTATCATTTTCGCGGTAAGAAAAATCTGTGCGAGAAATATTAAACCAACTAAGTATAGAATCCTCACCTTTTTTTATGTCTTTAATTAAACGATAAATTTCCTCAAAAATCTTTGAAATTTCTTTTAACTTAGCTTCTGGATCATTTGAATAAGTATAAATTTGATAGGCAAGGTAAGATTTAAGTTTTTCCATATTAGTTAAATCTTTTCCACGGTTATTTTGCAATTCAAACATTAACACAGAATCTTTTTTATTACTAAAAGGAATGCTTAAAATTTCGGCACTTTGCATAACTTCAAAAATTTTGAGCATATCCTCTACTGTTAGCTTCTTAAGCTCTTTAACAAAAAAATCTTTTGCTTTTTTAATTCTCTCTTGGCTTGGAGTTTGTGGCTCATGTTTATTTGTTACACCTTTGATAATAAAATCATCAAAATAATCTCTATCATATTCTACCGCCTGAAGCTTTGCCTTATCACGATATATAAGATAATCCTCTTGTATACGATGCAAAAACTCATCTTTGGAAATGTCAGAATCTGGTATATTCATTTGTGCTAACACTTCAATGCAAGCCCTAATAAAAATTGCTATAGTGCTAAGGCGTTGCTGTCCATCAATAATATCATACCTAAAATCAGAATCCAACTCTTCTAACAATACATTACCAAAAAAATAAGAATTTTCACCTTTTTGTGCTTCTTTTAAATCCTCCAAAAAGGCTTGCCATTGAGACTGTTCCCAAGAATATGCCCTTTGATATACGGGAATAAAAAATTCTTTTTCTGCACTAAAGAATTTTTTAATACTTTCCTTACTTACATCCATTTTCCCTCCTTAAAAATTAAACTCACATCATAAAAATGCTTGGCACTATGGTTGGGTATTTTTTAAGCTTTCTAAAGATATGTTTTCTTAGCACTTGGCGGATTTGTCCTTCTATGAAGCGATTATCATCTAAAACCTCATCTTTTAAATTCGCAAAAAATACAGAAAGCACCTCGCCAAGCTCCTTAGCAAAGGCTGCATCTTGCTTGTTTGCGACTACCCCATAGCTTAGCACCCTTGGTTTGTGAATGAGGGTTTTGCTTGATTTTTCAACTTGAGCGATGATGACTACTACGCCATTATCAGCTAGATTTTGTCTGTCTATAACTACATCATCAGCGATTTGCTTGTTGATTTGATTATCGACAAAAACCTTGCCTGTTTTTACTGTGCGTACTCTTTTGATGTATTTTTGGCAAAGTTCTACCTGATCGCCATTACTCATAAGATAGATATTTCTTTCATCTACTCCGCATTTTATAGCCGTTTGCTTGTGCTTTAGGATATGATTGTATTCACCATGCACTGGTAGAAAAAACTTTGGTTTGACAAGGTTAAGCATGAGTTTTTGCTCTTCCATATTAGCATGTCCACTTACATGAATTTCACTAAATTCTTGATAGGCTACTTTTGCACCAGCCTTAAGTAAATAATCAAGCACAGCATTAATGCTGCCTTCATTACCAGGAATGGCTTTAGCTGAGATGATGATTTGATCTGTAGGCTTGATTTTGATGAATTTATGCTCATCAGTTGCCATTCTATATAAGGCACTCATGGTTTCACCTTGGCTTCCTGTGGTGACGATTAAAACCTCATTATCCTTATACTTACTTACCTCATCAGCGTCAATGAAAATCTTTCTATCAAGCTCTATATATCCTAGCTCCATGGTGGTGTATAAATTTCTTTCCATAGAACGTCCTATCACACAGACTTTGCGTCCGTATTTTAGTCCATAAGTGATGGCTTGATAAATTCTATGCACATTTGAACTAAAAGTGCTCATTATCACGCGTCCTTTTGCCTTTGAAAAGAGCAGATCAAAGGTATCGCCAACTGAGCCTTCGCTTTTGGTTGAGCCTTCTTTATAGGAGTTTGTGCTATCACTTAACAAGCAAAGCACGCCCTTATCGCCATAATAAGCTATGCGATTTAAATCGCTTGGATAATTATCAATGGGTGTATAATCAATCTTAAAATCTCCAGTATGCAAAAGCGTGCCAGCTTTGGTGATGATAGCAAGGGCTGAAGCATCGATGACTGAGTGGGTAATATGTATCCATTCTATCTCAAATTCGCCTATTTCATAGACTTTGCGTTTTTCTACAGGGCGGAAAAGATTTCTTTGAGACTTTAGCCCATGCTCTTCAAATTTGTTTGAGATCATGCCAAGTGCTAGAGGCGTAGCATAAAGTGGGAAGGCAAATTCTTTATAAAAATACGGCACCGCACCTATATGATCTTCATGTGCATGCGTGATGATAACAGCCTTAACCTTATCCTTAATCTTTCTTATATAATCAAAATCAGGGATAACAATATCCACCCCATGCATAGCAGAATCAGGAAATGATAGCCCCACATCAATGATAATGGCATCATTATCTGTTTCTATCACTGTCATATTGCCACCTATTTCGCCAAGTCCCCCTATAGGGGTGATCTTGAGCTTATGCTCGCTTGAATTGCTGAATTTAAGCGGTTTTAAGCGGTTTTCATGGATAGCTTTGTTTGCCTCAATCACTCTTTGCATTTCAAGCTGCCAAGGTTCATTGCCGGTGAGCTTGGTTGGGAGATTGCGATTTTTTTTCTTTTTCTTGCCTTCTGGGGCTTGATTTTCGCCATTTTCATCGCTTGAGTTTTGGGTGTTTTGATTTTTTTCATTTGCATTGATTGAATTTGCAAGGGATTTTTTCTTGCGTTTGTATTTGTAACGCTTGTTGCTTTTTACACTAGAATCGCTATTTTCAGCGTTTTGCTCTAAATTTTTATTTTCTTCGCTCATTATTTGTCCTTTAAGTCTGTAAAAATTTTAAGATAGGACTTGACGCAAAGCTCGCTTGCTCTGATATTTTCTTTTAATCCAAGCTCATTTAAGCTTTTTAAAAGCTCTTTTTTATGGGCTTTGAGATTGTTTGCAAGCTGTTTTCTAGGAGCACAAAAGCACTGCCTTAAAAAAGCTTTAAAAGCTTGTATATCAACGATCTCATCGTAATTTGCTTTGCGTTTTAAAGATATAACCGCTGAATCAACTTTTGGAGCGGGCTCAAAACTCTCTGGCTTAAGCTCAAAAAGTAATTCTCGCTCACAAATCAAGCCTGCAAGCACGCTTAAAGCACAAAAATCGCTTTGTCCCTCAGTCGCACAGAATTTCAAAGCCAGCTCTTTTTGTATCATCACTATAAGCTGCTTGCAGTTTTTGTCCTCTAAGGCTTGTAAGATAAGATGTGTTGATACATAATAAGGCAAATTCGCCACCAAAACATACTCATCATTATGCAAGCTTGGCGTAAAAGCCTTACATGCATCTAAATTCAGCAAAGTTAAACTCGCATTTTTAAGCTCTTGATGAAATTTTTTTTCAAGCAGTGGTATAAGCTCATCGTCTATTTCTATGGCTTTTACCTTGCAAATTCCTAAAAGCTTTTGCGTCAAATCACCTAAGCCAGGTCCAATCTCAACGATAAAAGGCGTTTCTTTGGATATGGCTTGAGTGATTTTTTCTAAGGCACTTTGATCTTTTAAAAAATTTTGTCCAAAATGTTTTTTTGCTTTTATCATAGAGCATTTTACCTTAAATTCATTAAGATTGTGTTACAAGTTTAAATTTTTTAGCTAGAATTTATCTTTTGATGAAGGCAAAGAAAGGAAAAAGGTGCAAACTTTGATACTCTGTGCAGGAGGAAATGAAAATTTTAGCTTTGCAAAAAGTATAGGCATAGGACTGATAGAACCCTGTTTGAAACTGCCTTTGCTTTTGCAAGAATTTAAGCCCTCAAAGCTTGTTTTTATAGGCACTTGTGGTTTATATGATGAAAAAGATGAACTTTTGCAAATTTATCAAAGTCAGCATGCTTTTAATGTAGAGTTTTCAAAGCTTTCAAATGCCTTTTACTCGCCAGCTCAATGTGAAATAAGCTGGCATAAAAAGCTAGAAAAAAAAGAGTCTAATGAAACTTTGGCTGAATTTGTTTCACAAGAAACATTCAAAAGCAATTCTTCAAATTATATTTGTGCGGATAAAAAAGCAGCAGCTGAGTTTTTAAAACTTGGTTTAAGGCTTGAAAATATGGAAATTTTCTCTCTTTTAAGCGTAGCAAAATTTTATGATATAGAACTTTCTTGCTTTTTGTGTGCGAGTAATTATTGTGATGAAAAAGCACACCAAAGCTTTTTGGCTCATCATACTAAGGCAAAAGCTAAACTAGAGGCTTTTTTGCAAGAGAGAAATTATATTTAGGATAGAATTTTGTTAGTTTTAGATGAAAGAAAAAATGATGTAAAAGAGAGTAAAAAGCAAGATAAAATTAATTTGCTTGATTATACCAGTATAGAGCTTCAAAAGGATTTTCCCCAAAAATTCCGCATAAAGCAAATTTTTCAGTGGATTTATCAAAAATACGCTGATAATTTCAAAGAGATGAGTTCCCTACCCTTAACCTTAAGAGAAGAACTTGAAAACAAATACCATTTCAAGCCCTTAGAATGCGTAAAATTTGAGCAAAGCACTGATAAAAGCGTAAAATATCTTTTCCGCTTAAATGATGGCTATTTTATAGAAAGCGTTTTATTGCCTATGAAAGAAGAAGCTTTTAATGAAGAGGGTAAGAGATTGCACCATACTCGCTATACTATATGTATAAGCTCACAAGTAGGCTGTAAATCAGGCTGTTCTTTTTGTCTCACAGCCAAAGGTGGCTTAAAACGCAATCTCAGTGCTGGCGAGATAGTCGCTCAAGTGCTATGGATCAAAAAGCACAATCATATCCCTTATGAAAGAAGGGTAAATATAGTTTTTATGGGTATGGGCGAACCTTTGGATAATCTTAAAAATGTCTCAAAGGCTGTGCAAATTTTAAGCGAAAATGACGGACTTGCCATCAGCCCTCGCAGACAAACCATAAGCACAAGCGGACTTGCCAAGCAGATCAAAGAGCTAGGAGAGATGAATTTGGGCGTTTTGCTAGCCATTTCCTTGCACGCTGTTAATGATGAGCTAAGAACTGAGCTTATGCCTATTAATAAAGCTTATAATATAGCCTCTATCATGCAAGCTGTGCGTGAATTTCCAGTAGATGCACGAAAAAGGGTAATGTTTGAATATCTTTTGATAAAGGGTATTAATGATAAATTAGAGCACGCCAAAGAGCTAGTCAAGCTTTTAAATGGCATAAAAGCTAAGGTTAATTTACTGCTTTTCAACCCTCACGAAGGCAGCCCTTACAAACGCCCAAACCTAGAAGATGCTGTGAAATTTCAAGACTTTTTGAGCGCTAAAGGACTAACTTGCACCATAAGACAAAGCAAAGGACTTGACATATCAGCAGCTTGCGGACAGCTTAAAGAAAGAAAAGAACAAGAGCTTAAAATACGCTCAAACAATGATGAAAACTCAAAAAATAAAAATCCTATAAAGCCGATTTTATCAAGTGTTAAACACACAAAACAAAACGCACAAAGCTTGAAAAAACAAAATTTGCAAGAGCAAAATTTTAAAGATCAAAGTCCTAAAAAGCAAGTTTTAAAAGAAAAAAATACAAAAAAGCAAGACTTTAAAAATCATAAGCTAACAAATCAAAATTCAAACAAAGCCAGCTTTACAAACAAAACTTCGAAAAATCAAACCCCAAAAACAAATTTACACACTGCCTCGCACTCAAAAATAGAACTAAAAGGAAAAATAAAATGACTTTTTTAGATATAGCTGAATTAATTTTCATCTCTATAGTTGTAATTGTAGGCGTTGTGGGGATAGTTTTGGTGCTGAAAAATGAAAAAAGATAAACTCTCAAAGCTTGAAAAATACAAAAATTTAACCTATATCAAGAATGAGAGCCAAAAATAAAGCTAAGATAAGTTTAAAATTTGAAATTAAATCTTGGGGCAAAAAATGTTTTACACTCTTGTTAAAATCATTCATCTGCTGTGTGCTTGCGTGGTGATAGGGTATTTAATCTATGATGTTTTTATCTTTTCTCATTTTAAGAAAAACCGCAGCGAAGTAGAATTTATCAAGCTTAAGAGAGAGCTTTTAAAGCCAAGTGCTTTGATCTTGGGACTCGCTTTTTTACTTTTGCTTTGTAGTGGAGCTTATCTTGCAAGTTTTTATCTAGGAGGAGAGCTTGGCTGGCTTGAAAGCTCTTTTCAGCAAATTTTGGTTCTTAAGATAAGCGTGGTTGGCTTACTTTTCGTTTTTACGCCTATTTCATTTTTTTATATACTTGTGCTTAAAAAAAGCGATCCTATGCGGAAATTTTATCATCATCTTGCTCTACTCATCTGCCTTATCGCTTTAATCTTTGCAAAATTGATGTTTTTGTTCTAAAAAGTTTCTCGTGAAACAAAAAATTTGAGTTTCTTTTTAGCAAATTTAAGCTAAAATAACGAAGTTTTTATATTTAGAAATCACTTTGATATATAAAAGGAAAATGAGATGAAAAAAATATGCGGTTTTACTCTTATATCACTTATTGCGATAAACTCACTTGAGGCTTTAGAATTTAATGAAGTCGGACACAAGGCAATGGGTATGGGTGGAGTTGGTGTAGCATTGAAAAGCAATCCCTACGCTATCTTTTACAATCCAGCCCTCATCGCTGCAAATGACGCTACGCGTATGGGTTATGGTATAAGCGTGGAAGCTGAGCATAAAAATTTACTCGAAGCATTTAATTTTGATTTTAACAATATTCAAGATGTTTCGTATTTTAACAACTTGCTTAAAGAAAACTTTGCTCGTGTAAAAATACAAGGCACTTGGGCTTTTAAAGCTCCTGATATTTTACCTTTAGGCGATGTTGCTTTGGGTTACTCGCAAAGCATTTATGCTGTAGCTGGATTTTCGGGGCAATTGCCTACTAATGTTACAGATATCGGCGATAATGTAGATTTTCACTTGAGACGTTTAAGTGTTATGGAATTACCACTTTCTTATGCATTTTCTTTGGATTCTACGCTTGGTAAATTAAGCTGGGGTGCAGCAGTAAAATTTATGCACTTAAGCAGCACTCAAACTTCTCGAAAGCTCTTAACTACGGATTCTAAGGGCGATATACAAGATGATATTATCGATACGATCAAAGGAAACGATGCAAATAGCGACAATAACTTTGGTATCGATCTTGGCTTTAGCTACTCGCCTGCTTATGCACCTGATTTTACTTTCGCTCTTGTAGGAAAAAATCTCAACACGCCTAAATTTGACTTTAAAAACAATGGCAAACTTACCATTTATCCTCAAGCAAGACTTGGCTTAGCCTACGATCTTAGCGATCATCTTAGCCTCGCAGCTGATGCGGATTTAACAGAAAATCTAATGCTTACTCCAGCAGGTATGCCAAAGCAAAAAAGCCAAAAAATCGGTATTGGTGTAGATGCGCATGCCATGTTTTTTGACGCAAGGGCTGGCATTGCTAAGGACTTAAGACAGGATAATGGAGCAATTGTCAGTTTTGGTATGGGCTTTGGCTTTTTGGACTTGGGCGTAGCTGTTGCGACTGAAAGGGTAAAGGTTGAGGGGACGAATTATCCAAGGTATTTTTCAGTGCAACTTGGTGGAAGCTTTGAGTTTTAAGCACTCAAAGCCTTTAAAGTCTAAAAATTTAAACCTTAAGTCTTTCTTCTTTCTTATGCCTTATCCTTACTCTTAGAATTTGTATCCAAATATAAATAAGGCTTAAATAAGCTAAAGTTCCAAAAAAATAACTTGAAAAAGCAAAAGCAAATACAAGGCTGATTAAAAATAAAAACAATACTCCGGTTGCATATCTCGCCTCCTTTAAAAGCTTAAAATAAGATATGATATAAGTCGTGATAAGAAAAAAGCTGATCTCATAAAAAGCCATCAATACATCGCTAAACTCTATAAAATTATTTGTTGAAAATGACACTTTATCCCTTTCTTTTTTATAATAAATTTTCTTTTCTTGGTTTTATTATCAAACGAAAAATCATAAATCTAATGCGAATAAAAAGAAACAAAATATGATAGTAAATATTATAATATACCCATATTTAAATAAAGCTGAAAATATAATTTTTACAAAAACGATACGCTTGATTTACTCTCTAGCTTTTAGCTTCACTCTTATAATCATCATAAAAAGACACAATATACTTAAAATACCTAAAGTTACACTAAGATGACTCGTATAAGCAAAGGCAAAAAAGATAAAAATAAAGCTGAAAAAGAGTGCTGCTAAGCCGTATTTTGCTTGCTTAAGAGAGCTAATATTTGTCAAAACATAAAGCTCGATTAAACTAAAGATAAAAGCTAGAATTTGGATTATTACCATACTTGATTCAGACATATTGCTCCTTATTTTTAAGCCCAAGATAAACAAAATTTCTCAAAACTAAATATAAAAATTTAAAAACACACAAACATAAATTTTATAAATACAAAAAATTAGCTCATTTAGCTCAAAAATTATTTCAATATTTATTGAAAATTAATATTATAATATATCAAAACAAACTTAAGCCAAAGCATTTAAAAACTCTGTTTTTATATCTTTTTGTGAATAAAAGTCAAATTCCTCATTTTCAAATTTAAATTTTAAACGATACGAATGAAGGCACAATCTACTAGCCCCACAAAGTTTTTGAAGCTCTTGCAAGCTTAGTTTTTCATCAAGTATGTTTTCAATCTCTGGTTTTGAAAGTCCATACAAAGTTTCACCTAAAATACTATGTTTCACATGGAACAAGTGCAAGCGAAGCTGGTGCTGTCTGCCCGTTTTAGGCTTACATAAGAGTAAAGAAGCGTTATATGTTTGAAAAAACTCAAGCCTTTCAAATTCACTTTTTGCTTCTTTTCCACCTTCGCTCATGGGACAAATTTGCATTCTTGTTTTGATATCATCATACTCTTTGCTTAAAGCCAAAGGTGCATTGACGCTAAAATTTAAAGCTGTTTTGCCACGCACAAGAGCGAGGTATTCTTTGTGAATTTCTTTATTTTCAAACATTTTTTTAAGCTTTTTTGCCACAAATTGATTTTTTGCCACGAGTATAAGTCCGCTTGTTTGTTTATCAAGTCTATGAGCTACACAAGCTTGCTTGCCCCATAAATACCAAATTTCATCGCACAAACTATACTTACAATGCCTTCCATTTGGGTGGGTTAAAACTCCACTTTCTTTATCAAAAAGAGCAAAATTTTCATTCTCAAAAACAGGCTTAATCCCACGCGGTTTGCTCTCATACTCCACGAGCTCGATTAAACCTTGAATTCGAGCATTTTTTTGCTTGATGATTTGCCCATTACATAGGACTTTGTTTGTATCTATAAGTCTTTGAGCTTCGTTCATAGAGATATTTAAGGTATTCATAAGCACTCTAAATATGGGTAATTCATTATTTGAAGCTAAATTTACTAATTTAATTTTCGTGTAAGCCAAGTTTAACCTTTTTTAAAATTATGTTTGGTTAAAATACCACTTTTTATTTCAAAAATTATAACATAACTCAAGGAACAAAGAAAATGGTAGAACGATACAGCAGAAAAGAAATGACGAGCAAATGGGACTTAAACGCAAAATATAATGCTTGGCTAAAAGTTGAACTTGCTGCGGTTAAGGCTTGGAATAAGCTTGGTTTTATCAGCGATGAGGATTGCGAAAAAATCCTTAAAAATGCCAAATTTAACATACAAAGAATTGATGAGATTGAAAAAGAAACAAAGCATGATGTTATCGCTTTTTTAACCTCGGTAAGTGAGAGTTTGGGCGAGGAAAGTCGTTTTGTGCATTTTGGTATGACAAGCTCTGATTGTATAGATACAGCTGTGGCTTTACAGATCAAAGAAAGCTTAGAGCTTATATTAAAGGACTTAGATGAGCTTTTAGCTAGTATCAAAACAAGGGCTTTGGAGCATAAATTTACGCTTATGGTAGGTAGAAGTCATGGAATTCATGGTGAGCCTATTACTTTTGGCTTAAGTTTGGGCGTGTTTTATGATGAGTTAAAACACTCAAAAAGCCTACTTGAACAAGCTCAAGAAATGATTTCTTATGGTAAGATAAGCGGAGCAATGGGAAATTTTGCTCATGCTCCACTCAAGCTAGAAGAAGAAGTATGCAAAGAACTTGGCTTAAAACCAGCCCCAATCTCAAATCAAATCATTCAAAGAGATCGTTATGCTGCTGTGATTTCAGCCCTTGCTATACTTGCTGCAAGTTGTGAAAAAATCGCTGTAAATATAAGACATTTACAAAGAACAGAAGTTTATGAGGCTGAGGAGTTTTTCTCTAAAGGACAAAAAGGCAGCTCAGCCATGCCTCACAAAAGAAATCCAGTTTTAAGTGAAAATATCACTGGACTTTGTAGGATTATTCGCTCTTTTGTTACTCCAGCCTTAGAAAATGTGGCTTTGTGGCATGAAAGAGATATAAGTCATTCAAGTGTAGAGCGATTTATCTTGCCAGATGCCTTTATCACAGCTGATTTTATGCTTGTTCGCTTAACAAATTTAATTAAAAATTTACTCGTATATCCAGAAAATATGATGAAAAATTTAAACCTTACAGGCGGACTTGTCTTTTCTCAATGCGTGCTTTTAGAGCTTCCATTTAAGGGCGTAAGCAGAGAAAATGCCTATAAAATCGTGCAAAGAAATGCCATGAAAGTGTGGCAGGACTTGCAAAATGGCAAAAGCGCTTTAAATGAAAAGGGCGAGAGCTTGTTTTTGCAAAGCTTGCTTGAAGATGAAGAGCTAAGACAAAAGCTTGATGAAGCAAGCATTAGAGCCTGTTTTGATTATAGCTACTACACTAAAAATGTTGAAGCTATTTTAAAACGCGTATTTGATGAAAAATAAATTACAATAAAGAAAGGTTTGGCTATGAAAGTAATTAAAAGAAACGGACGCACAGAAGAACTTGACATCTCAAAGATCAAAAAATGCACTGGTGATGCGGTAAAAGGACTTGATGGAGTCAATGTCAGCGAACTTGAACTTGATGCAAAAATTCAGTTTCGAGACGGCATAAGCACAGATGAAATTCAAAAAACCTTGATTAAAACAGCGGTTGAAAAGATAGATGTGGATTGTCCTAATTATAGCTTTGTTGCGGCTCGTTTGTTTTTATATAGCTTATATAAAAAAGTAAGTGGGATTAACCGCTACAATCACTTGCGTGAATACTTTGAAAAAGGTGAAGCAGCTGGACGCATTTTACTTGGGCTCAAAGAAAAATACGACCTGGACGATTTAAATGATTATATCAAGCCAGAACGAGATATGCAATTTACCTATCTTGGCATAAAAACCCTTTATGATCGCTATTTGATAAAAGACAGCAAAGGCGAGCCTATAGAACTGCCTCAACATATGTTTATGGGTATAGCGATGTTTTTGGCTCAAAATGAGTTTAATCCTCAAGAATGGGCAAAGAAATTTTATGATTTAATCTCTAAATTTGAAGTTATGCTTGCTACTCCAACCCTTTCAAATGCTCGCACTACAAGGCATCAACTCAGCTCATGCTACATAGGAAGCACACCTGATAATATAGAAGGCATTTTTGATAGTTATAAAGAGATGGCATTGCTTTCTAAATTTGGTGGCGGTATAGGCTGGGATTGGAGCAAGGTGCGTGCTATGGGTGGAAGTATTGATGGACACAAAAACGCAGCTGGTGGCATAATCCCTTTTCTTAAAATCACTAATGATATAGCCGTAGCCGTAGATCAGCTTGGCACAAGAAAAGGAGCCATTGCTGTATATATAGAAACTTGGCATATGGATATCAATGATTTTATTGATTTGCGTAAAAACTCTGGTGAAGAAAGAAGAAGGGCACATGAGCTTTTTCCGGCTTTGTGGATCAATGATTTGTTTATGAAAAGAGTAAAAGAAAATGATAAATGGACGCTTTTTGATCCAGCTGATACACCTGATTTGTGCGAACTTTATGGAGCTGAGTTTGAAAAACGTTATGAAGAATACGAAAAAGACGCAAGTATAAGCAAAGAAATCGTCGATGCAAAAGAGCTTTGGAAGAAGATATTACTGAACTATTTTGAAAGCGGTATGCCATTTTTATGCTTTAAAGACACAGCAAATCGCACTAATCCAAATTCACATACCGGTATCATCAGAAGCTCAAATTTATGCACGGAAATTTTTCAAAATACCCAGCCAAATTATTATCAAATCAAAATCGTATTTGATGATAAAAGCGAACTTCACCTAGATGAAAATGAAGAAGTCAAGATCGATGGAGGTATCACTAAACTTGCAAAAAAAGTTTCTACTCTTGATTATATGGGTGGTAAAAAAGTCTATATAGTTGAAAAATTCAAAAACGACGGCAAAACCGCTGTTTGCAATCTAGCAAGCATAAATTTAAGCAAAATCCACAAAAAAGAAGATATTCAAAGAGTTGTTCCAACAGCTGTTCGAATGCTTGATAATGTTATTGATCTTAATTTTTATCCGCACGCTAAAGTAAAAGACACAAATTTAAAATCCCGCTCTATAGGACTTGGCGTAATGGGAGAAGCACAAATGCTTGCTGAAGCACAAATTCACTGGGGCAGTGAGGAACATTTTGAAAAGATTGACAAGATCATGGAAATAATCAGTTTTGAAGCTATACAAGCAAGCTCAAATTTGGCTCTTGAAAAAGGAGCGTATCCAGACTTTAAAGGCAGTAGCTGGAGTAGGGGGATTTTCCCGATTGACACAGCAAGTGATAAAGCCAAAGCACTTACTTTAAGAGAGGGGCTTTTTAATCAAAGTGAATGTGATTGGGATAAGCTTAAAGAAAAGGTTAAAAAAGATGGTATGAGAAATGGCTATTTAATGGCGATCGCACCAACTTCAAGCATATCCATACTTGTAGGTACTACCCAAACTATAGAGCCTATTTATAAACGCAAATGGTTTGAGCAAAACTTAAGCGGAATGATTCCTGTTGTGGTGCCAAATTTAAGCCTTGATACTTGGCAATACTACACCTCAGCTTATGAAATCGATCAAAGATTACTCGTTAAAGCTGCAGCCGTGCGTGGCAAATGGATCGATCAAGGACAAAGTTTAAATATCTTTATGAGCTTAGATAAAGCAAGTGGGGGCTATCTTAATGAAATTTACACGCTTGCTCATGAACTTGGGGTAAAATCGACTTATTATTTAAGAAGCGAAAGTCCAGACAGCGAAAAAGTAAGCGTGGCTGATCGTAGCATAGAATGCGAAGGTTGTCAGTAAAAAAAGAAAAAAAAAGGGGGGGGGGGGCTTAAAATGATAAATTTTATCAAAGAAAGTAAGGAAAAAATTGATAGATTTTTAAGAAAAAAACGACAAAAAAGGCTTAAAAATCAAGTAAAAACTTTAAGAGAAAGTTTTGAGACTTTTAAAGAAGAAATTCGATTCGGTGAAATGAAAAATTCTTTATACCGGTATGAAAGAAACTTTGAAAATAGCCCTACAAAGACTTTAAAAGAAAATTTGCCCTTTATAATCTTTCATTACGCAAGTCATGGCGTTTATAATTCAAGAAATTTAGGCGATTATATCCAAAGCATAGCCACGCAAAAAGCGATAACGCAAGGCTTTGAAAATGTAAATTTTAAATACTTTGATAGAAATGCTTTAAACTTTTATCCTCAACAGGGGGGGGGGGATTGTGCTTATGCAAGGTTGGTTTGCACAAGGTTTTGACTTCCTGCCAAATGCAAATTTAACAAGTGTTTTTATAGGCGCGCATTTTACACAAGAAACACAAAATTTTTTAAAATGCTTTATCGCTCATTTTCCTCATTATTTTGAAAATAAAGAAATAGGCTGCAGAGATACTTTTACGCTTGAGTTCTTGCAAAATCTTGGGCTAAAAGCGTATTTTTCAAGATGTTTAACCAGCACTTTGCCAAAACGAGAGCCTAAAGCTACACAAACAAAAGTCTTTTTTGTGGGTTTTGATAAAAAACTACTTGCTTATGTGCCAAAAAATTTGAAAGAAAATGGCGAATTTATCGAACAACAATGGGTTGAGCTTATCAACTCTAGCGAAGAGCATTGTTTTAAGCTCACGCAAAACTTGCTTAAACGTTATGAAAATGAAGCAAAGCTCATCATCACTTCGGCTTTACATTGTGCTTCACCGGCTACAGCTTTGGCAATTCCTGTCGTTTTTATCCGCACAAGCGAGGAGCAAAAAACGCGCTTTAGTACTTTAAGGGGCATTATCCCTATCTATAGCGTTGAGGATTTAAAACAAGGCAAAGTTGATTTCAATCCCAAAGCACCTGATATAGAAGCCTTAAAAGAAGCTATGCTTGAAAATGCAAGACTTAGCATTCTTAAAGAAAAAGGTGAAAATATCGATGAAGCAAAGCTTAAGACATTGAGGGAATTTATCGCTAAATTTCAAGCAAATTAAGCTTTATCCAACACTTGCAAGCCTTTTGCGTTTGTGAAAAATGACTAAATCAATGATATGTTTTTTCAACACACTTAAGTTAAAAGGCTTTTTCACATAATCATCACAACCACTTTCAAAGCCTTCTTTAACATCATCTCCTGAATTTAAAGAAGTTAAAAAAATCGCTGGTGTCCTTTTACCCAAAGCCCTTAAATCCTTAAGCAAAGAAAAACCATCGCCCATAGGCACCTTAACATCGAAAATATAAAGATCAAATTCCTCTTTTTGTGCGAGCTCAAATGCTTCTTGAGCATCACTTGCAAGAATAGTGTCAAAACCTTCTTCTATGAGGTATTCAAGCACGATTTCGCTCAAACACATATCATCTTCAAGCAAAAGAATTTTTTTCATCTTTCACACCTTTTTAGAAATTTTTATGAAAGGATAAAATAAAAAAGTGAATTTTTTGTGAAATGCAAAAAACAGATCATATTTTTATCAAAAAACATTTTACTCTGCGTTAAACTACATAATACAGCTTAAAAAAATATTTTTTTAAGCAAAGTTAAGGCATAATTTCATTTCTTAATGCAAATTTGGGGCATTAGCTCAGCTGGGAGAGCGCGACGCTGGCAGCGTCGAGGTCAGCGGTTCGATCCCGCTATGCTCCACCATTTAACTTTTAAGAGGTTCCGTAGCTCAGTTGGTAGAGCACCACCTTGACATGGTGGTGGTCGTTGGTTCAAGTCCAATCGGAGCCACCATTTAAGCTCAGTGAAGAGTTTTTAATAAAGCTTTAAATTCTAATATTTCTTTTTCTTGATCTTTTATGATTTTACTTGCTATGGCACGAATTTTTGTATCTTTTGAATACTTAAGAAAATTTTTAGCACTCATTATAGCACCTTGATGATGAGCGATCATAGCCTCTATATACGCTTTTTGCACATTAGCTTCTTGGGTGTTGTGCATAGCATGCATCATTGTTTGGGTATTTTCTTTTTCTTTGTTGATAAAATCAAGATATTCTTTTTGACTGAGCTTACTTTTGATATAATTTTTGTTTTCAAGTATGCTTTTAAATTCTTTAATTTCTTGTTCTTGAGTTTTGATAATATTTTGAGCAAGTTGTTTTAAGTTTTTATCAAGTTCAAAATGAAGCAAAAGCTTTGAAGAATCAACAGCACCTTGATGATGGGGCATCATATTGGCTAAAAAATCATATTCTAAATCCCCACTTTGAGAAAAAGCATTTTCCATCATAGGTGCATGCATAGCAGTGAGTATGTTTTGATCGATTTGTGAATGTTCATCACCGGCGTGAGCGTATAAGCTTAGAGCGCAAATAAAAGCAAAGATAAATGTCTTTTTCATTAATTTTTCCTTTTAAAATAGAGCAATTTAATGAGAATTTAAACAAAAATTCGTAAATATTTCATAAGCATATTTGATTTAAGAGTGAAATTTAAGGACTAATGAATGCTAAAAGAACTACTTGATATTAAAAAAGAAATGGAACCTATCATACACGATGCTTCTGTGAAGCTTAATGTTATAGCTAGAGAGGTTATCACAAGGATCAAAGAATATGAAATTTATGGTCCTATGATAGATCGAATTTATCTTGATAATGCTATTTATGTCAAGGTTATGTCAAGTAGTAGAGATGCTAAAAGTCAGCAAGTTGATATCAAAAATGGCTTTTATATGGTTTTTGTTGCTCCTGAAAAAGGCACAACCCAAGATATCAAAAATCGCTTAAAAGTCGCTTATGAAAGCTTTGATGATAAATTTATAAAGGATTTGATCCGCTTGTATCAACGTTTTAAAGAAATTATTTCTAAAACTCAAGCTACACTTGCTAAGGCTTCGCAGATGAATGTTCAAATTGAAACCAATCTTGGCGAAGCAAGTGCAGCTTTTAAATTTAACATTAATATCAAGTATTTTAAAGAAGGACAAAAACTTGATAAAAATAATATCAAATCAGCTGGAAGTTTTAGAGATACCAAAACGCATATCAATCTTATCGTTGATAAGTCTTTAGACTCTAAAATTTGTGAAAAGCTCCTTGATGATGTAGAAAAATATTTCATCGGCTCACATTAAACTTTATTGATTTTAATTTATATTTGTGAAACTAGTGATTTAAATCAATTTAAAGCTAGAATTTTTTAAGTAAAATTTTATGCAAATTACATAAAAACTTTTTAAAATCAAGTCTTTTTAAATCTCATATTTGCAGCATGTGTTAAAGCTACAGCTATGGCATCAGTAATATCAAGAGGTTTGATCTCTTTTTGTATGCCAAGAAGCCTTTTTACCATAAAAGCCACTTGTTCTTTTGTCGCTTTTGCCTTTCCTGTAACGCTTTTTTTCACTTGTAAGGGTGTGTATTCGCTAAATTCGCCGTGAGTTTGTAAGATTTTCAAGCTTAAAGCCCCACGAAATTGGGCGAGCTTAAGCACTGTTTTTGGATTATACGCAAAGAAAATATCTTCAATCGCCACCTCATCAAAGCTATGACTTTTAAAAATCAAATCAAGCCCCTCGCACAACTCTGTGATTTGATACTGTAGTGAAGCTGGTTTGATCTTGATAAGTCCAGCCTCGATGAGTGTGTTTTTACCAGCTTTCATTTCAATGATAGCATATCCACAAAAACGCGAGCCCGGATCTATGCCTAAAATTTTCACATTTTACCTTTTTGCAATCAAAATCTTTCACTAGAGTGAATTTTATTTTCACAAGCTGTGAAATTTCTATGAATTTTAACCTTTTTTTATAAAATTTTAGATAAAATAACAAGTTAAAAATCAATTTAAGGGTGTGAATGGACGCGGCTGATATACTCAAATGCTTTGAAAAAGAAATTTCTCGTAATGAATTTGAAAATTTTATCACGCCCTTAGTATTAAACGAAAAAGCTAGCAAAGCTGATCAACTCATTTTCAATGCGCCAAATGAACTTATGGCTAAATTTATACAAACAAAATATGCCGATAGAATCTCACATTTTTATGAAGTGCAAAGTGGCAACAAAGCTAAAGTATTGATCCAAAGTATCTCGCTTAAAAATGGTTCAAAACATAGCCTAAAAACCCCCATTAAACACGGCACAAGCACGATTTTGAATCCATCTTACACCTTCGAAAGCTTTGTTGTAGGGGATTCTAACCAATATGCTTATGCAACCTGCAAAGCAGCAAGCGCTAAAGATAAGCTTGGCAAGCTATATAATCCTGTTTTTATTTATGGACCAACCGGACTTGGTAAAACGCATTTGCTTCAAGCTGTAGGGAATGCGTGTTTAGAGCTTGGTAAGATTGTGATTTACGCCACAAGTGAAAATTTTATTAATGACTTTAGATCACATTTGATAAATAAAAGCATGGATAAATTTCATGAAAAATACCGCAATTGTGATGTTTTACTTATCGATGATGTGCAATTTTTAGGAAAAACTGATAAAATTCAAGAAGAATTTTTCTTCACTTTTAATGAAGTCAAGGAAAAATTCGGACAAATCATCATGACTTCAGATACCCCGCCAAATATGCTTAAAGGTATCACAGAACGTTTAAAATCTCGCTTTGCAAATGGAGCTATTGCTGATATTACTCCACCTGAACTTGACACTAAAATGGCAATTATCCGCAAAAAATGCGAATTTAATGGAGTGAGTTTAAATAATGAAATTATCTCTTATATCGCCACTTCAATGGGAGATAATATAAGAGAAATTGAAGGAATGATTACTAATTTAAACGCATATTCAAGACTAATCAACCAAGAAATCACTCTTGACATAGCAAAAAGCTTTATGAAAGATCATATCAAAGAACAAAAAGAAAGCATTGATATAGATGATATCTTAAGCGTAGTATGCAAAGACTTTAATATCAAAGCAAATGATATAAAATCAAACAAAAAAACACAAAATATAGTTACAGCAAGAAGAGTAGTGATCTTTTTGGCAAGAGAGCTTACAAGTATGTCTATGCCTCAACTTGCGAAATTTTTTGAGATGAAAGATCATACTGCTATTTCGCACAATATCAAAAAGATCAATGAGCTTATAGAAGAGAAAAATGATTTAAAAGATAAAATAAATGAACTAAAAAATAAAATTTTAACAAAAATTCAAAGTTAGCCTGTGAAAAAATGTGAAAAAATACTTCTTAAAACTCATACAACAGATCAAGTTAAAATAGGAGTTCAAAAAGGAATTTCACATTTTCAACATGCCTATTATTATGAATAAATTTAAATTAAAAACAAAGGGGAAAAAATGAAACTCAGCATAAACAAAAATACACTCGAATCCGCAATATCACTTTGCAACGCTTATGTGGATAAAAAAGATTCTAGTGCAATCACTTCACATTTACTTTTTGAAGCAAATGATGATAAACTTATAATCAAAGCAAGTGATTATGAATTTGGACTAAGTTATAAAATCAAAAAGATCAAAATAGAAACAAGTGGCTTTGCTACAGCAAATGCAAAACAAATTTCTGATATGATTAAAAACCTTAATAATGAAGATGTGATCTTAGAAACCATTGATAATTCTTTATTTATTCGCCAAAAAAGTACAAAATACAAACTTGCTATGTTTAACTATGAAGATTTTCCAAATTTCCCAAATATCGAAGAAAAATCAAAATTTGATTTAGACTCAAGTGACTTAAGCAGAAGCCTTAAAAAAATCCTCCCAGCTATAGACACAAATAACCCAAAATACTCTTTAAATGGAGCTTTGCTTGATATTAAAACAGATAAAATCAACTTTGTAGGCACAGATACAAAAAGACTTGCTATATTTACTTTATTTAAACACAATGATAAAGAATTTTCAATCAGCATTCCTAAAAAAGCCATCGCTGAAATGCAAAAACTTTTTTATGAAAAAATTGAACTTTTTTATGATGAAAATATACTTATCGCTAAGAATGATAATTTTGAATTTTTCACCAAGCTCATTAATGATAAATTCCCAGATTATGAAAAAGTAGTGCCAAAACAAATCAATCAAGTCTTTAACTTTAAAACTGAAGATTTCATCGAAAGCCTCAAAAAAATAAGTGTTGTTGCTGAAAAAATGAAACTCCATTTTCAAAACAACAAACTTATATTTGAAGGTATTAGCTTAGATAATGTCGAAGCAAAAACAGAACTTGAATGCGAACTTAACATACAAGAAAGCTTTTCTTTAAATATAAAAATCAAATATTTATTTGACTTTTTACATTCTATAGAAACTGAAGAATTTGAACTAAAGATTAATGAACCAAATTTAGCCTTTATCGTTGCTTCAAAAGAGCTTGAAACGGTAATTATGCCTGTGATTTTATAAGGAAATTTAATGCAAACTCAAAATTATGGCGAAAGCAATATCAAAGTCCTTAAAGGTTTAGAAGCAGTTAGAAAACGTCCTGGTATGTATATAGGCGATACCAATGTTAGTGGGCTTCATCATATGATTTATGAAGTAGTGGATAATTCTATAGATGAAGCTATGGCTGGGTATTGTGATACTATAGATATAGAAATCACCACTGAGGGAAGTTGTATAGTGCGTGATAATGGACGTGGCATACCAGTTGGCATCCATCCTACTGAAAATATCCCTACTTTAACTGTTGTTTTAACCGTGCTTCATGCAGGTGGTAAATTTGATCAAGATACTTATAAAGTCTCTGGTGGGCTTCATGGTGTGGGTGTTTCAGTTGTAAATGCACTTTCAAAAAAACTTGTGGCTACGGTTGAAAGAGACGGACATATCTACCGCCAAGAATTTGCAAAAGGTATCCCAACAAGTGAATTTGAAATCATAGGAAAAAGTTCAAAAACCGGCACTACAATCGAATTTTGGGTTGATGATAGTATCTTTGAAGTCAAAGACTTTGATTATGAAATTTTAGCTAAAAGATTTCGTGAGCTTGCGTATTTAAATCCTAAAATCACCATAAATTTTAAAGACAATCGTATCGGCAAAGAAGAAAATTTCCATTTTGAAGGTGGGATTACTGAATTTGTAAATGATATAAACAAAAAACAAGCCTTAACAAAGATAATGAATTTTAGTGTAACTGAAGAAAATGTTGAAGTTGATATAGCTTTAATGTATAATGACAGCTACAGCGAAACCTTACTTTCTTTTGTAAATAATATCAAAACCCCAGATGGAGGCACACATGAAGCTGGCTTTAGAATGGGGCTAACAAGAGTTATCACAAATTATGTTGAAGCAAATGCTGCAGCTAGGGAAAAAGATAGCAAAATAACAGGTGAAGATGTGCGTGAAGGACTTGTGGCTATAGTTTCAGTAAAAGTGCCTGATCCACAATTTGAAGGACAAACTAAAGGCAAACTTGGCTCAACTTATGTGCGTCCAATAGTCAATAAAGCTACTTTTGAGTTCTTAAGCAAATATTTTGAAGAAAATCCTATAGAAGCAAAAGCCATAATGAATAAAGCTTTAATGGCAGCAAGAGGTAGAGAAGCTGCTAAAAAAGCAAGAGAACTTACTCGCAAAAAAGAGGGCTTAAGTGTTGGGACACTGCCCGGAAAATTAGCTGATTGTCAAAGTAAGGATCCAAGTGAATGTGAAATTTATCTTGTTGAGGGCGATTCAGCTGGAGGTTCTGCAAAACAAGGTAGAGAAAGGGCTTTTCAAGCGATTTTGCCTTTAAGAGGAAAAATTTTAAATGTTGAAAAATCCCGCCTTGATAAAATTTTAAAATCAGATGAGATTAAAAATATGATCACAGCCTTTGGGTGTGGGGTGGGAGATGAGTTTGATTTAAGTCGTTTAAGGTATCATAAGATCATCATTATGACAGATGCTGATGTTGATGGCTCGCATATTCAAACCTTGCTTTTAACCTTTTTCTTTCGTTTTATGAATGATCTTGTGGCAAACGGACATGTTTATCTTGCCCAACCTCCACTTTATCGCTATAAAAAAGGACAGAAAAAAGAAATTTATCTTAAAGATGAAAAAGCCTTAAATGAATACCTCATAGAAACAGGCATAGAAAACTCAAGCTTTGAAGGCGTTGGGCTTAATGATTTAAAAGACTTTTTAAAGCTAGTGGCTGCTTATAGAAGTGTGCTTAAAGAGCTTGAAAAACGCTTTTCTATCATCAGTGTTATCAGGCATTTAATAGAAAATCCAGATTTGATAAAAAAAGACAACAAGGCTTTATTTGAAGATATAAAAAGCTTTCTTGAAAAAGAAAAATACAATATCTTAAATTCTTATATCAATGAAAATGAAATTCGCATTTTTGTGCAAACTCAAAACGGACTTGAAGAGCTTTTAATCAATGATGATTTATTTACCAACCCTTTATATGAAGAAGCAGTATATATCTCACAAAAGATCAAAGAAAGAGACTTAGAAGCTGTATTTGATAAAGACATTTTAGCTGTGCTTAAAGACATAGAAGAAAGTGCTAAAAAAGGAGCTTATATACAAAGATATAAAGGCTTAGGTGAGATGAATCCAGATCAGCTTTGGGATACAACCATGGACCCACAAAACCGCCGCTTACTTCAAATTTCAATTGAAGATGCACAAAGTGCTAGCGATACTTTTAATCTTTTCATGGGCGATGAGGTAGAGCCAAGAAGGGATTATATACAAAAACACGCTAAAGATGTGAAACATTTAGATGTGTAAAAGTGTCAATTTAAGGGCTATAGTTGCCCTTAAAGTTTTTTATTTAATAAAAGCTAGATCATAGTATCTACTTTTTTATTTAACTTCATTTTTATCTAAATTTCGTTACAATTTTTGCTTAAAATTTATAAGGATTATCTATGCAAATCACCTTACTTTCTTATACTGCTCTTGAAATTTGTTCTCACGCTATACGCACTTGCTGGCAAAGCTTTGAAAAAGGCGACAAAGGTGGTAAAATCGATAAAGAACTTATCGATAGAGTCGGCAATAAATTCAAACACGCTTCAACCTTAGAACATTTAAATTATACTTTTTATATACAAGGTATTTCAAGAGCTCTTTTGCAAGAGCTTGCTAGACATCGCCACGCAAGTTTAAGCGTAAAAAGCACGCGTTATACCTTAAAAGAATTGCGAAACGAGCAAGCTTTTAAAGAATTTGACTTTAAGCATGCAAGTAAATATCTTGTGCTAACAGAAAATGAAAAAGTTGATAATGCAAGTATTAAAGCTCTTGAAAATTTGCGTTTAATCTTACAAGAAAGTATTAGCCTTGATATAGCTAAATATTGCTTGCCAGAAAGTTATAAAACAGAGCTTACTTGGAGTATCAATGCAAGAGCCTTGCAAAATTTTCTTCATCTTAGAAGCTCAAAATCAGCCCTTTGGGAGATCAGAGAGCTTGCAAAAGCTATTTTTAACGCCCTGCCAAGCGAACATCAATTTATCTTTGAAGAAAGCGTGCTTTTAGATTAGTTTTTTATTTAAGAGCTTAAAATCAAGCTTTTTAGTTTTATTTTAATTATCTCAATCTAAGTTTTATATTAAGATTCTTTTTCATTATTTATTTTTAAAATGAGAATTTTAAGAAAAACCAGCTTAAGGCTCAAGTTAAAACCAAAGCCTTAAAGTTTAAATTTATACTTTTTATTATAGACTATTAATTCGTATTTTACTAAAGGAGTTTCTATGAAAAAACACCTTAAATTCTACTTTCTCATAGGCTTTTTAACTTGTTTTTTACTAGCATGTTCTGCTAAAGAAATCAATCCTCTTTCTACTTTTGGTGATAAAAACGATAGCGATCCTTTAAAGATAGGCAAAAGCCCTACTTTACCAGCTAAGCAAGATACACCTAGCTTACTTGTAGGGCAAATTTTTATGCCAGAAGAAAAAAATAAAAATTTTGATAAGCTCTTGCGAAATAATGAGCTTCAAAACACGATGAAAATAGATAAAAAGCCTTTGCTTCAAGCTCTTGGCTCAAGTCCTAGCATGGCTGATAGTTCTGATTGGTTTTCTTTGATGGCTGCAAATGGGGCAGTGCTTACGGTTTGGGCTTTAGCTCAGGGAAATTGGCTTTGGGGTTATACTCTTATTGATAGTGTGAGTTTTGGAGACGCTAGAGTGTGGAAATTTAGGCTTTTTGCTAATAATGAGGTTTTAATTCAAAATGCCAAAACAAATACTTGCGTAAATACCTATGGCAATGGAGTCATTCATTCAGCTTGCGATGAAAGCAATGTATATCAACGCTTTAAGCTTATCCCTATGAGCAATGAAGCCTTTATGCTTCAAAATACCGGCACAAAACGTTGCTTACAAGTGCCAATTGGGGATATATTTTATGATTTTCACCGCGTTTCAGGCATTTATTTAAGCACTTGCAACGCAGGAGATAATCTTGATCAGCAATTTTACATCATACCACCACCTTTTTTAATCCGCCCGCTTTATGATAGGAGATAAAAATGAAAAAATACATTGTGATCTTAATATTTAGCTTTTTAGCCCTTTTTGCTAAGGATATGGATGATTATAAGGTAGCTTCTTGGAATTTACAAGGCTCATCGGCAAACACTGAGAGCAAGTGGAGCGTAAGCATTCGCCAGCTTATAAGTGGGGATAATGCAGCTGATATTTTAGCGGTGCAAGAAGCAGGAAGCTTGCCTCATACTGCTACGCCAACAGGCAGGGAGCAAAACTTAAGCGATATTATCGTTCGTGAGTATAACTGGGATTTAGGCTCAAGATCGCGTCCAGATGGCGTTTTTGTGTATTATACTCGCATTGATACTGGAGCAAACCGCGTAAATTTAGCCATAGTTTCAAGAACTAGAGCTGATGAGATCATCATTTTACCGCCTCCCACTGTTGCTTCTCGTCCAGTTATTGGCATACGCATAGACAATAACGCCTTTTTTAGCGTGCATGCACTTGCAAATGGGGGTTCTGATTCTGTAGCTATAGTCAATTCAGTATTTGAGCATTTTAGAGATCGCCCTGATCTTACTTGGATGATAGCAGGGGATTTTAACCGTAATCCTGAAAATTTGCGTTTTGAGCTGAATTTAGAACGTAGGGTAAGAACCACCATCATCGCTCCAGATGCGCCCACTCAAAGAAGTGGAGGCACGCTTGATTATGCTATAGTTGGAAGCTCAAGTGGCTCAGTAACTCGCACAGCCTTAGTGGCTCTTTTAATGCTGAGCAATTTTAGAACCCAGCTCGTTTCTGATCATTTTCCAGTCAATTTTAGACGCTTTCGCTAGTTTTAAGGAGAAAAAATGATAAAAAATATAGTTTTAATGCTTTTATGTTTAAGCTTTGCTTTAGCTGATGAAGCTGAAAATATCATCAACAATGCAGGACTTTCAAGCACAAACTCACCTACTCCAAGAAAAGATGATTTTGAAAATGTAACTAATCCAGTGCAAATTCGCAATTTACGCACCGGCATAGCTATAAATTTAACAAGAAAAGGGGATTTAAACACGCAAAACTGGCTCATACGCCAAATAGAGCTTAGCGATGTGCTAGTAAAAAGAGATAAACTCCGCTTTAAATGGGACTTTGGTTATGTGCAATTTGTCCGCCCTGAAAATTCTGATGCTTGTTTAGCCATAGGAGAAGATGGCTTTTTACATGTTAAATCTTGCAAGCAAGACTTAAAGCTTTCAAAGCTAGAAACTGTCTTTTCCATAATCCCAACTTCAAGTTCAGCTGTGCAAATTCGCTCTTTGGTTTTGGACGCAAATGAATGCTTATTTGTCTTTGACAATCCAAGCGTAGCCATACAAGATCGCGTAGGTATAGGACCTTGCTCGCTTGATTATAATTTCTTAATCGACACCACAGAACTTTTTTTCTTTACCCCAGCTCTTGTTAAAGCTAGGGCTTTGTTGCCTTTAAAGTGATAAATTTTAAGTAAAAAAGCCAAATTAGGGCTTTTAAAGCCCTAAAACTTAGTTAGCCTTTGCACTCAAAGTCCTCCTCATTTTCAAATACTCTTGCCTTTTACTTAAAAAAGCTTAGCCTTATTATCCTTCCAAAAATTTTAAACAAGTGTAGAAAAAATGGAAACAAAAAGACTATGAGTTTTTAAATTTACCCTTTTATTATAAACTTTTTTCGTTTTTAAAAAGGAGCAAAGGTGAAAGAGCTTAAAGATACGCAACTTCGTATAAAGCATTCACTTCATTTTATTAATGACAAGGCAAGAAACAAAGACATAAATGAAAAAATTCATTCCGTCAAACCAGCAAATTTAGCCAAAATCGCTTATGAGTTCTTTTTAAAGCCTCAAAAAAATCCTTGCATTCAAGCTATAAAAAGTGATTTAAGAAAGCATTTTGATCCAAAGCTCAGTAACGAGGATAAGCTTGTGTGGTTTGGGCATTCTTCTTATATGCTTTATTTTCAAGGTAAAAGTGTGCTTGTTGATCCTGTCTTGCTTGGCAATGCCGCTCCTTTGCCTTTTGCTTTTAGGGCATTTCATGGCACAAATATTTATAAAGCAGATGATTTTAATGAGCTTGATTATCTCATCATCACACACAATCATTACGATCATTTAAGCAAGAAAACCATTAAAAACTTTAAACACCTTATCAAAAAAGCTATTGTGCCTTTAGGCGTTGGCAAATACCTTAAAGCGTGGGGCATAAGTGAGGAAAATATCACCCAGATGGATTGGGGCGAGAGCCTTGATCTTGATGAAAATTTAAGGCTTCATTGTCTTGAAACCAAGCATTTTTCTGGGCGCAATGCTAATGATTCAGCGCGCTCACTTTGGGCTTCTTTTGTGCTTGAGGGTAAGGATAAAAAGATTTATATAGGTGGAGATAGTGGCTATGCACCGCATTTTAAACGCATAGGCGAGCGTTTTAAAAGCATTGATCTAGCCTTGCTAGAAAATGGACAATACAGCCAAAATTGGCCTGATATACATATGTTTCCACACGAAACTTTGCAAGCGTGCAAAGACTTAAACGCAAAAGCACTTATGCCCTGTCATAACAGCAAATTTAAGCTTTCTTTTCATAGCTGGGACGAACCGCTTGAAAAAATCTATACTTTGCATAAAGCTTTGGGATATGAGTTTGATTTGCTTACTCCACAAATTGGCGAGATTTTACCCCTTTGGCAAAAAACTCAAACTCAAACTTGGTGGAGAGAGCTTAAGTCTTAAGCTTAAAAACTTTGCTTAAACTTAAGCTTGCAAAGTCTTTTTTACTAACTTTTTCTTACTGGCTTTTTGTTGCGGTTTTTCATCTCTAAAATGAATTTGAGCCTTTTCAACCTGCCTTAAAAAAGCCCTGCATTTTGTAGGATCAGGCATTTTATAGTTTTTATCTTGAGGATTGGCTATATCCTTGCCCTGCCTTAAAAGCGCGTCATAATAATCCATCTTCATCTTAAGCAAATCTAAAGTCTCATCAAGCCTTAGCCTCTCAGCTTCGATTAAATTTTTTTGCTCCTCTATCATCTTTTTTCGCTCTTTAGCGCTTTTTACCCCATATCTTGAAAGCTCAATATACTCTTTAATCTTTTCTATACTCATACCTATGCTTCTATAAAATGAGATCCAAAGTGCCCATTCAAGGTCTTTTTGAGAAAAATACCGCACCCCATTTTTATCCGTTTCTACAAAGGGAAAAAGCCCCTTACTCGCCCAAAATCTTAAGGTCCTAGATGAAATTGCTGTGCGTTTTTCAACTTCTATGATCGTATAAGCCATGTTTTTTGCCTTTCTTTTGCAAATATAAGTAAAAAGTATAGCAAAAGTATTTTTCTGTATTCTTTATAAAAAAATAGAAATTTTGAAAAAAATTTACAAAAATTTTAAATTTAGTCTTGACAGACACTAGGTGTCGGGTTTTATAATTTTACTCATAAAAAAGCTTTGCTTTAAAGCAAAGCTTTTTAAATTTAATATAAAGGAAAACTATGCAAAATGAAGATAGAAGAGAGTTTTTAAAAAGCTCAGCAAAACTTGGTGGCGTGGCTTTAGCAAGTGTGGCTGGGCTTGGGATTTTTTCAAATGCAAGCGCAAAAAGCTTAAGCCTTGCAAATGGCATAAAAATCGATGATAGCCTTGAAGCTAGCACTCAAGAAGCCATTAAAAATGGAGCAAGGATTGAATCAAAAGGCTTTGCAGCAAGCTCAAAAGAGTGGAAATTTAAGCCTTTTAGCTTTTCACGCCACCCAATAGGAGCAAATGATATATTAATCGATATTTTATATGCTGGAATTTGCCATAGTGATTTGCATGCTATAAATGGAGATTTTAAGGCTACAACTTATCCTATAGTGCCAGGACATGAGATCGCTGGTAGAGTAGTCGCTGTTGGCTCAAAGGTGAGTAAATTTAAGGTTGGGGACTTAGCTGGTATAGGTTGTATGGTGAATTCTTGCGGAGAATGCGAGGCTTGCAAAAGAAGCGAGGAGCAATTTTGTATGAATGCAAAAACGGTTTTTACTTATGATAGCAAAGATGTATTTCATGGAGGTGAAAACACTTATGGAGGCTATGCAAATAATTATGTAGTGAGTGAAAAATTTGCTCTTAAAATCCCAAATCATGCCGAGCTTGAAAAAGTAGCACCTTTGCTATGTGCTGGAATTACGACTTATTCGCCCATTCGTTACTCAAAGGTTAAAAAAGGCGATAAAGTCGCAGTTGCTGGAGTTGGTGGCTTAGGGCATATGGCGGTGCAGTATATGGTGGCTTTAGGAGCTGAAGTTACAGCTTTTGATCGCGTAGCAAGTAAAAAAGATGCGGTTTTAGCACTTGGAGCTAAACGTTTTGTTGATGTAAATAACAAGGCTGAGTTTGAAAGCATAAAAAATGAGTTTGATTTTATCATCTCAACCATACCTTATCATTATGATATAAACGCTTATCAGGCTATGCTAAAGCTACACGGCGAAATGGCAATCGTTGGCTTACCAGCTAACAAGGATAATCCAAGCTTTAATGCAAATGCTTTTATCTGGAACTTTAGACGTAAAATTTATAGCTCACTTATAGGAGGCATTAAAGAAACTCAAGAAATGCTTGATTATTCGGTAAAAAATAAAATTTATCCAAAAGTTGAGCTTATTACAGCAGATAAACTTGATGAAGCATATCAAAAAGTGGCACGAGGGGAGGCTGATTTTAGGATAGTTATTGATATGAAAAAGAGCTTGAGCTAAGATTTAGTTTTAAGGCTCAAAAGCTTATGAAAGCCAGCTTAAATTTAAAATAGGCTGGCTCATTTTAAATTTTAAATCAAAGCAAGGTATTAGAATGTAAAAACAAATTTAATCTCATATTCAAAGCAAGGATAGAAAAGAAGTTATACTTTTATCCTTGCTTTATATCTTTTCACCTAGCTTCCCAAAGCTCTAAGCCAAGTTCAAGTCGTTTTAGGGCTTTTTTAAGTGTTTTTCTTGTTGTGGCTAAGTTTAGGCGTAAAAACTTAGCTCCATTGCCTTTAAATTCGCTTCCACAGCTTAGGATTAAGCCTACTTCTTCTTGTAAAAACTCATGTAAATCCTTGCTATTTTCCTCCTTTTTAAGTAAGGCTGAACAATCAAGCCAAAGCATATAAGTAGCCTCGCTTTGCACTACCTTAAGCTTGGTTTTACTCTCTAAAAACTGAGTTGTAAATTCTTTTGCTTTGTTGATAAAGATATTAAGCTTATCAAGCCAGGCTTCACACTCATTAAAAGCTGTTATAGTAGCTAGGCAGGCAAAGGAATTTGCCTCATTGATCTCATCTTTGCTAAAGCCTTGCAAAGCTCTTGCTCTAAGCTTTTCATCAGCACACAGCATACAAGCTGCATGTATGCCAGCTAGGTTAAAAGCCTTACTTGCACTGATGAGTGTAATGGCTTTTTGACTTAGCCTTGCTATAGGCGTATAAGGTTTGCTTGTAAGATCACAATGTATCTCATCGCTGATGAGTAAAACCTCATATTTTTCACAAAGTTTTATGATCTTTTTAAGTTCTGCTTCAGTGTAAATTTTGCCTATGGGATTGTGGGGATTACAAAGTATCATTATTTTGGTATTTTCATCTTTTAGCTTTGCTTCTAAGTCCTTAAAATCAATGCTGTATTTGAAATTTTTATATTCAAGCTCACATTCTATAGCTTTTCTAGCGTTATTAATTATGCTTGAAAAAAACACCCCATACACCGGACTTAGCACCAAAACCCCCTCATTTTCTTTGCTAAAAGAGCGAATGAGAGAGGATAAGGCTGGCACAACCCCACTTACAAATAAACAATGCTCTTTTTTAAAACTCACATCATGCTTTTTTTGCCACCATTTTATAAAGCTTTCATAAAAGGCTTCAGGGATCACTTCATAGCCAAAAACCCCGTTTTTTGCTCTAGCTATAAGTGCTTCACGCACCGCCTTAGGTGCTTTAAAGTCCATATCAGCCACCCATAGGGCAAGCTCGTTTTCTTTGACATTCCATTTAAGTGAATTTATCCTTTTAGCTTGTTTTTTAAATGGCATGTTCTTTTCCGATTTGCTCTTTGTGTAAAAGCGTGATATGTGTTTTGCTTGTATCAACTTTGCTTTGATCTAAGATGATCTCATCTATATCAAAGGCTGAAATTTCAGCTTCAAGGGGGTTGATGATACTTTTTATATTTGAGTTTATATTTGCTTTTACGCTTGAGTATTCAAAAGCTAGGCTGGTGTTGATGAGTTTGCAATTTTCAAGTTTTAAATTTTTTATATAACAAAGCCCTTGCAAGCTTTCTATGGTGCAGTTTTTAAAAGTGATATTTTTTGAGTTCCAGCCAAGGTATTCCCCACTGATAAAGCTATCTTCAAGCTCTACATTTTCACAATTCCAAAAGGCGTCTTTACTTAAAATTTTAGCATTTTTAACAAAGACATTTTTACAAGAATCAAAGCAGTAATTTCCTTGTATATTAAAGTCTTCTAGCCTTAAGTTTTCGCTATGAAAAGCAAAATAATCGCCCCTAACACTGACTTTTTGCAAATTCACATCTTTACAATCCCAAAAACTCTCAAGTGCATTTGGCATATCAACATTAAAAAGCTTTATCTTGCTTGCTTTGCGAAAGCTTTTTGGTGCAGCTATGAAAGAGTTTTTAAGGCTTAAATTCTCTATATACCAAAGCCCACTTCTTGCATTTTCAAGCAAGCAAATATGCTCAGCCTCAATATCTTTTGCATACCAAAGTGGGTATTTATACGCAAAGCTTGTTCCAGTTAAAACTATGTTTTTAGCATGTTTTAGAGGGGATTCTCCCTTATCAAAAGAGCAGTTTTTAAGCCTTGCATGCTCTAAGTCAAATAAAGCTCTCTCACTCTCAAAATATAAATCCGAAATGACTTTTAACATGATTTTTCCTTGTTTCAAGCCTTTTTTAAGGCTTATGTATGCCAAGACTTGCTCTTATATAAAGCTTAGGATCAAGGCAAATTTTTACTATAAGATCAGCTACGCTTGCTCTTGAGATGTATTTTTCAGGATTGATGAAATCTTGTCCTTTTTGAGTAAGGGCGTAGTTTATGCTGTTTTCATTACTTAGCCAGCCCGGACGGATTATAGTGTAATCAAGCTTTGAAGCCTCTATAAGCTCTACGCTTTTTTTATGCTCACCTAGCCAAGGACTTAGCCTTCTTAGCTCGTATTCACTGACTTCATTATACACGCCTACTGAGCTTATCCAGATGAGACGTTTGGTGTTTGTATTTTGCATGGTTGTGATGATATTTTGCGCGTAAAGCTCAAGATCGCCACTTAAGTTTGCATAGACTATATCTACTCCTTGCATAGCTTGTTCTAAAGCCTTTTCATCGCTTGCATCGCCTTCAAAGAGTTCTACTCTAGCACTTTTTAGCTCATTTAGCCTAGAGGCTTTGCGTAAGAATAAACGCAAATTTACCTTACTTTCTTTAAGCAAGCGATCACTTACTAGCCTTGCTATGCGTCCATTTGCTCCAAGTATGAGTATGGTTTTTGCTTCATTTAAATTTGCAAAAAGCTTTGTGCTTCCTAAGCTAGCAAAAGCACCTAAGGCTAGCATTTTTCCCAAAAATTTTCTTCTTGAACTCTCTTTCATTTTCTTTCCTTATTAAAAATATTTTTAGCATTATAAGGCCAGATACTTAGTATCTGTCAAGAGTGATGATAAAGAATTTGCAAATTTTTTAACTTGCAAATTCTTTTTTTTAACTTAAATTTCAATCAAAGCCAAAGCATTTAAGCTTCTTGGATAGCCTATATAAGGAATAAGTGCTGTTATGGTAGCGATTAACACGCTTTTATCATTGCCTATGTTAAGATTGCCTGCAATGTGAGCTTTTACCTGAGCATCTGCTCCTCCAAGAGCTGTTACAAAAACAAAGGTTAAAAGCTCTCTAAATTTAAGCTCAAGCCCCTTTCTTGTGTAAAAATCCCCAAAACAATGCGCACTTAAAAAAGTTCTTATGTGTTTTACTTCAGCAGGAGCAGCGGCATTTCCTTTATCAATGGCTTCACCAAAAAATTTTCTTTGAATTTCAAGCCCTTTTTGAGCTCTATTTTCCCTTGTGGTGGTGCTTGCTGCAGCTAAGGGCATAGCGATATTTTCAGCCTTAAAAAGTTCATTTGTAGCAAGGATAAACTCTAAAGCCTTACCTATGCCTACATAAGGCGTGCTTTGATAGAGTATTTCTTTAATCTCAGCTGGGCTTATGCCTTGTTTGAGGCTGGCTTTGAGTATGATTTTGTATTCGCTTAAGCCTCCTGAAGCTATTAAAGCACCAAGTATAAGCATGAGCTGTTCTTTTTGGCTAAGCTTAGTGTGAGCTTGCACCTCATCAAAGGCAAAATTGATATAAGCACTAAAAAATTCTGGATCGGTTTTAGCTAGCTCTGGAGTTTCTTTTCCAAAGAGTTTTTCAAAATTTTGTTTTGCAAGTTGTGTTAAGTTCATAAGTTTTCCTTTTAGATTTTGATATGAGTTGGCTAATAATGAGCCTGAAAAGCTCAAAGCAAAGAGACTTAAGCCAAATTTAGCTGAATTTGATAAAAATGATCTTCTTTTCATCACAGCACCTTTTTAATACGCACTTTAAAATCGCCCTTTTGAGCCTGAAATTTCTTATAGTCTTTGATTTTTGCTAAAAAGACTAAGCCACTATGAAAGGGCTGTTTTTCATAAAATACCCCCAAATTTCCCCAAGGCGCAAAATAAAAAAAGTCCCCAACACTTGGATCATAACCCTTTAAACCGCTAGTATTTAGCCTTTCTTTAAGAGCAGGGCTAATCTTTTCTTTACCCACATAATCACTAAATTCAAGCTCTAAGGGCAACATCTCATAAAAATGCCTTGCAGCAACATTATCATCAAGCTCTGTGATGATAAGCTCATCATTAAATTCAAAAGAAATTTTCATATCCTCTCCTTGTGCAAAAACAAACAAGCCGCATATTAATAAGCCTATTTGAATGATTTTTTTCATCTTTTCTCCTTTTATAAGCCAACACTTTTAGCCGCATCACTTCCTGGAGCAAAGCGTTCGCCAACTATGACTATCTTTCTTACTTCCTCATCGATTTTTGCAAGCTCATCTTGAGTAAAGCTAAACTCCACCGCTTTTAAATTCTCAATCAAATGCTTAGGATTTGTCGTTTCTGGTATAGGCACTATAAAATCATCTTGAGCCAAAAGCCAAGCAAGGGCAGTTTGAGTGATAGTAGCTCCTTTTTGCTTGCCAATACTGGCTACAAAATTAACTATAGCTTGATTTGCCTTTAAAGCCTGTGGGGTGTATCTTGGAAAAGCTAGACGCATATCCCCAGCAGCAAAGCGGTAGTTTTCATTCATCAGCCCTGTTAAAAGCCCTCTATCAAGTGGAGAATACGCCACAAAGCCTATGCCAAGCCTTTTGCAAGTTGGTATCACCCCATCTTCTTCATGCTCTCTAAAGCTGATAGAATACTGACTTTGTACGCTTGCAGGGGCAAATACCTTGTGTGCTCGCTCTATGGTTTTAGCTCCAGCCTCGCTTAAGCCCCAAGCCCTTATCTTTCCTTGCTTGACAAGCTCTTGCATGGTATCAGCTACTTCCTCAATAGGCGTATCAGTATCAACACGGTGCTGGGTGTAAATGTCTATATAATCAGTTTGCAAACGTTTTAAACTCGCGTCAATTGCTCTTATAATAGACTTTTTAGATGAATCTTGCATTTGCTTACCAAAAGGATAATAAAGCCCAAATTTAGTGCCTATGACAACCTTATCTCTAATAGGCTTTAAAGCAGGTCCAACAAGTTCTTCATTAGTATGTGGTCCATAAATTTCAGCCGTATCAAAAAAAGTAACGCCTAAATCATAAGCCTGCCTGATAAGCTTAGTCATCTCTTTAATATCACGAGCCGGACCATGTCCATGACTCATACCCATACAACCAAGCCCAAGTGCAGAAACTTCGATTTTACCTCCCAAAATGCGTTTAGGCAGGCTTTTTGAAGGATTTTTAATCCTTGCTTGTGAATTTGCTTTCTTATCATTAGCCAAAGCCAAGCTCGCATTTAACATACTCAAAGCCAAGCCAGCCTTTAAACCGCGTTCCAAAAATGCTCTTCTTTGCATTTCATCTCCTTTTTAAAAAATATTTCATAATTATAAAAGATGATAGCTACTATCAGTCAAGAGTAAATTCAAAGAATTTGCAAATTTTTTTCAAAAGTTTGAAAAATATTGAAAAAATAAGGGGGAGGGGGGGCTTGTGGTGGGTGAAATTTTCCACTACAATGTATTATCTATAAGAAAATAAAGGAGAAAAGATGAAAAAAATAGCCCTTGTTTTAATGGCTTTGTTGTTTGGCTCTGAAGCCTTTGCTCATTTTGGAGTGGTAAAAACTTCAAATTCTGTTGTTGAGGAGGCAAAAGATGCCAAAATTATTGTTGATTTTGAATTTACCCATCCTTTTATGCAAGCATTTATGAATCTTGAAAAGCCTGAAGAAACTGGAGTTTTTATCAATGGCAAAAAAGAGCTTTTTACAAATTTGCAAGTGCATAAAAAAGGCGGATTAGATACTTATCAAGCAAATTATGAGCTTAAAGAGCCTGCAATGTATAGTTTTTATATGATTCCTAAGCCTTATTTTGAACCAGCTGAAAATAAATTTATAAGACATATAACAAAGACTATAGTTAATGCTTATGGTTATGGAGAAGGTTGGGATAAACCTTTAAGCTTAAAGGCTGAAATACTTCCCCTTACTCGCCCTTATGCACTTTACAAAGGAAGCGTATTTAGTGGCGTGGTGTATTATAAAGGCAAAAGAGCTAAAAATATCATCGTTGAGGTAGAATACTACAATACTCAAGGCTTAAAAGCACCAAATGAAGACTTTATCACTCAAGAAGTTAAGACAAATGAAAATGGCGAATTTAGCTTTGCCTTACCTTTTGCTGGCTGGTGGGGTTTTGCGGCTTTAATTGATGATGATGAAACAATCAAAAAAGACAACAAAACTTATCCTGTAGAATTAGGAGCTGTGCTTTGGGTAGAAACAAAGGAATGATTTATGCATATTAGTGAAGGGGTTTTAAAGCCTGAAATTCTTATTTCAGCAGGGTGCGTGAGTGCTGCTTTGCTTACTTATACACTCTATAAACTCAAACAAGAGCAAATTCCTAAAATAGCTTGTATGAGTGCTTTATTTTTCATAGGATCATTTATCCATATCCCTATAGGTCCTACTTCAATTCATCTTATTTTAAGCGGCTTTATAGGGGCATTTTTAGGCTTTAATGCGTTTTTGGCTATCTTTGTAGCTTTGTTATTGCAAGCTTTGTTTTTTGGTTTTGGCGGCTTGAGTGTTTTGGGCGTTAATGTATTGATGATGGCGCTTCCTGCTTTGATCGCAAGAGTATTTTTAGCTTCTTCTTTTAAACAGCTTCGTTTAATGTATTATTTTTTAATCGGCTTTATGCCAATTTTCATTTCAAGCTTGCTTTTAAGTCTTGTTTTGATACTCAATGGAAATGAATTTATGCACATTAGCATAGCTGTGTTTTTAGCTAATATTCCTTTGATGGTTGTTGAGGGGCTTATTGCTTTATTTGCCTTTAGTTTTATATATAAAACAAATAAGGAGCTTTTAAGATGAGATATATAATATTGATAAGTTTGATTTGCCTTACGCTTCAAGCACATGCGCTTAAAATTTTTGTCAAAGAAGAAGCAAATGAACTTTTTATAAAAAGTTATTTTTATGGCAATACAGCTTGCAAAGAATGTGAAGTGAGCTTATTTGAAGATGAAAAAGTGTTTCAAAGCTTTAAACTTGATGAATTAGGACAAGCAAGGATTACACTTACTAAGCCAAACTTTACTATAGTTGTTGATGGAGGTTTAGGACATAGACAAAGTCTTGAGTTTAAGGCTGAAAATTTTACGCCAACTCAGCAAAGCTTAGGAGAAGAACAAAATACTTTTTTCAGTGATTTGCCAAAATTTATACTTTCTTTTGCGCTTCTTGCTCTTTTCTTTGCTGGAATATATTTTTTAAAGGCGAGAAAGACTTGAATTTAAGCTTATCTTTACTTGGGGCTTTTATTTTTAGCATAAAAATCGCACTTAGCACAAGGCTTGATTATATCTTTTTGCTGCCTTTAATCTTTGTTCTTTTACTTAAAAGAGCAAGCATTTTAAAAGCTTTAAAAGCTTTGGTTGTTTTAAATATCTTTATCCTTTTTTTAGCTTTGAGTGCGTTTATCAATGAAAATTATCATCTTGCCTTGCTCATCATCATAAGAGCCAATCTTATCCTTTTTTTCACACTTTTGCTTTTTTGCAAAGAAAACTTATATAAGATAGCTCAAGCCTTTTATGATTTGAGGTTAAGTTCAAAACTAAGTTTTATTTTTTATTTTAGTGCTAAATTTATTCAGGATTTATGTCTTGAGTTTATGCGTCTTAAAAAAACGCTTAAAACAAGAGCTTTTAGGCACAAAAGTTCGCTTTTTGCTTATAAAATTTATGCAAACTGCGTAGCTATGCTTTTTATCAGTGCAATATATAAAAGTCAAAAATTAGAATATGCTTTAATTTGTAGGAATTTTAAACTCAAACTTTACAGGTTTGAAAAATTTTCTTTTTCTTTGTTAGATTGTGTATTTTTAGGCTTGATATTAGCTATGTTTTGTTTTTCTTTGGGAGTATTTTATGAATGAAATTGTAAATTTAAGCTTGATAAGTATGAAAATTTATGATCGTTTATTATTTGAAAATATAAATTTAAGTCTAAAAGAAGGCGAAAGCATAAGTATTTTTGGAGAAAATGGCATAGGAAAAAGCACCTTGCTCGAGCTTATAGCTGGACTTAAAAGGCAAGAAAAAGGTGTTCTTAGGCTTTTTGATGAAGAAATGAAGACTTTAAAAGACTTTGAAAAGCAACGTTTAAAAATAGCTTATCTGTTTCAAAATCCAAGAGATCAATTCATCTGTCCTATAGTGCTTGAAGATGTGATTTTCAGTCTTTTAAATGCAAATTTAAGTAAAGATGAAGCGATTTTTAAGGGTGAGGCTATGCTTAAAAAGCTTGATATTTTTCACCTTAAAGATAAGATAGTGTTTGAGCTTTCTGGTGGGGAACAAAAACTTGTTGCACTTGCTGGCATACTCATTTGTAAGCCAAAACTCTTGCTTCTTGATGAGCCAAATTCTAATCTTGATACAAAAAATGAAGAAAAACTCATACATATCTTAAAAGAGTGTAAAGCAAGCAAAATCATCATTTCTCATGATAAAAATTTCAGTCTTAAACTCAGCGACAAGCTCTACACTCTTACAAAAAATGCTTTGCTTTCATATTATTAAATTTATCTTTGTGTCAAACGCTGGATAAAAGCTTTTTTATAATTTTCTAACTCAGCCCTATTTACACCTTGAAACACAAGTGGAGGCAGATACTCCATACCACAATGCAAAGCGCTTGCTTTCATAGGCATAAAGACATCAGCAAGCTGGGCGCCTATCCTGCCATTTTTGCCATAAGTTGAAGCTCCTCCTGCTGCAGTTGAAACAACAAGCATTTGCTTACCCTGCCACAGCCCGGGTCCCACGCTTCCCCAAGTTTCATTAAGATAAGCCTTCATCATAGGCGTGATATTAAACCAATGCGTAGGGAACAAAAACACTATCCTATCATACTCACGCGTGATTTCACGCTCTTTTGCTCCATCAATGGCGCGCGTATCATAGCCATAAATGCTTTCTAAATTTCTTACCTCAACGCCTTTTACACTTCTTGCAGCTTGTTCTAAGCCCTTGATAAAAGTTGAGCGTTCAGGGTAAGGATGTGAAGCGATGACTAGAGTTTTAACTTTTGCTTCATTTGCAAAGACATTTACACTAAGCACAAAGGCTAGCAAGATAAGTAATTTTTTCATTTTTTCTCCTTTTTAAATTTGCACTAAATGATAAGGATTAATCCTTACTAAAGTATCGATATCTTTTTGAGCGATTTCATTTTTTATAAGCAAACTTATACACCGCCTCATACCATCAAGTGGATTTGGCATACCAGCTTGTCCTAAGTCTGTGCTGATAAAGCTTCGCTGGGGCATTATCTTTACAAAGTCTATAAATTCTTGCTCGCTTGCCCTTTCAAAATGACTTAAAGGCGTGCCTTTACCCCAAAGATTTGGCAAGAAGCAGTATTCTATGAAAGCGCCTAAGTCTATGGCTTTTTTGATCTGATCTGTGCTAAGCTTCCAATCTCTTGAGTTTGCGTGCGTAATGACAAATTTTTGCACCCCAACTTCTTTTGCTTTTTGAGCTAAGATAAGACTTTCTTCAGGGGAACAATGTCCGCTTGCAAAGATGATATTTGCATCACGGCAAATCTCCATAACCTGCACCACTTCAGGCAAAACCCTGCCTCGCTCATCAAGCACAGCTATAGGTGTGATATTTTGTTTGTAAAGCTTTACTGCATAACGTGCATTTTGCGTTGGCATATAAATGCAACGACACAGCTTCCCAGTCGTTTCAGTAGCTTTTTTAGCCGCTATAACATTAACCTTATCGCCCACAACATCATTCATACAAAGGCTTCCATATACTTCAAAATCCCCAAGAGCTTGTTGTATAAGATAAGCTCTATCATGGCAAGAAAAGTCATTTGACTTATACATGATGGCTTTATAACCAGCCTTTTGAGCCTGCCTAGCAAAAGCAAGCTCATCAGTAAGCCTAGCTCTGATATCTGGAGCTGCGTGTATATGTATATCACTTACTCCACGCAAAAGCTCATCAGTTTCACTTAGGCTTTCAGCGCTTTTTTTAGCTTCAAGCGAAGAGCCAACCACAACTGCACCAAAGGCTGTAGCCAGCTTTAAAAAATCCCTACGATTTTTCATTTTGCTCCTTTTGATAAATTGGTATTAATATTATAAAAGATGAGAGCAGCTATCAGTCAAGAGTAAATTTAAAGAATTTGCAAATTTTTTGTGATTTAAAAGATAAAAAGGCTAAATCAAATTGCAAATTTGATTTAGCAGAAGTTTAAAGTTTAAAAATTTTTTGCGTAGTCAAGATAAGCTTCAAGTGGCAAATTATTTGCATTTGCGCTAAAGATAACAAAAGGTTTTGTTATCTTTGCATCTACGCCCTCAAAGCTGGTATTTAGCGCAAACATTGTGCGTTCTATCCCGCTTTCGCAGGCATTATCAAGTTCTTTAAAATCACTCACCGAGCCACCAGCTGTAACGACAAAGCCTACTTTTTTATCCTTTAAAAAATCAAGTTTTTGCTCGTAAATTGGCGTTAAAACCTCATCTTGCCATTCTTTAAAAATGCTTGGCGTGCTATACCAAAAAAGCGGGAATTGCACCAAAATGCGACTAGCGTTTTGAAGCTTTTCAAATTCAGCTTTTATATTAATCTTGCCATTTGGATATACAAGGTTAAGGTTGTGAATTTCAAAGCCTTGTTCCTTGCTTAAAGCCTCTAAAAGTGTTTTATTGACGCTTGATTTGTCATAATAACTATGTGAAAATAGCACCAAAGTTTTCATTTGTTCTCCTTTTTTGTTTTTTGTCATTATACAGCTTGACACTTGGTGTTTGTCAAGAGTAAAAAGTAAAATTTAAATTTTTTCTTTTAAAAGCCTCGCTCTTAGGGCAAAGATGATCAAACTTAGCACCACCAAAGCTACGCTTGCTAAAACCGCAAAGCCTGAGCCTTCAAGCGAGATAAACAGCCCGCAAAGTGCTGTGCCAAGCGTGGTTCCTATATTTGCTGTGGAGATAAAAAGTCCATTTGCAAATTCTTTAGCCTGTGGTATGGGCTGAGTGAGCATAAAATGATCCCCACTATTGACTATACCTGCAAATACACCTAAGATGACTAAGATCAAGCTTGTTAAAAGCACATTTGTCCCAAAAACAAAAAGTAAGATATATAAAACAAGCATGATAAAAAGACTAATCCAAAGTGTAAGATTGGCTGATCTTACAAAGGCTTTTCCAGCGATGAAATTGCCTACAACATTACTGAGTCCATACGCAAGCAAAAGCAAGCTAATAAGAGTAAAGTCAATATGTGTAAAGTTTAGCAAAAACTCGCTCATATAACTATAAAAACCAAACATAGCTCCAGTTGCCACAACAACTAAGGCTATAGACGCCCAAACTACAGGCATTGCAAGCACTTTAAACTGCTCTTTTTGAGATTTTGTTTTCTCGCCTTTTAGACTTGGCACGAAAAAGATAGTCGCCACAAAAGCAAGGGCATTTAAAATCGCAAAAAAGGCAAAAGAAAATTCTAAATTAATCTTGCTTGCTAGATAACTTGCCAGCGGAATTCCAAGCGTCATACCAGCAGAAACTGCTGCAAAAATTTTACTTGTGCCTTTGATCTCCTGCCCTTTTGGCATAGCATTTGCTGCGACGCTAAAGGCTAAAGCGCAGTAGATTGGGTGAAAAAAGGCAGGAATTGCTCTAAGCACTAAAAGCAAAATGAAATTCGTGCAAAAAGCTGCAAAAAGTGAAGTGATGGCAAATATGCTAAGACAGACAAGCATTACTTTTTTGGTATCATACTTAGCCACTAAAAGTGGTAAAATAGGAGCTGAAAAAGCCACTATCAAAGCAAATATACTCACCACCCAGCCCGCATCGCTGACACTTACTTGATAAAAATCAGCGATAAGCGGTAAAAGTCCCATAGCCCCAAGCTCCATACTTAAAAGCGCAAAGACTCCAAGCATAAGCGTTGGGATAAGAAAGGTGTTATTTTTTATCATTTTTTTTCCTTTAAATTTCGTTTTCATTCATTTATAAGTCTAGCTTTTAAGATAAAATCTTCTTTTTGCTCTTTTAAAAGCTTGATTTTATCTTTTTCTATGATTTGTCCCATTTTAAAAAGTCCCTCAAATGCACCTTGTTTTTCATAATAAAAGCCTATATTTTGTAAAGGTGCATAATAGAAAAAATCCCCAATTTCTGGCTCGTAAGCCTTAAATTCCGCTGTTTTTAAAGCTTTTTCTAGGTGAGTAACCTTTTCTGTACGCCCGTGATCATTAAGCTTAAAGCTCATCGGCAAAAGGGCTATAAAATCCTTGCTGGCTTCATTTTCTTGCATTTTTACCCTAAAACTTTGCCCATTTTCAAAGCTAAACTCCACTATAAAATCCTCGCCCCTTAAGCTTAAAAAAGCAAATAATATAAGTGTTATTATCTTTTTCATCATTTAACCTTTGATTTTAAATTTAAAGCAAAAGCAAGGCTTTACTTAGCCCTGCTTGTTTGAAGTTTATTTTAAGTTTTTATTAAAAAACTCAGTAATTTTTGCAAAAGGGATTTTATTTATATCATGGTATAAATCCACATGATTTGCTCCTTTTATATACATAAGCTCTTTTGGCTGGCTTGCTCTTTTATAGGCTTCTTCGCTAAATTCTTTTGAATGTGCCTTATCTCCAGTGATGAAAAGCAAAGGACGCGGCGATATAAGCTCAAGATCATTAAATGGATAGAAATTCATAAATTTCACATTTGAAGTTAAGCTTGGCTTGGTGGTTGTCTCTTTAGTTGCACCTTTTGGGGTAAATTCGCCAGTTGGCGTGCGATAATAGCTGTAAAACTCCCTTTGTATAGGATCAGTATCAGCGTTTAGTTCTAAAGTTGTGCCACCGATTAAAGTTCTTTTTCCACCCTTAAACTCGTCCCATCTTGCATTTGCAGCTTCAGCGATGATAGCTTTTCTTGCTTCTAGGCTTACTGATTTGTTAAGCCCGTCCCTATTTGCTGCGCCCATATCATACATACTTGCTGTAACTATGGCTTTGATACGAGGATCGATTTTTGCGGCTGAAAGCACAAAGCTTCCACTTCCACAAATGCCTATAGCACCGATTTTTTCACGATCTACATAGCTTAAAGAGCCTAAGTAATCAACTGCTGCACTAAAATCCTCCGCATACACATCAGGCAAAACGCTATTTCTTGGCTCGCCTTCGCTTGCTCCCCAAAAGCTTATATCAATAGCCAAAGCCACATAACCCATTTCAGCCATTTTAAAAGCGTAAAGGCTTGCAGCTTGTTCTTTTACCGCTCCCATTGGGTGTCCTACGACTATGGCTGGGTAGCTTTTGCCTTTGGCTAAATTTTTTGGCACAAAAAGATTGCCCGCAACTTTCATATTGTATTGGTTTTTAAAGCTTACTTTTTTAAGCTCTATATTAGGGCTTTTTGGAAAAAGTCTGCCCTCGCCCGTATCAGCTGCATGAGCTGCAGCACCTAAAAGTAAAATTCCTAAAAAACAAGCTTTAAGCTTTGTGATTTTACTTAACATTGTTATTCTCCTTTTTTAAATTTTTGGCGTTTTTGTTTCGCTTTTGAAATTATAAAAGCAGATACTTAGTATCTGTCAAGAGCAAATTTAAAAAATTTGTAATTTTTTTACCCAATGAGCGAAGATAAGCAAAAACTAGCATATTTTGCGCTAGTTTTTGTCAAATTGAAAGATTTTTATTTTGGCTTAGAAAAATCATAACGCAAATTAAGATAGTAACTGCGTCCATCGCCTAATATATAATACCTAAAGCTAGATCGGTTTGGGTCAGTTATTTGTGGTCCTTGAAAGACTGTGTATTGTTTATCAAAGATATTTTTCACTCCTAAAACTATTTTAAGTCCTTGAATTTGATAGCTCATACCTACATCAGTAAGTGAATAGCTTGGCATGTATTCTTGATCTTGAAAGCTTAAAATTTCACCTGCTGATCTAACCGTCGTTCCGCCATCAAGCGCTTTAGATATATAAGTATAATCAGTAAAAAAAGTCAAATTTTTAAACAAATCATATTCTACACCAAGGCTGACTTTGTTTTTTGGGATATAAGGCATGTGAATATTATCATATATGCCTTTAGAGATTTTTGCGCTTACATGAGAAAAGCTTTGTCTTAAACGCAAATAACCAAAATCTTGGCGCAATGAAAGCTCAGCTCCTAGTCTTTTTGTTTCATCTAAATTTCTATAAAACCACTCAACCGATTGCGTAGAGGCATTGTCTGAGGCGAAGTGTGGATTGCCAGAATTATAAATTTCGCCCTTTGTAATGGTATAAAATCCAGTCGCTTGCACGGATAAAAAGTTAAAAAAATCCTCGCTAAATCCAAGCTCATAGGTATCATAATGCTCTGAGCTAACATTTGAAGGTGAGTAAGGATTTTCTTGTGTATAAGGAGCTCCTGTGCTCCAATCTATAGTTGAGTAAGTATCGCGTCTATCAAAAAGCTGAGTTGGTAAAGGCGTGATGTAGCCTCGTTCAAATTTAACATAAATTTTACCTGTATCTGAGAATTTAAAAGTAGGTGTAAGCTCATAGGCTAAATTTTCTTCTTTGGTATCAATGGTATATCTTGGTGGAATGACATTGATTTGAAATCTAGGGTCTGTAGCTTCATCAAAAGTATATCTTTGCCCTGAATACAAAGCCACAGCATAACGCAAGCCATAATTTAAAATAAAATTCTCATTAAAATAATGCGAATTAAAAGCGTAAAATGAATGGCTATTTCTGGTTATATCAAGCATAGTATGAGTAAAACTATCAGCAAATATAGGTCTTTCATAGGTGTGTATGCCATTTCTTTTTGCTGTATGGTTTTCAAAATCATATCCTAGCATCAAATAAGAACCAAAAGTAGAGTAATAATACCTGCTATCAACTTTACTTCCAAACATTATATCTTTATAATCACCTATAAGTTTTGGCTTTACGCCTGAATAGCCTTGATTTTTTATAAAATGCTGTTTAAGATGATGATAATACACCAAAGCATTCAGCTCAAGATTATCGCCAAAATAATGACTTAACTTCAAATCAAGCTCAGGGCGGTTATATTTTACTATGCGTTCGGTGTCTGAAACTTGAGTGGGATCTTCTTCTATGCGTTGTTTTTGTAGATAACTTGCCTCGCTGTTTAAGGAGCTATACCATTTGTAGCCAAAACTTAGTTTTGTATCCTCGCTTGGCTCATAAAAAATTTTTGATTGGATTTGATAACCTCTTCTATAAATTCCTCTATTATAGCCTCTGATATTGAATTGATTTGCTCCAAAGTTAAAGGCTAGTTTGTCATTAACTCGTTTAGTTATGCTTGTATAAAGCTCACCGCCTTTTTGGATATTGCAACTTACTGGGGCTCTTGGATCGTTTGAGGTATAAGGAGGTATGCTTACGCAGTTTGAGACTTTATCATACATTTGTCCATTTACGCCTATAGTAAAAGCATCTTCACTAGGCGTTTTTGTGATAATATTTAACGCCCCCCCCCCTCGTGCCATCACCATAAAGCACGGCTGAGCCGCCCGGAACGACTTCTATATGATCAACATTTTCAAGCCAAATGGTATCAAAAGGCGTGTTTATGTGTCCTGTATCAAGGGTGTTGATAATCTTACCATCAACCATAACTTTTACTGAATTTCCAGCTTTTTCACCTTGTCCTCTCATATCTATTGACTTACCAGAGCCATAATCCACAAAGCTCACACCCGGAGTGCGTTGCAACACTTCAGTAATGCTATCATCACCTCTATCATGGAGCTGTTCTTGCCCCACCACTTCGACATTACGCACATTTGTATCTGCTTCTATAAAACCTGCTTCAATATGTGTTTTCTCAAGCTCAAAGCTTTCTATACCGCCTATTTCATCAGCTTTTAGGCTTAAAGCCACACAGCAAAGCAAACTTGAAAATACAAAGCGTTTTTTCATTACTTTTCTCCTTGTTTTTTTGTAAAAATAAAAGCGAGATTATATCATAATAATAATAATTTTTAAAATTTAAATTTGATTAAAATGATGATATGTTTTGTCAATATGTGAAAATATATTAGGCTAGGGTATGTAAAAAGATAAATTCAAAAACAAAATTACAAATAAGCTTGTTTATATCACGCTTTGCCTAGATGAGCTTAATCCAGCAAAGCGTAATTAAGATATATTTTAAGCAAAAATTTTCTTTAAATGTGTCTCATAATCGCTGAGGTATTTTTCAACTTGAGGATTTTTCACCACATCAGTGCAGATGAAAGTTGGTAAAGCACTCATAGCACAAAACTCATGAGCCTTATGCAAATGCAAATACACCCCATCAACGCCTACACCACCAAAAAAGCCATCTTTATCTGTAAAGGCTTCAAGTGGAGCATTCCAAGTGAGGCTAAACATGTATTTTTTATCCTTTAAAAGTCCGCCTGTGCCATAGTTTTTGGTAGGATTATCCCTGTGTCTGCCATCACTTGTAAAAAATTTCCCATATCCTGCAAGATAGACTTTGTCGATATACTCCTTAACTATCCAAGGTTCGCCCATCCACCAGCCCGGCATTTGATAGATCAAAGCATCAGCATTGAGAATTTTTTGCACCTCTTCTTCTATATCATAACCTTTATCGATGTGTGTTTGAGTTATGCTTAAGCCAAGCTCACTTAAAGTTTTAGCCGCAAGTTCTTGAAGTGTGGCACTTAACCTTGCTTCTGAGTTACCAAATTTTTTGCTTCCATTGATAAGCAAGACATTTTTCATTTTTTCTCCTTTAAATGTGTGAAATTTTCTAGCGTTTTTGTTTCGCTTTTGAAATTATAAACGCAGATACTTAGTATCTGTCAAGAGTAAAATGAAAAAATTTGCAAATTTTTTAAATCAAGCCTTGACAAACACCAAGTGTAAGGCTTTATAATTCATTTTAAATTTTAAAAAATAAGGAAAAAGATATGCAAACAGCACAGCTAAACACCAAAGACAAGGAAAACAAAATCCTCCTTTTTACGCTTACACTTGGCGTTTTTGCTATCATCAGTTCTTCACTTGGTATTATGGGACTTGTGCCTATTATCGCTTTGAAATTTAGCATTTCAAGCACAAAAGCAGCTCATATAGTAAGTTATTTTGCCTTTATCGTTATGCTTTTTGCCCCACTTACTCCGCTTATTTGTGAAAAGATCAAGCCTAAGCCTTTAATGCTTCTTATCTTAAGCCTTTTTTGTATAAGTGCTTTTGGAAGTATATTTGCAAGTAGTTTTGAAATTTTGCTCTTTTTTCGCCTCTTGCCAGCTTTTTTACACCCTGTATATATAGCCTTAGCCTTGAGCTTAGCCGCTCATAGCTCAAAAGATAAGAAGCAAAGTGCAAGGGCGATTTCTTTTGTATTTATGGGTATGAGTATGGGCATGGTTTTAGGGGTGAGTATAGCGACTTTTTTAGGTTCTCATTTTTCTTTTGAATGGGCTATGGGCTTTTTCTTTGCCTTGAATTTGCTGTGTTTTTGCACGACTTTTTTCTTTGTCAAGCCTTTAAGTTTGGCTCAAAGTTCAAGTTTTAAAGCTCAAAGTTCTATACTTTCAAAGCCTCTTTTGTGGATCAGTGTTTTGGCTGTGTTTGTGTGCGTAGCAGCAATTTATGGCTTTTATAGCTTTTTATCTGATTTTTTGCATAATAGTGCTGGTTTTGATTTTGGCTTTATTAGTCTTGCTCTTTTTGTGTATGGGCTTTTTAGTGTCTTGGGAAATTTCTTAGCAGGCAAGGTTTTAAGTTATGAAAAAATGATTTCATTTGCTCTTGCTTTTTTGATGATAGGGCTTTATTTTTTACTCTTTTTAGGCGAAAAACATAGTGTGTTGATGATTTTTATACTTGCCTTACTTGGCGTTTTATCAGGCATGGCAAACAATCTTACACAATTTCTCATCTCAAGCCCCTTTGAAAAAGCCAAAGAGCTAACAAACGGACTTTTCGTAAGCTTTTCAAATTTAGGTATAAGTTTTGGTGTTTTTGTTTGTGGGCTTTTTATAGAGTATTTTAGCCTTGATTTGCTTGTCTTTGTGCCTGTGATTTTACTTGGCTTTTTTTGTGTGATTTTATTTGTAAGGATATTTATGCAAAAAGTATAAATTTATGGCTATAAAAAAGCTTTTTTGAAAAAAATGAAAAAAAATTGAAATTTGCTCTTGACAGACACTAAGTGTCTGGTTGTATAATTTCATCATCATTACAAATTTAAAGGAGAAAAAATGCAAAATTACATTAGTGAAGCCCTTAGTGGCAAGCGAATTTCAGCAAAAGGTTTTGCTGTGGCTGATAAAAATGCTAAATTTAAGCCTTATGATTTTTCACGTCACGCACTTGGAGAAAAAGATATCTTAATCGAAATCCTTTTTGCAGGCATTTGTCATAGCGATGTGCATAGTGCAAAAAGCGAATGGCATGAGGGAATTTATCCTATGGTGCCAGGACATGAAATCGCTGGTAGAGTGATCGCTGTAGGCTCACAGGTGAGTAAGTTTAAGGTGGGTGATTATGCTGGTGTTGGTTGTATGGTGAATTCTTGCGGGGAATGTGAAGCTTGCAAGAGAAGTCAAGAGCAATTTTGTATGAATGGCAAGGCAACTTTTACTTATGATTGTAAAGATAGCTTTCATAACAATGAGCCAACTTATGGTGGATACAGCAATAACATAGTCGTTCATGAGCATTTTGCAGTATGCGTGCCAAGTGATGCTCCACTTGAAAAAGTTGCACCTTTGCTTTGTGCCGGTATTACGACATATTCACCTTTGAAATTTAGCCAAATTAAAGCTGGTGATAAAGTAGGCGTAGCTGGCTTTGGTGGGCTTGGCTCTATGGCAGTAAAATATGCTGTAAAAATGGGCGCAGAAGTATATGTTTTTGCAAGAAATGATAAGAAAAAAGAAGAAGCTTTAAAAATGGGCGCAAAGGCTCTTTATACCTCAACAAAGCCAAGTGAAGTAAAAGAACGTTTTGATCTTATCATCTCAACTATACCAACAGCTTATAAGGTAAGTGAATATATCGATCTTTTAAAATACGGCGGCGAACTTGCAATAGTAGGCTTACCACCAGCTGAAGTAATGCCACAAATCAGCATAGATACACTTGTGTTTAAGGCTGGTAAAAAAGTGTATGGCTCTTTAATTGGAGGCATGAAAGAAACTCAAGAAATGCTTGATTTTTCTTTGCAGCATAAAATTTATCCAGAAACTGAGATCATCACAGCAGATAAGATAGATGAAGCTTATGACAATCTTACAAGTGGCAAGGCTAAATTCCGCTATGTGATTGATATGAAAAAATCTTTTAGTTAAGATAATTTCATAAAAGTTTTGTTATGAATTTGCAAATACCATTTAATATTTTTAAAATATTTTTTAAATGGTATTTGCTCTTTGATTTGCTTTTAACCGATACAATCCCCTCAAATAGACTTCGCTAAAATGTGTAAATTCCACTCAAAACATTGTCGCAGTCTTGATTATCAAAATGGCTTAATTAACTTTTAAGAAAATAAATAGTATCCTAAACGGCATAACACAAAAACAACCCTACAAAAAAGAAAGGAATTCATTATGGCTAAAAAAATGAAAACTATGGACGGCAACGAAGCAGCCGCGTATGCTTCTTATGCTTTTACTGAAGTTGCCGGGATTTATCCTATCACGCCAAGTTCGCCTATGGCTGATCATGTTGATGCTTGGGCAGCGGCTGGGAAAAAGAATCTTTTTGGAACACCGGTTAAAGTTGTAGAAATGCAAAGTGAAGCAGGAGCTGCTGGAACCGTGCATGGTTCGCTTCAAGCTGGAGCACTAACCACTACTTTTACAGCTTCTCAAGGACTTTTGCTTAAAATTCCAAATATGTATAAAATCGCCGGACAACTCCTCCCCTGTGTAATCCATGTCGCAGCACGATCAATTGCTTCTCAAGCCTTATCTATCTTTGGGGATCATCAAGATGTATATGCAGCTAGACAAACCGGTTTTGCTATGCTTTGCTCGCATTCTGTGCAAGAAACTATGGATTTAGCAGGCTTGGCTCATCTTGCAGCTATCAAAGGTCGTGTGCCATTTATGCACTTTTTTGACGGCTTTAGAACAAGCCATGAAATTCAAAAAATCGAGCTTATGGATTATGCTGATTTTGATCGCTTGCTTGATAAAGACGCGGTGCGTGAGTTTAAAAACTCCTGTCTTACACCTGAAAATCCAAAGACAAGAGGAACAGCACAAAATGATGATATTTACTTTCAAACTAGAGAATTATCAAACCGCTTTTATGATGCCTTGCCTGATGTTGTAAATGAATATATGGTCGAGTTTTCAAAGATTACCGGTAGAGAGTATAAACCTTTTGTGTATTATGGTGCGCCTGATGCTGAAAGGATAGTTATTGCTATGGGTTCTGTGACTCAAACTTTAGAGCAAGTTGTGGATTATCTTAACAAAAAAGGCGAAAAAGTAGGGCTTTTAAAAGTCTATCTTTACCGCCCATTTAGCCTAAAATACTTCTTTAATGTTATGCCAAAATCAGTGAAAAAAATCGCTGTTTTAGATCGCACAAAAGAGCCAGGTTCTCTTGGTGAGCCGCTTTATCTTGATGTGCGTGCAGCTTTTTATGATAAAGAAAACGCTCCTTTAATCGTAGGTGGAAGATATGGACTTAGCTCAAAAGATGTCAATCCTGCTCAAATGTTTGCTGTGTTTGAGAATTTAAACCAAAAAGAGCCAAAAAATAACTTCACTGTTGGTATAGTTGATGATGTAACTCATACTTCACTTGAGGTAAAAGATAATATCTCTTTAAGCAATGACAGCACTACAGAATGTTTGTTTTATGGACTTGGAGCAGACGGCACCGTTGGGGCAAACAAAAACTCCATTAAAATCATCGGTGATAATACAGACTTTTACGCACAAGCGTATTTTGCATACGATAGTAAAAAATCAGGTGGTTATACAAGAAGCCATTTAAGATTTTCTAAAAAACCTATACGTTCAACTTATCTTGTGACAACGCCTCACTTTGTGGCTTGCTCGGTAGCTGCGTATCTTGAGACTTATGAAGTGCTTGAGGGTATTAGAGAAAATGGAACTTTCTTGCTTAACAGCATTTGGAGTGAAAAAGAAACTATAGAGCATATCCCAAACAAAGTTAAGAAAATTCTAGCTGAGAAAAAAATCAACTTTTATATCATCAACGCCACCAAACTTGCACGCGATATAGGCTTAGGTAATCGCACAAATACCATTATGCAATCAGCTTTCTTTAAGCTTACTAATATCATTCCTTTTGAACAAGCTCAAAAATATATGAAAGAGCTTGCTTATAAAACTTATGGTAAAAAAGGTGATGCTATCGTTGAGATGAACTATAAAGCTATTGATGTAGGCGCTGATGGGCTTATAAAAGTAAATGTTGATCCAGCTTGGGCAAATCTTAAAGATGAAGCAAAAGAAGAAGTGCATGCATATAAAGGCACAGAATTTGTTGAAAAAATCGCTCGTCCTATGGAAAGAGCAAGAGGAAATGATCTGCCTGTTTCAGCCTTTTTAGGTTATGAAGACGCACACTTTGAAAGTGGGACAACTGAATTTGAAAAACGTGGCGTAGGTGTTATGGTGCCTCGTTGGATAGAAAAAAACTGCATTCAGTGCAATCAATGTGCTTCAGTTTGTCCTCATGCTGTAATCCGTCCATTTTTGATTAATGATAATGAGCTTTCTTTAGCTCCACAAGGCGTTAAAGATCATCATCTTGAAGCTAAAGGGACAAAGGGCGAGAAATTGCAGTTTAAAATTCAAGTTTCTCCGCTTGACTGCACCGGTTGTGAGCTTTGCGTGCATGAATGCCCTTCTAAAGAAAAGTCTTTGGTTATGGTGCCTTTAGAAGAAGAGATTGACTTTGGCGAGCAAGAAAATGCGGATTATTTATTCAAACAAATCACTTACAAAGATGAAGTTATGGCAAAAGAAAATGTCAAAGGCGCACAATTTTCTCAGCCTTTATTTGAATTCCACGGAGCTTGCCCAGGGTGTGGCGAAACGCCTTATATCACTCTTGTAACAAGGCTTTTTGGCGAGAGAATGATTATTGCCAATGCTACAGGTTGTAGCTCGATTTATGGCGGTTCAGCTCCTTCAACTCCTTATAGAAAAAGTGTAAAAAATGGACATGGACCGGCTTGGGGAAATTCGCTTTTTGAAGATAATGCTGAATTTGGTTTTGGTATGAAAGTGGCTACTGAAGCTGTTCGCCACCGCATAGAAACGATTATGAATGACAATATGTCAAGTGTGCCAAATGCACTTTCAGCTTTATTTAAAGAGTGGATTGCCAACAAAGACAGCAGTGCAAAAACCCTAGAAATTCGCGATAAGCTCGTGCCTATCTTAGAACAAAATAAAGACAACAAAGCTGCTGCTGAAATTTTAGACATTAAACACTTCTTAACCAAAAAATCACACTGGATTTTTGGTGGTGATGGTTGGGCGTATGATATAGGCTATGGTGGGCTTGATCATGTTTTAGCAAGTGGAGAAAATGTCAATGTTTTAGTGCTTGATACTGAAGTGTATTCAAACACAGGCGGACAAAGTTCTAAATCAACGCATACTGGAGCTGTGGCTCAATTTGCTGCTGCTGGAAAACCGGTGCAGAAAAAAGACTTGGGGCAAATTGCTATGACTTATGGTTATATTTTTGTCGCACAAGTTAATTCAAACGCTAATTATAACCACCTCATTAGAGCCTTAATGGCGGCTGAAGCGTATGATGGTCCTTCTTTGGTGATTTGCTATTCACCTTGTATAGCTCATGGTATTAAAGGTGGGCTTGGAAATTCAGGCGATCAAGGCGAACTTGCTACAAAATGTGGATATTGGCCTTTATATACCTTTGATCCTCGCTTGCAAGATGAGGGTAAAAATCCACTTAAGCTTGAGGGCAAGGCTCCGGATTGGGATCTTTATGAAAGCTTCTTGCTTAATGAAGTGCGTTATAACTCGCTTAAAAAGTCAAGTCCAGAGCATGCAGCCGAACTATATGCAAAAAATAAAGCTGATGCGCAAAGAAGATACCGCCAGCTTAAACGTTTTGCAGCGGCTGACTTTAGTGATGAGTTAGGACAAAATCACGGCAAGGATTAGACTTGAAAAAATGGATTTTTTGCTTTGGTATAGCTTTTTTAACTTGTATTCAAGCTATGCCTTTGCAAAAATCCATTGACATCACGCAATTTAAAAATCCTTTTTATGATGAAGATATAAAGATTGATACAAATTTAAAACTTCAAGCAATTTTTAATCAAAAAGCCAAAATAAATGGAATTTGGTATCAAGTAAATGAAGCATTAGATAATGCTCGTTTGCTTGAAATTTCAAATGACTCTGTGCTTTTGCAAAGAGATCAAGAGCTTTTTTATCTTAAGTTAAAAAGGATAAACCATAAAGTTTTTATTGATTAGCTGTTTTTTGCTTGTAGTGTTGCAAAGCCACTTAAATGCGTGCTCTAAACGTCTTTTTGACTTGAGTGTGCTTGAAGAAGTAAGCACTGAAGAAATTTTAGAAGAACTTGCTTTAGAATGCTCTTTTAGCATTATTTTTGCTGATGAAAACGCAAGAGCTAAGATCAATCTTTTGCAAAAAAATATCTATATCAAACAAATGAGTTTAGATGAGATTTTTCATACTCTTATTAAAGAGCAGAATTTGCATTTTGATTTTAATGGCAAAATTCTTAAAATTTCAAGCCTTAAAACCCAAACCTTTAAACTCAGTTATATCACTTCTATCCGTGAGGGACAAAGCGTAACCAAAGCTTCTGTTGATTCGCGTTCAAAGCAAAATGATTTTGGCGGCGTTGAGGCAAATACTGAAGATAATGTTGTAAAAAGCTTAGAACGTTTTGATTTTTGGCAAGATATACAAATGCAGCTTTCAAATTTACTTGAACTTGAAAAAGAAAATAAAGCCATTATCATCAACGCAAACACGGGACTTATAACCATCACAGGCACACCAAGCCAGCTTTTAAGAGCGAAACAATACATCGATACGCTTAGAGCTAGACTTAAAAAACAAGTCATCATTGATGTTTCAATCATCGCAGTAAGCCTGAATGAAACGCATTCAAGTGGGATTAATTGGCAAAACTTCAGCCTTGATTTTAACAGCCAAAACAAAGACGGCACAAACTCAAATTTAAGCTTTCAATCAAACCAAAATGGAAGTTTATTTGTAAGGAATTTAGGCTTAAATGCTAATGTAAATTTAAGCTCAGTGCTTAATTTTCTCTCACAAAATGGACAAACAAAAGTGCTTTCAAATCCAAAGCTTGTCGCCCTAAACAACCAACAAGCCATCATTTCAGTAGGCGATACTATAAATTATCAAGTCAAAGAAAGCTCAAAAAGCACAGAAAGTGGCACAACTGTGAGTGAGGTTTTTAACAATTATTCCATTTTTGTAGGCATACTGCTTAATATACTGCCAGAAATTTCAGATGATAATAAAATCATGCTAAGGATAAATCCTAGTCTAAGCAGTTTTAAATACCCTCAAGATAGCCGCAGACAAGACACGCCACGAAGCATAGCCCCTGATACCATACAAAAAAAGCTCTCCACAGTCGTGCAAATGGATAATAATCAAACCCTTATTTTAGGCGGACTCATCAGCCATGATGAGCTAAGCGATGAAAACTCAGTTAGCTTTTTGTCCTCAATCCCTCTTTTAGGGGCTTTGTTTCGCAGTGAAAATCAAGGCAGACAAACAAGTGAGATCGTTTTTATCATCACACCTCGCATTATTGAAAGCTCAAGCTCGCCAAGCCTTAAGGACTTAGGATATTCGCTATGAGTGAAGTTTTTGTGCCACTTCATTCACAACTTTGCGTTTTAAATGAAATTTTAAACGCCTTGAAACTCAAGCAAAATTTGATCTTGCTTGTGGGAAAAAGTGGGAGTGGAAAAAGCATTTTGCTTCATCAGCTTCAAAAAGAACATAAACTCATACTTTTTAATGAACCTTTTAGTGATGAAAATGCTTTTTTAAAAGCTTTAAGTAGAAGCATTTTTAAACAAGAGTTTGAATTTAAAGAGTTTTGCTTAAGATTAAAAGAGCAAAAGCAGCTCATCATCGCCCTTGATGAGCTTGGAATGTATGAAAAAAAGGTGCTTGAAAGATTGCGAGTGCTTAGCGATATAGGCAATATAAGCTTTATTTTAAGTACGCACAAACTGCTTGATGATTTTCATAAAGAACATTTTAAAAGCCGAATTTCAAGCATTTTTGAGCTTTCAAATTTAAGTTTAACTGAGCTTGAATCTTATCTTGAGCTTAAATTTGAACTTAAGCTTAAAGCCTCAAATGCAAAATGGCTTTTAAAGCTTGTAAAATACAATCTAAGAACCCTTGATAAGCTTATTTTGAGTTTTAAAGACTTGCAAATTCATTATAAAAATAAGCCAAAAAGTGAAAAAACTTTGCTTGAGCTGAGTGCTTTGTATCACAATATTTTAGGATAGCTTATGACTGAATACCAACTTCAAGAACTCGAGCAAAAATACAAAGCTTATAAATTCAAACATTTTGCTTTAAAATTTGCCTATCTTGCTTTATGTGTGGGCTGTTTAGCTGGAGTATTTTTCTTTTTACAAGAACAAAATTTACAAAAAGAGCGGATTAAAATCGCTTTGCATGAGAAAAATAAAATGCTTCAAAGACTAGAGCTTGCTAAGGCTAAACTTGCAAAAGAAGAGCTTTTAGCAAAAATAAATGCAAAAGATCAGGCTTTAAATTTAGCCCCTTTAAGCCCACAAAAGAAAGTCATTCTTAAATCCTACCCCATAAATCCAGCTAAATTAAAAGCTGAGTTTTACGCCAAAGAAAATACGCAAAGTGCTTTAAAGCTTGCTTCTTTTCATCTTGAAAATAAAGACTATGAAAAAGCTATATTTTGGGCTTTAAAGGCGAATTCTTTAGATGCAAAAGAGCCAAATTCATGGCTTATTTTTGCAAGGGCTAAAAATTTGCAAGGTAAAAAAGAAGAGGGCTTAAAAGCCCTTGAAAACTATCTTAGCTTTTATGGAAGTGATGATATGCAAAATTTTATCTTAGACTAGTTTTTTATCCTTTAAAATCACATACATTTTTATCGTCGAGATGAAAAAGGTTAAAATCGCAGGTCCTAGTATAATGCCCCAAAAACCAAAGCTTGAAATTCCAGCAAGCATGGATAAAAAGATGAGAAGCTCATTGATCTGCGTTGGAGTTTTTACAAGCTTTTCATTAATCCACTTGATAATCAAAGGCTTGATGAAAGTATCAGCAATAAGTGAAATGATGATAATAGAAGCTAAAAATATCCAAGCTGCGTTTTGCCAGCCATTTAAAGCAAATTCATATAAGCTTAAAGGCACATATACCAAAGCTCCACCAACTGCTGGTATAAGTGAAGAAAAAGCAAAGATAATGCCAAAAAGCACGCCATCATAACCAAAAAAAGCAATGATAAGGGCAAATAAAATGCCCTCAAGTATAGAAATAACAGCAGTTGAGTAAAACACCACCGCCATGACATTACCTACCTCGCTTAAAATTTCATTTAATTCTTCTTTGCTGATAGGAATGACTGATTTTAAGTAGATGATAAGCTGGGTGCCATAAAGATTAGCAAAGAAGTAAAAAACGATGATTAAAACCATATCAGTAAGAAATTTCGCCCCGATTTTTGTGAAATTTCCAAGCTGAGTAAAAGCATTTTTTGAAAGGCTGTTTAAATCAATACTAGCGATAAATTCCCTTATCTTTGGCTCTAAAAAGGCTAAGGACTCGGGCAAATTAAACTGATAATTTTTAAAATAAAGCAAAGTGGCATTTAAATGACTTATATCAAAATTTTTTAACGCCACGCCCATTTTTGTAATGGCATAAAAAAATGGCACAAAAAAAAGCAGGAGCATAAGCGTAGTCGTAGAACTTGCCGCAAGCACTTTTTTACCATGAAAAAGGCTTAAAAATTTAGCATTGATATTTGAGGTAGCAACTGCCATCAAAGAAGCGATAGCTATAACCATCAAAAAGCTTTTAAACAAATACAAAAGCAAGCACAGCACCACTAAAATCAAGCCTATGAAAAAAAACTTACCATTCATGAGTTTTGTCCTTAAATTTAAAAAAGGCATTATAACACAAATGCGTTGAAAGAGAAAGAATTACTTAGGAGTGAAAGGAAAATGAGTATACGCAGTATTAAATTACATAAAAAATCATTACAGGTTTTTTTGTATAAGTTTGCACTTATATATTTTTACTTGTGAAGTTTTGCTTTTTAAACTTAATAAATTTGTTTTTATTTATAAATTTTTGATTATTAATGCTAAAATAGTTATTTAATGAAATTTAAAAAATATATTTTTGAATAAAACAAAAACTAAAATTTAAGTTTTAGATATAGAAAATTGATATTTAAGGAGTTTTTATGGGAGTTAGTATCAAATATGCTGAATTTTTTTGTCAGGCAAAGTCCCGGTGTATCTCTATAGAAGTTCTGAATAATAATTTAAATGAATATTATAACGATATGTTTTGTCCTTATTGTTATAAAGCTAAATTGTATTTTGTTAAAGTAGCAAAAACACCTCATTTAAGGACAAAGCCAAGTAGCCAACACAGCAAAGATTGTATTCGTTACTATGAGCCTGTTTTAAGTAGAAATATAAAAAAGATTAGTAAAATTTTAACAAAAAAGCAAATAAACAATGAGCTTCATTCAACAATGAATCATTTATTAAAATTAGGACATAATAAAAATAAAGATTCAACGACTCTTGCTGAAAAAACTTTTTTAAGCACTAAATCAAAGAGTGTAAATTCAAAAAAACAAACCAGAAAAGTTTTAAAAACAAAAAGCTTAAACAGAAAATTTACCCAATTGCATGATGGTAAAATATATAAGTTTTATGGTAAGGTAAAATTATCAGTTTATGAAAATATAAAAAGAGAAGAAGATAAATATTATTATTTGAATATTCTCACAAAACAAGGGCAAATTTTTGGTATACGCCGCAATAAAAAAGACATGCTCGATGAAAATGGCAAATACAATCTTGTATTTATAGGATGGGCTTATGCAAGAGAAAATAGTTCAAGCATAAAGGTTCGTTTGTTAGGGGAAATGGCTATTTTATATATAAAAATGAATGGTGAGGCTTAAAGCAAATTTTTCGTTTATTTTTGTTCGTCTTGCTTTGCTTGTTTTCTTATAGCTTGTTTAGCATTTAACTTCTTGTTCTTTGCCAATGCTAAGGAAAAATTTGTTTTGTTGAAAAAATCCAGCTAATCAAACAAGCCCTTCTCATACCCAAGCTTTAAAATTTCATAACTTTTTAGGCTAGCAACTCGCCCTTTTGCGGTGCGTTCTATGTAGCCATTGGCGAGCAAATAAGGCTCTATCACATCTTCTATAGTATTTTCATCTTCACTTAGTGCTGCTGCTATGCTAGCAAGCCCTATAGGACGGCGTTTGGCTGCTGTTAAAAGTTCTAAATACCGCAAATCCATAGTATCAAAGCCAAGTTCATTTACCCCAAGTGAGTTTAAAGCCTGCACGGCTCTTGCTTCACTTATGTTTAGTTCATCATTTACCTCAGCAAAGTCCCTTACTCTTTTAAGCAAACGCAAGGCTATTCTAGGCGTTGAGCGGCTGCGTTTTGCTATCTCTAAAGAAGCGGCTTTTTCACACTCTTTATCAAGCTTCAAGCTTGCTTTTTGTATGATTAAGGCTAGTTCTTCATCGCTGTAAAACTCAAGGCGAAACTGCATACCAAAGCGATCTCGTAAAGGATTACTAAGCATTCCAGCCCTTGTTGTAGCCCCAATGAGCGTAAATTTAGGCAGATCTATCTTGATAGTTTGAGCCGCAGGTCCGCTTCCTATGATAATATCAAGCCTAAAATCCTCCATAGCAGAGTATAAAACCTCTTCAATAGCCGGACTTAAGCGATGAATTTCATCGATAAAAAGCACATCACCCTCACTTAAATTTGTCAAAATCGCTGCTAAATCCCCGCTTTTTTCTATCATGGGTGCAGCTGTGGTTTTAATGCTTGCCCCCATTTCACTAGCGATGATATTTGCAAGCGTAGTTTTTCCAAGCCCAGCAGGTCCGCTAAAAAGGCTGTGATCAAGGCATTCACCCCTTTTTTTAGCTGCTTGTATAAAAACACTTAAGTTTTTTTTAATCGCTTCTTGTCCTATGTAGCCTTCAAAATTTGAAGGACGCAAAGAGCTTTCATAAGCTTCATCTGGGGAAAATTTTTCTATTTCTACTATTCGATCCATTTTTGCACTTGTGATAAAATTATTACGAGATTTTAGCTAAAATTTGCTAGAATTAGGTTAAAAATAAAAAGACTTAGCGGAAATTATGGGGATATTACAAAATTTAGAGCAAGATTTTGAGCATGATGATATAGAAAAATTTTTGCAATTTTTTCGCACTATGTGTGATCGGTTTGAACCTCTTATCATCAAGCTTGCAAGCGATACAGACAAATACAAGCAGGCTATTGATGAGCTTGAAACCCTCGCACACAATACAGCTTGGGCTTCAAGAAGGCTTGAGCTTGTTGAGGTTACTGATCTGTGTGTGTTTTGCGAGGAGCTTATGAGTCAAGCAAAACGTTTTACTGGTCCAGCAAGTGATGAATTTACGGATTGGCTTTTGCTTTTAAGCGATCAATTTGAGAAGTATTGCAGGAGCTATGAAAACGATGATGCGGTTTTAGCTGTTTTTAATCCAAGTTTAGTTAAAATGCCAAATTCCATATCCAAGTAAGGGGGCGACTTGGCTTCGACAGGAGCAGGGTGGCTTAGGTGGCATACCGCTTTGGACAAAGCGTTAAAAGTCCGACTAAATTTAAACGCAAACAACGTTAAATTCGCTCCTGCTTACGCTAAAGCTGCGTGAGTTCAGTTGAGCCTTGCTTTTTGATGATACTATCTAGTTAAAACAGCGAGTAATCCTTTGATAGCGTAGTTTCAAGTTTGACGATCTTGAGATGAAGTTTAGTCTTAGCTGTGCTTAAAAGTTTTGGAAGATGAGCTTGGTGCAGTGAAGTTTTCATCTTTACTAAGTATGTAGAGGCTTAAGTTGTTTTGTTTTTGGACAGGGGTTCGATCCCCCTCGCCTCCACCATTTTGAGTTTAAAAATTATACTGATATCCTATCCCAACAAATCCACCATCGTTTTTATAGTGCAAAGATGGGCTTTCGTATTCTTTAAATGGCAAAGATTTATAATATACTTCGATTTTGTGCCTGCTTGCAAAGCTTAAAGCTACACCAGCATTAAACCCAATGCCTTTTTGTTTGAATTCAAACTCATCATTAAGATTCCACCACAAAAATGGCACAAGCACTTTTTGCTTATAATTAAACCAAGTGTAATGAATTCCAGCAAAAACACCGATGAAAGAGCGAGTTTCTGGGATATTATAATCAAGCAAAAGATCTAAATTTACGCTTGTTAGGCTTTGTTTTAGCTCAAGACTTTTATCCTCACTATCGCTACTTGAGTAATGATAATCCACATAAAGCCTTGATCCAAACACGCCCTTTTCATCAAATTTTTGATACCCAAGCCTTGCCCCAAAAGGCACTAAATCAGCTTTTGTCCATGAAAGTTGAGTTTGGGTTTGACTTTGCATATTTAAAACTGAAACTCCAAGCAAAACACCTGTTTTTTCTTCGCCCAAATTTTGAGCATTTAAAGCTGAAAAGCCAAACACAGCCACGCTTAAAGCAAGTTTTGAAATGGTTTTCATTTATTTTTCCTTTGTTGTGAAGTTGAAAGTAAAGTTAAAAATTCGATAATATTCTACCCCCCCCCCCCCCTGAAAAAATGCTTAAATTTAAGGATATTTTTATAAAATTTTTGTGTTTTGTTTATCATTTTTCAAAATTAATATGATACAATTCTTATTAAAAGAGAATTTTTATTATCTAAGGTTTTTTTTATTTATGGATATAAGTTCAAGTCAAGTTTTATTTGCATTTTTGCTTGCCGCTTTGGCTGGTTTTTCAACGGCTATTGGTGCGATTATCGCCTTTTTTTCAAGACAAGATAATCTAAAAGTCCTTTCTATAGGGCTTGGGTTTTCAGCTGGAGTGATGATTTATATCTCTTTTATGGAGATTTTGCCTCAAGCTTTTAAGGATTTTTCTCGCGTATATGAGGGGTTTTGGGGCGAGTTTATCGCTATAGTGTGCTTTTTTCTTGGCATTGTGTTATCAGCTTTTGTAGATAAACTTATCCCTGAAAATTTACACCTTGATGAAAAAGGGCAGTATGATGAGCTTAAGATTTGCCCTCTTGTTGAACGCAAAACAAATGCGAGGGCTGAATTTAACAACTCAAAGCAAAAAGCACTTAAACGCACTGGAGTTTTAACCGCCATAGCCATAGCCATACATAATTTTCCAGAAGGTTTTGCGACTTTTGTTTCCTCGCTTGATAATCTTTCTTTTGGCATAGCCATAGCTATAGCTGTTGCTATTCACAATATCCCTGAAGGTATGGCAGTTTCCTTGCCGATTTATCACGCTACTGGAGATAAGAAAAAAGCCTTTATCTACTCGGCACTTTCAGGGCTTACTGAGCCAATCGGTGCTTTGGTGGGTGTGTTTTTACTGCTACCTTTTGTGGGGGATTTGACTTTGGCTTTTACCTTTGCGATTATTGCTGGGATTATGGTGTATATCTCTTTTGATGAGCTTTTACCAGCAGCTAGGGTGTATGGGGAGGCTCATCACTGCTTGTATGGCTTGCTTGCGGGTATGGGTGTAATGGCTTTAAGTCTTGCTTTGCTGAATAATGCTTGAAATTTATTTTGAAAGCAAAAGATAAAGACAATATGCTTTTATAAGCTTTGCTTTTTGTTTGAAATTTATCTTTTAAGTTGAGCCGATCTTTTAAACGCTATCACTAGTATAAACTACCCCAGAATAATTAAACTAGGGTAGTTTAAGGATTTAGAAAGTTAAGTTTTGTATCACACTTTGAAAGTTTTCAAATAAGTCTATAAAAAGACTTATTTGAGTAAATTCCAGCTTTTTAAGCAAGGCTTTTCTAGCTAGAATTCAATGAATTTCTATAAAATTAGAAATTGAAAGTATAGCGAAGTCCTACAGCATAAGGTTGTTTAACTTTTTCATCGCCATCATCAAATTTAGGACCAACTAAACCAAATCTGCTCCAAAGTTCAAAGCCATGAGTTTGAGTGTAGTTCATTCTTAAACCAAGATTGATACCAAGATCAAAGCCATTTGCTTTTTCATCACCATAATTTTTGATTTTGAATTTATTGTTTGCATAATCAAGGCTTAAACCACCAAAAGCACCATACTCAAGATCGCCACTTTGTAAGAAGTTATAAAGCACATCAGCATTTACGCCTATGTCAAATCTATCAAGTTGAGGATTGTTGCTACCTTTAGTTGCTTTAGTTCCGAAAGTAAGATTTGCATAACCTCTAAAACCTAAATTGTCATCAAGGAAGTATTTATAACCACCAACTAAACCATAACGAAAGCCATTGTACCCACTTTCACTACCTGCTTTGTGTGAAGCATAGCCTCCGTCAATACCGACAAAAGCACCTGATTGTTCTGCTAAAGCTGCTGAAGAAGCTAGAGCTGAAACGAGAGCAAAGCTTGTTAAAACTTTTTTCATGTTAAACCTTTCATAAAAAGTAAAATGAAAAAAAATTGTATCCCCCCCCCCCTTAATATAAACTTAAATAGCTCTAAAAATTACAAAAAAATGGGAATTTTTTAAAAAAAGATTAAGTTTTTTGAAAAAAATGAGTAAAATTTTAAGAAATTTGCAAATTTTTTAAATATTTTTATTTTTTGGCTTATCAAAATTTAATTTTTAGCTTTTTATTGCAAATTATTTAATGAAAAGTTCTTGAATGATGAGCTGTGGTGTTAAAAGTCCTCTGAAAGTGTTTTTAGAAATGCTTGCTATGCAAGTGATCTTTTCGCCTATCATCGGTTCTTTATCAAAGTTAAAAAATAAGGCTTCAATGTTGGTATTATCTTTGCAAAGTATGAGTTTTAGGTGTTTTTCATCTTTGCCAAGTCTTTTTTTGTTTTTAACAACAAGTTCCTTAAATTCAAACAAAGGACGAGGGTTTTTGTGCCCGAAAGGCTCAAAATGTTCTAAAATTTCAAGCATTTCAAAATCCACTTCATTAATGTCTAAACTTCCTAAAAGCTCTTCTGAATTTACAAAATCTTCGCTTGGAAGTTCTTGACAAAGCTTTTCGAGATTGTTTTTAAAAAGTTCGAGATTTTTACATTCTAGCAACGCTCCAGCCGCACCTTTGTGCCCTCCATACGCTAAAAGTAGATTTCTTTGACTTTCAATGAGTTTTAAAATATTTATTTTACCGACACTTCTAGCACTTCCTTTTGCCTTGTTTTCAAATTCACAAAACACAAAGGCTGGCTTGTTAAAATGTCTTGCTAAGCGACTTGCAACTATGCCTAAAACCCCTTCATGCCAATCTTTACCACTGACTAAGATAAAAGGTTTGCTTTCATCAACTTGTTTAAGACTCTCTTCAAAAAGCTGTCTTTCTTCTTCTTTTCTGGTATTGTTGCATTCTACGATCTGTTTTAAAAGCTCTAAAGCCTTATCATAGTCTTTGGTGTGTAAAAACTCATAACTAAGCATCGCATCGTCCATTCTACCAGCTGAGTTAATCAAAGGAGCGATTAAAAAGCCTATGTGATCAAGTTCAAATTTATCCTTTTGACAGCAATGCTTGATCGCTTTAAAAGCAGGGCGTTTGGACGCATTTATCTTTTCTATGCCTTTTTTTACTAAAGCCCTGTTTAAGTCTCTAAGCTCCATCATATCGCCCATTATGGCTATGGCTAAAAGTTCGATAAATTTACACATATCGTATTTGAGTTTGCATACTTCTTTTAAAGCCGCGATTAAATACCAAGCCACTTGAGCCCCGCAAATTTCAATATCTGGAAAATCACAACCTTTTTGCTTAGGATTAATGATAGCATAAGCTTTTGGTAGCATAGCTGGGGGCATATGATGATCAGTGATGATAAGATCAATGCCTTTTTGCTCGCACAATCTTGCAGCTTCAGTTGCAGCTATGCCATTATCAACCGTGATGATAAGATCAACATTAAGCTCCTTAACGATGTCTTCATTTAAGCCGTATCCGTCCTTAAAGCGGTTTGGGATTTTTACCACATAATCAAAGCCTATATCATCAAAAAACTCAGCCATAATCACGCAACTTATCACCCCATCAACATCATAATCACCCACAATAGCTACTTTTTCATTTTTTTCTATAGCTTCTTTGATACGCCCAGCGCCTTTATAGATGTCTTTTAAGCGACTTGGCAAAGGTAAATCGCATAGATTTTTATGCAAGTCTTTTTCAAAACGAAGGGCTAAAATGCGTTTGATTTCTTCTTTATTAAGCGTGTTCATGGTTTAATGCTGCTTTGATAAAGGCTAAGATGACGGGATTTACATTTACAAGCCTTGAGGTAAATTCAGGGTGAAATTGCACGCCGATGAAAAAAGGATGAGCTTTTAGCTCGACAGCTTCGATTAAGCCTTCACTTTCTCCGCTGATGATAAGTCCTTTTTCTTCAAAATCTTTTCTATATTTAGGATTAGCTTCATAGCGGTGGCGGTGTCGTTCTTTGATGCTTTTTTTGCCTGCATAAATTTGACTTAAAAGGCTATTTTCTTTGATCTTGCATTCATATTCGCCAAGTCTCATTGTGCCACCAAGTGGGCTTTGGTGGGTGCGGATTTGTTTTTTGCCATTTTTATCTATAAATTCATCGATTAAGAAAATCACAGGATTTTTACACTTGCTTTCAAATTCGCTAGAATTAGCATCTTTTAAGCCTAAAATATGCCTTGCAAACTCGATTAAGGCAAGTTGCATACCAAGACAAATGCCTAAAAATGGGATTTTATGCACTCTTGCAAACTCAATGGCTTTAATTTTACCTTCAACACCTCTATTTCCAAAGCCTCCAGCTACTAAAATCCCACTTACTCCCTTAAGCTGCTCGTTGATGTCTTGACTCTCAAGTTTTTCACTATCAATCCACTTGATATTTACCCTTGTATCAAGTGCGGCTCCAGCGTGGATTAAGGCTTCAGTAAGGCTTTTATAACTTTCTTTTAAGTCTATGTATTTGCCTACAAAAGCAATTTGCACCTCATCACTTGGAGCGATTACTCTTTTAACAAGGCTGTCGTATTCTTTCATATCAGGCTTAAGATTTTTAAGCTCTAAAAGTGAGGCTATAGCGTTTAAAATGTCTTGTTTTAAGAAATTTAAAGGGATTTGATAAATACTTGGAGCATCTATGCTTTCTATGACGCAGTTTTTAGCTACCCCACAAGCTATGGCTATCTTTTCTTTAAGTTCGCTTTCAAGGCTAAACTCGCTTCTACAGATAATCATATCAGGGCTTATGCCTATACGGCGAAGTTCATTGACGCTGTGTTGGGTTGGCTTGGTTTTAAGCTCGCCTGCTGCTTTGATGAAAGGCACTAGGGTAAGGTGGATATTCATCGCGTTATTTTTACCTACTTCAAGCTTTAAAGCGCGTATGGCTTCTAAAAAAGGTAAGCCTTCTATGTCCCCAACTGTTCCACCAATCTCAACTATGAGTATATCTTTGCCAAATGCAGCTTGTTTGATACGTTCTTTAATCTCGCCTACTATATGAGGGATAACTTGTATGGTTTTGCCAAGATATTCACCCCTTCTTTCTTTTTCAATCACGCTTTGATAGACGCGTCCTGTGGTGAAGTTATTAAGCTGGCTTAAATTTTCATCTAAAAAACGTTCATAATGCCCCAAATCAAGATCAGTTTCAGCCCCATCAGCTGTTACAAACACTTCTCCATGTTCAAAAGGACTCATAGTGCCTGGATCAACATTGATATAAGGGTCAGCCTTTAAAATACTTACTTTTAAACCGCAGTTTTTAAGTATGGTAGCAATTGAAGCTGCGGCTATACCCTTGCCAAGCGAGCTTAGCACCCCTCCTGTTACGAAAATATATTTGGTTTGCTTTTCTTTCATTTGCTTGCTCTTTTTTTAAATTTGGCTAATTATAGCACAAGGAAGTTTTTATATTTCTAAAACTTTTTAAAAATATATCCCCCCTAGGGGCTTACGAAAAATTTTTTTTTAAGCTACAATGGGCTTTATTAATTCACTTGAGGATAAAAGATGAAATTTTTTATAAGCTTGTTTTTGCTGAGTTTTAGTCTTGTTTTTGCAAAAGATTTAACTATTGCCTATCCAGTAAATGTTGGGGCTTTAAATCCGCATTTGTATTCACCAAATCAAATGTTTGCTCAAGTTTTAGCCTATGAAAGTTTGGTAAGATACAATGAAAATGGCAAGATAGAACCTTTAATCGCAAGTTCTTGGGAAGTAAGCAAGGACGGAAAAACCTATACTTTTTTTATCCCAAAGGGACAAAAATTCGCAGATGGTTCAAGCCTTGATGCTTATGCTGTAGAAAAAAATTTCAAAGCCATAATGCTAAACAAAGAAAGGCATTCTTGGCTAGGACTTACTCAAAAAATTCGTGCTTTTAAAGCCCTTGATGAGACGCATTTTGAGTTAAAGCTTGATAGTGCGTATTCAGCAACCTTAGCAGAATTAAGCCTGCCTCGTCCTTACCGCATACTTGCTCCTTCAGCCTTTCAAAGCGAGGATACTTCAAAGGGCATTAAAAAAGCCATTGGTTCTGGAGCCTTTGTTCTTAAACAAACTCGTTTGGGCGAATATGATATTTTTGAGCTTAATCCTTATTATAGAGGCAAAAAGCCAAATTTTGACCGCCTTATCATCAAGGTTTTACCTGATCCAAACTCACGCGTTTTAGCACTTCAAAGCAAGGGCATTGATCTTTTGGTGGGCGAGGATATTATTAGTTATGAAAATTTTAAACGTTTAAGCACAGATAAAAATTTTGTGACTAAACAATCAGGCGTTCAAGGCACAACTATGCTGACTATAAATGCTTCAAAAGATCATGCCACAAATGATATGAAGCTTAGAAAAACTATCATTCAAGCCTTTTGCAAGGATGTTGTGATGAATGGGATTTTGCTCAATTTAAATCAAAAGGCAAATCAGCTTTTCCACCCAAGCCTGCCTTATGCTGATCATGTAAGGCTTGAAAAAGAAGTGGATTGTAAAAGTGTAAAAGCTTATGATAAAAAAGTAAATTTAGATCTTGTTTATATAGGCACAAATCCTATACAAAAGGCTATTGCTGAGGCTTTACAAGGGGACTTAGCAAGGGTAAATATACATTTGAATTTGCTTGCAAGTGAAGAAGTGAGTTTTTATCAAAGGCAAAGGAGTGGGGATTTTGACTTGATTTTTAATTCAACTTGGGGCAATCCTTTTGATCCTCACTCTTTCTTAGGTTCTATGCTTGAGCCTTCTCATGCAGATTTTATGGCTCAAAAGGATTTAGCCAATAAAGCAGAGATTGATAAAAGCATAAGAGCTATTTTAAACACTGCTGATGAGCAAATTTTAAGAAAGAATTATGATTTTGTCCTAAACGCCTTGCAAGAAAGCTATATATATTTACCTATAAATTATGAAAGCATTTTTGCAGTCTATGATAAAGCTAAGATCAAGCATTTTGAGTTTGGAGCTATGGCAACTGAGTTTATGCTCCATAAAATAGAGCTTCAAGAATAAATATGAACTTAAAAATATATCAAGTTAAAAACTTTGCAAGGCTAGCGTATGCTTAAATTTATACTCAAACGTCTTTTATATGTGCCTTTGATTTTACTTTTGGTTTCTTTTGTGGTATTTGCCTTGCTTCGTTTAAGTCCGGTTGACCCTGCTTTTTCATATCTGGTGCAATCTCAAATTCCACCCACTGATGAAGCCTTAAATACTGCTCGCATAGAGCTTGGCTTAAACAAACCCTTTTTAGAACAATACTTCCTTTGGCTTAAAAATGCCCTAAGCCTTGATTTTGGCATTTCTTATGTAACTAAACGCGAGGTTTTGGGGGATTTGCTGTATTATTTGCCAACGACTTTGTGTTTAACCTTGCTTTCTATGCTTTTTTTGATCTGCGTAAGCATTCCTTTAGGTATAATTGCAGCTTTGAAGAAAAATTCTTTGTTTGATAAGTGTATCTTGCTTTTTTCTTTTGCTGGGGTTTCAATCCCTAGTTTTTGGTTTGGTTTTTTACTCATTCTTGTTTTTACACTTGGTTTTGGTGTGCTTTCTCCTTTTAGTGAGCTTGGTTTTACTCGTTATATACTGCCTGTTTTGACCTTGTCTTTAATGTCTTTGTGTATAAATGTGCGTTTAATGAGAGCAAGTTTTTTAGCGCGTTTAAAAGCTCCTTTTTTGCTTTATGCAAGGGCAAGAGCTTTAAGTGAGGCTAAAATTGCACGTACGCACTTGCTTAAAAACTCACTTGTTCCTGTTAGCACCTCACTTGGTATGCACTTTGGTGAGCTTTTAGGTGGGGCTGTGGTGGTTGAGATACTTTTTGCTCTGCCTGGACTTGGAAGGTATGCTGTGGGAGCTATTTATAGTCATGATTATCCTGTGGTGCAGTGTTTTGTCCTACTTGTAACTTTGGTTTTTATCGTGATGAATTTATTTATTGATATACTCTATGTGTATTTAAATCCAAAAATAGCTTATGAGGATTAGCGATGAAAAAGAGGAATTTTAAGCTTTATTGTTCTTTAGCACTTATTGTTTTAATCGTGCTTTTGGCTTTATTTGCTCCGCTTTTACCCTATGATCCAAATGCTATAGATATAAGCAATAAATTTGCTCCTTCATCTTTAACTCATCTACTTGGCACAGATCATTTAGGAAGAGATGTTTTTACAAGGCTTATTTATGGAGCTAGACTTTCTTTGTTTGCTGTTGTTTTAATCTTTGCTTGTATTTTAAGCTTTTCTTTTGTGGTGGGCTTTGTAGCTGGCTATAAAGGTGGGTTTTGGGATAAGATTTTAATGCGAGTGTGTGATGTGTTTTTTGCCTTTCCTACTTTTATCTTGGCTTTATTTTTCATCGCCATTTTTGGCATAGGGCTTGTTAATGTTATCTTAGCCATAGCCTTAACACATTGGGCTTGGTATGCAAGAATGATACGATCTTTAGTTTTAGAACAAAAAAATCAAGGCTTTGTTTTAGCCAGCAAGGCTTTAGGCACAAGTGATATAAAAGTGATTTGTAGGCATATACTGCCCTTTGTCTTAAGTCAAATTTCAGTTTTAATCACCCTTGATATAGGACATATGCTTTTACACATCGCTGGACTTTCATTTTTAGGGCTTGGCGTGCAAGCTCCAAATGCTGAATGGGGCGTGATGATCAGCGATGCAGCCCCTTTTGTGATGAGTGAGCCTCAACTCATGCTTTATGCTGGACTTGCCATTTTTATCAGCGTAGCCGCCTTTAATTTGCTTGGTGAAGCCTTGCAAGAAAGAGGACAAAGATGAATTTGCTAGAATGTAAAAGCTTAAGCGTATGTGATGAAAAGCAAAATTATCTCTTAAAAAATATCAATTTTAAGCTTAAAAAAGATGAATACCTTGCTATCATTGGTTCAAGTGGGGCTGGAAAAAGCACGCTTATAAAGGCTTTAATGAACTTAAATAGTTCAAATTTAACAAGCAAAGGCGAGCTTTTTTGGCATGAAAAAGCAAACTTTGGCGTGATCTTGCAAAATCCTGCTTCTTGTTTTGATCATGTTTTTAGCATAAAATTTCATTTTAAAGAAACTTTTTTGGCTAAAAATTTAAAACCAGATGAACAAGAATACAAAAGACTTTTAGCTGAGGTTGGGCTTGATGAAAAGGTGTTAAATGCTTATCCTTTCGAGCTTAGCGGAGGTATGCTTCAAAGAGTGATGATCGCTCTTGCGTTGTGTGCGCCTTTAAATTTGCTTATTGCTGATGAGGCAAGTAGTGATTTGGATTCAAGTGGAGAAAAAGAACTTTTTGAGCTTATCTTTAGACTAAAAGCTAAATTTCATTTTGCTTTTTTGCTTGTTACGCACAGCCTAAAGCTTACTCAAAATGCTGATACAATCATCATCTTAGATCAAGGACAAATCATAGATCAAGGAAATGCCAAGTACATCTTTACCCAAAGTGAATGCAAAAAAACCAAAGCTTTTTTAGAAGCCTTTCATCTTTTAGAGCAAAATAGTTTTAAACCAAAACTAAAGCCAAAAACCAAAGCCTTACTTCTTGCAAAAAATATCAATCTTTCTTATAAACAAGGTGGCTTTTTTTCAAGGCAAAAGCCTAAAATCGTGCTTAACAAGCTTGATTTAAAACTTTATGAGGGCGTAAATTTAGCTATAGTAGGTAAAAATGGAAGCGGAAAAAGCTCACTTGTGCGTGTTTTGCTTGGACTTGAAAAGGCTAAAAATGCAAGTTTAAATTTAAATGGCTTTGATTTTTGCACTCAAAAATTAGAATACAAAAAAAGTTTAGGCATAATCTTTCAAAACCCACCAGCCACGCTTAATCCAAATTTTAGCGCAAAAGAGGCTATACTTGAGCCTTTGTGGAATTTAAACATTGATAAACAAAGCCAAGAACAAGAGCTAAAAAAGCTAGCAAAAGCTTTAAATTTAAGCGAGCTTGATAAAAAAGTGCCTTATTTTAGCGGAGGAGAGCTTCAAAGAATAGCCCTAGCTAGAGCTTTAATCACAAAACCAAGTCTTTTAATCCTTGATGAAGCCCTAAGCAATCTTGATGTACTCTTACAAGTACAAATCATCAAACTCCTAAAAGCCTTGCAAGCTGAGTTTAAGCTCACACTTTTATGTATAAGTCACGATCAAAACATACTCAATGCTCTATGTGACGAGCTTTTAGAGCTTAAAGATGGAGTGCTTAATGAGCTTTGAAATTTAAAAATATCACTAAACAGGATTAAAAAGCTTTTTTCTAGCTTATAAAAAATTCGCTTAAATGCTCTTTGTTTTCAAAAGGACTTTGAGTAAAAAGTTCATCTTTAAAGCTTAATTCATAGCTTTTATTTGGATCTGCTTTAGTATAAGTTAAAGCTATTTTTAAGGCTAAATTTAAATCTTCTTTGCTGATATTTTGATCCACTAAAGAATACGCCCCAATAAGCTCGCCAAGCTTTATTTCTTCGTATTTATCTGTTTTTAGTCCCCTTAAAAGCTGATTTTCTAGCTCATTTCGCCCCACTATCATCTTGGCTCCATTTGGTAAACGCAAATGCCTGCCGTATTTTAAAAGTTGAGCGTCATTAACTTGCATATTTTGATCAAATTCTTTAAAGTCTTTAATCTTTTTTGCAAAGCTATCAAGTGTAAGCAAACAGCCTCCACCTGGACTTTCAAAGTCTTCTAAGCCAAATTGAGCAGCAAGTTCAAGCTGTCTTTTCCTACTTCTGCCACTTATGCCCTCAAGCTTGTTTCTATCCACCCAGCCAAGTCGTTCTGGCTTTGTTTCAGGCAAGTTTTTTGCACACATAGGACGCAAGATCAAGTCTTCCTCATCATCTGCAAGACGTTTAACCTTAGCCATAGCGTCACTTCTTTGACTCATAGGACGTTGTCCTAATACCTCTCCAGTGATGATAAAATCAGCCTTTTCAGCCTCTAACATAGAAAGAGCGGTTTTAAACATAAAAGCATGACAATCAATACAGGGATTAAAATGCTTGCCATAGCCATATTGTGGGTTAAAAAGCACCTTTTGAAGATAAGCATTTCTTACATCAATCATCTCAAAATCAGCCCCAACCAAAGCTGCACGTCTTTTCATATCCTCGCTTTTATCAGACCTTGAGCCAAAGCCTATATTGATATTTAAAGCTTTTACTTCTATGCCTTGACTTGTGATAAGCTTCATCGCTAGCATAGAATCAAGCCCACCGCTAAAAAGTGCTAATGCTTTCATAATTGTATCCCTTTTTATCTTTAGTATTTACTTTTTTAAACGATATAGAATGTATAAAATCCTAATTATAGCAAAAAAATTATATTTTCTAAGGATAAAAAGTGCAAATAACTCATTCTACACAAACTCCGCTTAAAGATAAGGGTTTAGGCGATTTGATTAAAGAAAAAATCGATGAAAAAAAGCTTGTAAAGCTTGATAAAGAGCAAAACTCTGGAGTGCGTGTCATCTTTGAAGATGCTAAAAGTGGTAAGCTTGTTTCAACAAGTTTAAGTGATGAAAATTTTGCTCGCTTGCGTGAAAATATCAATGATTATGCAAATTTTTATACTAGAGATGATGGCTCTGTAAGGCTAAATGGCAGGGCTGAACGTTTTGTATCTTCTTGGTATGAAAAAGTAAGCTCTGGGCAGTCTTTACAAGCAAGCTCTTTAAGCAGCACTGTGAGCTTTTCAAACTCAAATGCAAATGCTCTTGAAAAACTTGCCTCACTTCGATCCTATGAAAGTACCATAAGTGCTGATGCCAATGAAAATGAAAAGCTTAATTACGCACTTTCAAAGGATAAAAACCTTGATGGCGAGATTAAACAAGGTGAAAAAGATGCTAAAGAGCAAAGAATTTCTTTTATCAAAGAGCTTAAAGAAGCTGGGGAGAATTTCTTTAAAAAACTTGTTGGAGCAACTGAGATTGCAAGCTCAAAGTCAAAAAACTCAAAAGATAAAGACGAGGAAGAAAATCTCAAACAAAAAGCTTTAGAAGAGGGTTTGAGCTCTTTAAGCACTCTTGAACAAACGCGTTTAAAGCAAGAATACCCAAGCGAGTATAAAGAACTTGAGAATTTAAGTAAGCTTGAAGAAAATTTAAGCAAAGACTTTTATCAAAGACTTGAAAATGATGAGCTTAAAATACTTGAACTTCGTGCTTAGAGATTTTTGCTTCAATGACTTTGAGTAAATTTTCATCTTTACTAAACTTAGAAAAGTGTTGTAAATTTTTGAGTATAAAAATAAGCTCGTTTTCATCTTGTTCTTGATTTAAAAAACGCAGTAAATCTTCTAAAAAAAGATCAAAGCTTGTTTCTAATCGCTTTTTGATTTTAAGTAAATCCCTATCAAGAAAGGCTAAAATTTGTTTGATAAAAGCGGCTTTTTGGCTTAGTGTTTTGCTTGAGTTTAGCACGCTAAAATGCAGTTTATATATGCTACATAAAAACTCAGTTTTATCATTTAAGCCTTTTAAATTTAGCTCTAAAAGCTCTCTAATGCTTGCTTCTTCTATGCCTTTTTGAGCCAAAATAGCTTTTAAAATAACTTGGTGTTTAAAATACCTTTCATCGCTGATCTCATAAAAAAGGCTGTGAAACTGGGGGTTTTCAAACAAAAATTTGCATATTTCAAGCTCGGCGATATTGATTTGTAAGCCAGCATTACTTGCTTTTGCAAAACTTACTTCATTTTGAAGTTTGGGTGGCTTTCTTGTTTTGCTGAGTTTAATAAATTCTTCTTTTACACCAAGAAGCCGTGCGACTAAGGGTTCATAACTTTGAGCGACTAAGGGTTCAAGCTCAAAGCAGTATTTTTGCACTGCTTCTAAGGCAAGTTGTTTATCAAGGGCTGAGCTTAGGCTATGTGCGTTAATCAGCTCTTTGATATAAAACTCGCCAAGCTCAACCCCAGCCTCAAGAAGTTCTATAAGTTTAGCCTTGTCCCCATTTGCGACTAAGTCCGCTGGGTCTTTTCCGCCCTCAAGTATGATGACTTTGCCATCTATTTTGTGTGTGCTTAAAAGCAAGGCTGAGCGAATGGCAGCTTTTAGCCCAGCCTCATCGCTATCAAAGCACAATATAACCTTAGCTTCAAAACGTTTGATTAAGGGCAAGTGATTTTCGCTTAAGGCTGTGCCAAGCACGGCTACAGCGTTTTTAACTCCAGCTTTATGAAAGGCAATGGCGTCCATATAGCCCTCACAAATAATCATTTCTTTGCTTTTAGCAATGGCATCTTTAGCTAAATTTAAAGCATAAAATACACGCGATTTATCAAAAAGCTTGCTTTGGGGTGAATTGACATATTTGGCTGGATTTTTTGCATCAAGGCTTCTTCCTCCAAAGCCTATAAGCAAGCCCTTGTGATCATAGATTGGAAAAGTGATCCTTTGAATAAAGCTTGCATAATAGCTTTTTTGCTCTGGATGAAATTTGATCGCTCCAGCCTCTAAAGCATCTTGCAAGTCTATATTTTCATTTTGCAAGAGTCTTAAACTTTCATTTGAATTTGGAGCAAATCCAAGCTCAAATTCGCGTATATCCTCATCACTTAGCTTTCTTTCATAAAGATAATGTAAAGCCACTTTTTCTTTGCTTAAATTTTGTTTGTAAAAGGCGTTTAAAGTAGGCAGTATATGCATTAAGCTTTTGGTATTTTCTTGTTTTTCATGGGTGTAACTTAGGGCAAAATTACTCCAAGAAGCTACTTTTTCAACCGCTGCTTGAAAATCTATGTGCTCAAAATCTTGCACAAATTTAAACACATCTCCACCAGCCTTACACGCAAAGCAGTGATAAAAGCCTTTAAGTGAGTTTATATGCATGCTTGGACTTTTATCATCATGAAAAGGACATACGCACACAAAGCTTGCGCCTTGTTTTTTTACCTCAACATAATGAGCGATAATATCAACTATATCAGCCCTTGCTTTGAGTTGCTCTAAACTTTGTTTTTCTATCATAAAGCCTAACCTAAAAGAAGCACTTTAACCAAATCCCCTTTTTTAAGCTCCTTTGCTTCTAAGGGTGCGATGAGTAAGGCTGCGTTGTGATTAAGATTAGCTAAAATCGCACTTGAGCCAGATTTTTTGCCCTCTAAATCCACATAAACCTTACCTTCTTCAAAGCTAAGATTGCACGCTACGCATTCTAAAAGATCAGATTTTTTTACATAATCTTGCTTTAAAAAGGCTTTGATAGTCTTTAGCTCGCCTTGTAAAAGCCAATGATTTAAAATCACTCTTGCAAAAAGATGAAAAGTTACCATAGCTGAATACGCAAAGCCGGGTAAAGCAAGGATAAACTTATCCTCAAAAACAGCGATTTTAATGTGCCTTCCAGGTTTAATGCTAACTTTATCAACAAGAAGTTCATAGTTTAAAAGCTCTTGTTTTAAAAAGTCAAAATCCCCCATTGAAACCCCACCTGTAGTGATTAAAAGATCACAGCTTTTAAGGGCGTTTTTAAGCCTCAAGCTTACTTCTTTTGCCTCATCTTTTAAAAGAGGAAAGATAAGAGGCTCACCGCCAAATTTTTTAACCAAGCTTGCAAGGGCAAGGTGATTGCTTGAATAAATTTGAGCTGGATTTTCTAAGCTTTCGCCTAAGTCCTTAAGCTCATCGCCACTACTTAAAATGCCGATTTTAGGCTTGATAAAAACGCTGATATGAAAAAAACCAAGCTCAGCTAAAAGGGCTAATTCACTATAATCAAGCCTTGTGCCTTTGCTCAGTAAAAGTTCATCTTTGTGATAGCTTTCACCAACTTGTCTTACTGCAAAGCCTTTTGCAACTTGTTTTTCAACAAAGAGTAAATCCCCCTCAACGCGGACATTTTCAACCGGCACAAGCGTATCAGCTCCTTCACAAAGCAAAGAGCCAGTAAAGGTTTTTACGCATTCTTCGTTTTTAAGTTTAAAGCTAGGCATTTGTCCGGCTGCGGTTTTGCCAAGTATTTTTAAGGGCTTATCTTGTTCGCTAAATTTAACCCCGTAGCCGTCCATACTCGCTGTTTTAAAGGCTGGAAAATCAGCCCTTGCTCGTATATCCTCGGCTAAAATGCGTCCTAGACATTCAGTTATCGCCACTTTTTCTATGCGTTCATAAGGTAAAATTCGTTTTTTAAGCACTTCTAAGGCTTTAAGATATTCTAGCATTATTATCCTTTATCGCTTAAAAGCCCAGCGCCTAAAAGCTTGATTGAGCGATCTTTAGCATAAATTCTTTGTCCTTTTAAAAGATCATATTTCCAAATAGGCGCATTTGCTTTAAAATCCTCTACAAAGTCATTGATAAGTGCTAAGCCAAGCTTTCTTTGCTTGCTAAATACTCCAGCCAAATAAGAACTTTCATGCACCCCTACATCGCCTATAGAATGAGCAAAACACAGCTTCACGCCTTCTTCTTCTACCCTTTCTTGCCAAGTGCTAAACCAAGAGCGAAGCAAGTTTTCATAAATATCAAAGCTTAAGCCCTCAAGCATATCTTCAGCACGAACTATACCACAAAAACTTACAAAAGCTCCTAAATTTGCACCCTTATAAGCTTCATACCATTTTGCATATAAAAGCGGCACATTTAAACTCCCCTTATAAAGCTCAAACACACTTAGCCTCCACTTACTGGGGGTAAAAGAGCGATTTTGTCGCCGTGTTTTAGGGGTGTGTTAATATCGGTGATGATTTTTTCATTGATGCTAATAGCACAAAGTTCAAGCCAATCTTTAAGCTCTTCATCTTTTTGCAAAAATTCTTTAAGTTCTTTTAAAGTGCTGATTTCAAGCTTTAATTTTGGCTTTTGAATGGGTCCTAAAAACTCAAGTTCTATCATTTTTATCCTTCATATAAGCAATACATTATATAATAACACAAATAAAATTAAAAAGGCTTGATATGCAAATTTTAGATCATCTTGATAAACTAGAGTTTAGCCCTGCTTATGTGATAGAAGAAGGCACATTGCGTAAAAACTGCGAACTTTTAGCAAATATTAGCGAGCAAAGTGGGGCAAAGATTTTGCTTGCTTTAAAGGGCTATGCTGTTTCAAGTACGCTTAAGATAGTTGGCGAATATCTCAGCGGAGCTACTTGTAGTGGGCTTTTTGAAGCTAAGTTTGCAAAAGAGTATATGGATAAAGAAATTCACACTTATAGCCCAGCTTTTAAAGATGATGAGATAGATGAGATCATCGCTCTTTCAGGGCATATAGTGTTTAATTCACTTTTTCAGTTTGAGCGTTATAAACACAAAGCCTTAGAGGCAAAAAAAGAACTTGGTTTGCGTTGTAATCTTGAGTTTAGCCTTGCTCCAAAAGAGCTTTACAATCCTTGCGGGCGTTTTTCAAGGCTTGGTATAAGAGCAAAAGATTTAGAAAATGCAGATTTAAGCGCAGTAAATGGGCTTCATTTTCATGCTTTATGTGAGGAAAGTGCTGCAAGCTTAGAGCTTGTTTTAAAGGAGTTTGAGGCTAAATTTAAGCCCTTTATTGCAAAGATGAAATGGGTGAATTTTGGAGGCGGTCATCATATCACAAAAAAGGGTTATGATACGCAAAAGCTAATTAATCTGTGTAAAAAATTTAGCGATACTTATGGGGTGCAAGTGTATTTAGAGCCGGGCGAAGCGGTGGGCTGGGAAGTAGGCACCTTAGTAGCAAGCGTGATTGATATCATTAAAAATGAAAAAAACATAGCCATTTTAGATACCTCAAGTGAAGCACATATGCCTGATACCATTATCATGCCTTATACAAGTGAGGTGGCAAATGCAAGAGTGCTTGCTACAAGAGAGGGCGAGCAAGTAAGCGAGCTTAATAATGATGAATTTGCCTATCTTTTAGCTGGAAATACTTGCTTAGCTGGCGATGTGATGGGCGAATACGCCTTTAAACAGCCCTTAAACAGAGGCGATAAGGTGGTTTTTTTAGATCAGGCTCATTATAGCATAGTCAAAAACACGACTTTTAACGGCGTAAAGCTGCCAAATTTGATCTTTTTAAATGCTAAGGGTAAATTAGAGCTTATAAGAAAATTCGAGTATGAGGAGTATAAAAGGCGAAATTAATAAAAATAAAGTAATTTTTGATAAAAAAAGTTACATTTTGTTACACTCTATCTGTTTTTTTTTTTTTTTGAAAATTCAAGGCGCGTTTAAGAAAAGTTAATATAGGATTAACGAAACATTCTTAAAGAGCAAATTCAAAAAAAGGAAAACTAATGTCGTTAAAAAACATCAAAATCAACATAAAAATGTTTTTGATTGTGCTTATCCCAGTATCAGCGCTGATTGCTATTTCTCTTTTTGTTATCAGCGAACGTTATGATGAATTTGAGCAAGCCAAGTTTTTAAAAGCCAAAATCATAGCTTCTGATAAACTCACTGATTTGATACACGAGCTACAAAAAGAAAGAGGTTTGACTTCTGGTTTTATAGGTTCAAATGCAGATGAGAGTTTTAAAGCAAATTTACAAAAACAAAGAATTACGAGCGATGAGAGCGCAAAACAGCTTACTGAGGTTTTAAATTCTGTAGATAAGAGTAAATTTTCTGTGCTTATGCAAGATGATTTTAATGCAATTTCAAATTTTCTTTACGAGCTTCCAACGATGAGAGCAAAGATTGATAAGCTTGATATCAAAGCAAATGAAGCGATAAACTTTTACACACAAAGCATTCAAAGAGCTATTCAAATCATCACTGAAGTATCAAATTCAAGCGCAGATAACAAGCTTACAAAATCCTTAATCGCTTATGTAAATTTTGTTAGCCTAAAAGAGCTTGCCGGACAAGAAAGAGCAGCACTTTCAAACGCTTTTGGTGCTAATAAATTTAATGATGGAGTATATAGCAGATTTTTATCTTTGGTTGCAACTCAAGATGTGTATTTAGGTCTTTTTAAACGTTATGCTGATGGTAAATTTATCGTTAAATATCAAGATTTTACTCAAGATAAAAGCTTTATTGAGGTAGAAAAAATAAGAAAAATCGCTAATGAACATTTTATAGATGGAAATTTTGGCGTAGATGCAATGTATTGGTTTGGTGTCATAACTGATAAGATTAGCTTGTTAAAAGTCCTTGAAGATGAGCTTTCTTCGGATTTGATTACTAAAATCGAGCAGATTGAAAATTCGCATTTTTTTAGTTTTGTTTTTGTGCTTGCTAGCCTTGTTGTTGTGATTTTGCTGACTTTATGTATAGGGCATTTTTTCATTCATGATATCACGCATAGGATTAAGGCTTTAAGGGATTATTTTATCCGTCTTAAAGATACTAAAAACCTCAGCGAGACAAATATTTTAAATAAGTATGGCAATGATGAACTTGGCGTTACTTCCAGAGCTATGGCTGAGTTTTTGGGTGTATTAAAAGAGCTTTTCATCGATCTGAATAAACAAAGCAAATTCAACCTTGACACTTCTAAAAATCTTTTGCTTAACGCTAGTAAGGCTTTAGAAAGCACTAAAGAAGGTTTTAAGCTTTCTAATTTTTCTGAAAATATAAGCAAAGATGTGGAAAAGGCTCTTGAAGACAATACCTTAAAAACAAATGCAACGCTTGAAGATATGCTTAGCGCCCAAAGTGATTTGGAGCAAAGTGTTGTAAGAATTGCTGAATTTACAGGTAGCGTGCAAGAAAATGCAAAGGCTCAAGAAGAGCTTGCTAATAATGTGTATTTGCTTAATGATGAAGCTCAAAATATCAAAAGCATACTCACAACCATAGCTGTAATCGCCGAGCAAACCAATCTTTTAGCTTTAAATGCTGCTATAGAAGCAGCTAGAGCCGGTGAATATGGACGAGGCTTTGCTGTGGTAGCTGATGAGGTAAGAAAATTAGCTGAAAGGACGCAAAGCTCGCTTGCGCAGATTAATGTTACGATCAATACTATCATTCAATCCATCGATCAAGTCAGCTCACAAATCACAAATAATGCCAAAAAATTCTTTAGCATCGCTGATCGTTCCCAAGAAATCGAGAGTTTCATAGAAGAAAGTAGCAACAAAATCAAAGCTGTAAGTTCAATCGCAGAGGAAAGCTTAAGCAGTGCTAAAAAACTCAGTCTTGATACGCAAGCCTTGCTTGAAAACAACAAAACCCTTAATCATAACTTGCAAATCATCGATGAAGAGATGAATACCATATCTTCAAGCTCAAAAGACCTTGATCAAAAAGCCCTTGAAATAGAAAACAAAATCCACGAATTCAAGCTTTAAACACAAAAAGCTTGAAAATAGGCTTTTTAAAAAAGTCAAAATGCTTTATAAAGCTGTGTTTAGTAAGATAAAATCCAAAAACACAGCTTCTTATCGTCTCAAGAAAAAAATCGCTAAAAAAGTAATTTGTTTTTACATCAGTTTTAAAATTTTCATTCTTGTTTGTGTTTGTTATCTTACTTATAATGAAAGTATAAAAATTGATATATCTTGATAAAAGAACTTGATAAAAAACTATACAAAAAAGTAAGGCTTTAATTTAGCCTTACTTTGAGTTTTTAAAGATTTACAGCACTAAGAGTTTGGTATTTGTTCATATAAATTTGAGCTTCTATTTTTCTCATCGTATCAAGAGCAACTTGAACAACGATAAGCACAGAAGTGCCACCAAAATAAAATGGCACGCCCAAAAATTTCACCAAAAGCCAAGGTAAGGTTGTAATCAAGCCAAGATAAATTGAGCCTGAAAGCGTAAGCCTTGAAGCAACTTCATTTAAGTAGTTTGAAGTGCCCTCACCCGGTCTAATCCCCGGTATAAAGCCACCTTGTTTTTTGAGATTTTCCGCTATATCCTTAGCATTAAAAACTATGCTTGCATAAAAATACGCAAAGAAAATCACAAACAAGAAAGTAAGCAGATGAAACAAATAACCTTGAGGATTAAGATAATCATTAAGTATTCTTATGTATTCATTTGTGCTAGCTTGCAAAATAGTTGCTGGAAAAGTCAAAATCGCCCCAGCAAAAATAGGCGGTATAACCCCACTTAAATTCACTTTAATAGGGATATAATTCATAATGCGTTTGTTTTGATTTTGCATAACTACTTTTCTTGAGTAAGAAATAGGTATGCGTCTTTCTCCAAGTTCAACATAAATAATCGCCCAAATGGTGAGTAAAATGATAGCAAGTATAGCCACTGCCACAAGTATATTCATCTCGCCTGTATTGATTAATCCTACTGAACTGCTAATAGCTGAAGGTATGCTTGAAACTATACCAGCAAAGATGATGAGTGAAATTCCATTTCCCACGCCTCTTTGAGTGATTTGCTCGCCAAGCCACATTAAAAGCATAGTTCCAGCTAGCATAGAAACAGCTGAAAGTGCGATGAAGGTATTTAAATCCTCGATCATAATCGCGCTTTTACCACCTGTGCCACTTAGGCTTTGAAGCCCTATACTTACGCCTATACTCTGCACTAAGGTTATAGCTATGGTTGCGTAGCGTATGATTTGCATGTATTTTTGCATACCATCGCGTTCTTTTTTCATCTTGCCTATATTAGGAAAAGTAGCTGCTAAAAGCTCCATGATAATAGAAGCTGTAATGTAAGGCATAATGCCAAGCGAGATGATAGAAAATCGTTCAGCTGCCCCACCGCTAAACATATTAAAAAGCCCAAGTGCATTTTGGCTGTTTTGGTTAAAAAACTCAGCAATCACTTCTGCATTTACCCCCGGAACTGGCACAAAGGCTAGAACGCGGTAGGCAAATAAAAAAGCAAGTGTGATGAGAATTTTATTGATTAAACTTTTACTCATTCTTTGCTTCCGCTTACGCTGATTTTTTCATCTTTGATTTTGCTTGCAAGAGCCTTAGCTGATTTACCGATGAGTTTGATCTTTTCAACTGACTTTGCAAATTTATGCACGCTTTTAATGCTCTCAAAGCTGATTTCACTAAGTTCTGCAACAGCTTTTACCTTTTCAACATTAATCACATAAGGTTTTTGTATCTTTGAAGTAAAACCTACCTTTGGCAAACGTCTTTGTAAAGGTTGTTGTCCGCCTTCAAAGCCTCTTTTTTCATTATAACCTTTTCTTGCAGTTTGTCCTTTACCACCTTTGGTTGCTGTTTTTCCGTGTCCGCTACCTTGTCCGCGTCCTATTCTTTTGATCTTTCGTGTCGATCCGTCTGCTTTTGTTAAATTCATCTCTTATCCTTTAAGCATAGTAAGTGCTTTAATCGTTGCACGAACGACATTGGCTGAATTGTTTGATCCTAAGGACTTAGTTAAGATGTCCTTAATGCCTGCTAGTTCAACTATAGGACGCGTTGAGCCACCTGCGATAACGCCTGTTCCTTCACTGGCTGGCTTGAGTAAAATTCTACTTGAATTGTATTTTACTTCCACATCATGAGCTATAGTTGAACCTTTGGTTTTGACTTCAACTATATTTTTAAACGCATCATCAACCCCTTTGCGAATCGCATCTGGAACTTCTTTTGCCTTACCATAACCAACGCCTACAAGTCCTTTTTTATTGCCAACAACTACAAGAGCAGTAAAGCGGAAGCGGCGTCCGCCTTTAACGACTTTGGTTACTCTGCCTATATCAACGATGATTTCTTCGAATTCTTCTTTATTATACTTTTGCATTTACTCTCCCTTATAGCTTTATGCCATTTTCTCTTAAGGCATTTGCTAGTTCAGCGATAACGCCGTGATACACAAAGCCATTTCTATCAAATACACCATTTTCAAGCTTTTTAGCCTTTAAAGCCTTTGCAAATTCAGCCCCTACTTTTTTAGCGCCTTCTTTGTTAGCTTTTACCCCAAGCTTGCGTCCATCAACAGCAGCTAGAGTTACAGCCTTAACATCATCAATAGCTTGCACATATAAGGTGCGATTTGATTTAAATACTGAAATTCTAGGCAAAGTCTGTGTGCCTGAAATTTTAGCTCTAATGCGTTTTTTTCTTTTGATTCTAAGACTTAATTTTCTTTTTAATACATTTGCTCTCATCTTAGTCCCTTATTTCTTAGAAGTTTTTCCGGCTTTGCGGATTATGCGTTCATCAGCATATTTTACACCCTTACCTTTGTAAGGCTCTGGCGGTCTAAACTCACGAATTTGAGCAGCAACTTGTCCTACGACTTGTTTGTCGCTTCCTTTGATGATGATATTATTTTTATCAACAGTGATTTCAATACCTTCTGGTATAGCATAGTTGATAGGGTGAGAAAAACCAAGTGCGAGTTCAAGCACCTTGCCTTTTAAGGCTGCTTTATAACCAACGCCGTTGATTTCTAGGGTTTTGCTAAAGCCCTCATTTAAGCCTATAACGACATTATTTGCTAAGGCTCTATAAGTTCCCCAATACGCCCTACTTTGTCTATCTTCGCCCTTAGGAGCAAAAACTATGGTATTATCTTTAAGCTCGACAAGCACATTTGCTTTTGTATCAAGCTCTTTACTTAAATTTCCTTTTTTAAACTTGAGTATATTTCCCTCAAGTTTTACTTCCACTCCGTTTGGAATGGTGATTGGTTGTTTGCCTATACGAGACATCTTTTTTTCCTTTTATTTGTCTAAGGTAAGAAACTTACCAAATGCCATAAAAGCTAAGCGAGTTTTTCACCAAATGGTGCATAAAACCTCGCCACCTACGCCGATTTTATAAGCTTCATCATTAGCCAAAACGCCTTTGCTTGTGCTTACAACTATGGTTCCATATCCATTTTTAAAACGTTTGATCTCATCTTTGCCTTTATATACACGACGACCAGGCTTTGAAACCCTTTTGATCTCATTAATCACGCTTGAGCCTCTTTCATCGTATTTAAGCACAACTGAGATGAATTTTTTCTTATCTTCTTCAATAACGCTAAAACTTTCTATATAACCCTTTGCTTGAAAAATTCCCACCAAGGCTTCAATCACCTTTGAGTGAAGCAATTTAGTGCTTTCAAGCTTTCTCATGCCTGCATTTCTGATACGAGTGAGTGAATCTGAAATTATATCATTGATCATTATTTGTCCTTACCAACTTGATTTTTTAAGTCCGGGAATCAAACCTTCATTTGCCATTTTTCTAAGGCAAACTCTACAAATTCCAAAGTCTCTATATACTGAATGCGGACGCCCACAAATTTGACATCTTGTATAAGCTCTTACGCTAAATTTTGCTTTTCTAGCCGCTTTTGCTATCATTGATTTTTTAGCCATTTACTCTCCCTTTTGCGAAAGGCACACCAAACAATTCTAAAAGCTTTTGCGCCTCAATATCTTTTTGTGCTGTTGTAACTATGCTAATATTCATGCCGTGTGTGCGTAGGATTTTATCATACTCTACTTCTGGGAACATAAGCTGTTCATCAAGCCCAAAATTATAATTTCCCCTTCCATCAAAGCCATCTCTGCTTAAGCCTCTAAAGTCTTTTACTCTAGGTAAGGCTATAGAGATGAGTTTGTCTAAAAAGGCAAACATATTGTCTTTTCTTAAAGTTACCATAACGCCTACTGGGAAGCCTTCACGCACCTTAAAACCAGCCACTGATTTTCTTGCTTTAGTAATCAAAGCTTTTTGTCCAGCGATCAAAGAGATGGTATCAGCGATATTTTGCAAAACCTTTTGATCCTTTGCTAGCTCGCCAGCGCCTACGCTAATAACGATTTTTTCAAGGGCTGGGATAAGCATAGGGTTTTTAATGTCAAATTCTTTTACTAAGGCTGGCTTAATTTGTTCTTTATATCTATCTTTAAGTCTCATTTTAAACCTTTGCTACATTAGAAATATGTATTGGCATTTCTTTGTTGATAAAGCCACCATTTGGGATTTTATCACTTGGTTTTACAGCTTTTTTAGCAAGCTTACAACCCTCAACCAAAACTTGATTTTTCTTAGGATATACAGCTAAAACTTTGCCTGTTTTACCCTTATCATCACCAGCAATGATCTTAACTTCATCGTTTTTCTTAATCTTAAGCTTCATTATAAAACCTCCGGTGCTAAAGAAACGATTTTCATGAAATTTGCATATCTTACTTCTCTACCAACTGGTCCAAAGATACGCGTTCCTATCGGTTCTCTTTTATTGTCTAAAATCACCGCAGCATTTTCATCAAAGCGGATAAGTGAGCCATTGTCTCTATGAATTTCTTTTTTGGTGCGAACAATAACTGCTTTTACCACTTGTCCTTTTTTTACCTTACCATTTGGTAAAGCCTTTTTTACTGATGCAACGATAACATCACCTATGGTAGCATAGCGTCTTTTACTACCGCCTAAAACCTTTATACACATTAGCTCTTTTGCGCCGCTGTTATCAGCAACAGCTAGCCTTGTAAAACTTTGTATCATTACTCAACTCCTGTTGCCAATACAGATTTTAAACGAAAAGCCTTTCTTTTTGAAAGTGGGCGGCATTCTACAGCAACTATAGTATCGCCTACCTTAGCCTCGTTTTTCTCATCGTGTATGAGGTATTTTTTAAAGCGTTTAACGATTTTTCTATATCTTGGATGAACCACTTTTCTTTCAACCAAGACACTTGCGGTTTTATCACCACTGATTTGGACAATAACGCCTTGAATTTCTCTTTTAAATGCCATAATCTTATCCTTTTAAAGCGTTGATTGCAGTGCTTATTCTAGCAATGTCTTTTCTGATCTGTCCTACGAGCTTAGGATTAGTAAGCTGCATAGTTCTAAGCCTTTGTTTTTCAGTAAACAAAAGCAACTTTTGCTCTTTAAGCATGGTGTTTAGTTCTTCTTTAGTTTTATCTTTAAGCTCAATATATTTCATTTTGGCTCTCTCTTGTAACAAATTTAGTTTTAAAAGGAAGTTTATGCATAGCAAGAGTTAAAGCTTGTCTTGCCATAGCCTCATCAACTCCAGCCATTTCATATATGATTCTACCCGGTTTGATATTCATTACCCATTCTTCAACCCCAGCTTTACCTTTACCCATACGAGTTTGTAAAGGTTTTTTGGTAAGTGGTTTGTCTGGAAAAACGCGTATCCAAGTTTTGCCTTGTCTTTTCACAAAACGAGTAAGAGCGATACGAGCTGCTTCTATTTGACGTGAATTAATGCGTCCAGCCTCAACAGCCTTTAAAGCAAAATCCCCAAAAGTAAGCTCAGTGCCACGACTAGCATAGCCGCGGTTTCTACCCTTCATTTGCTTTTTGTATTTTGTTCTTTTTGGTAGTAACATTATTTACTCCTTCTTGTGCGTCTTGGCTTTTTAGTTTCAGCTGTTGCTTCCTCACTTTTATCAGCTTGAACGCCTTTTTGTAAAATTTCACCTTTAAATATCCATACCTTAACGCCTATATTTCCATAAGTCGTTCTTGCTTCAGCAAAACCATAATCAATCTTTGCTCTTAAGGTATGAAGTGGCACACGTCCTTCAAGATACCATTCAGTTCTTGCCATTTCAGCTCCACCTAAACGACCTGAAACGCTGACTTTTATACCTTTAGCACCTGCTTTTTGAGCTCCTTGAATAACTTTTTTCATCGCTCTTCTAAAGGCTATTCTTTTTTCAAGCTGAGTAGCTACGCTTTCAGCAGCAAGTTGAGCTGAAGCACCTGCTTTTCTTTCTTCTTTGATGTTGATATTTACATCTTTGTGGATTAAATCTTGAAGTTCTTTACGAAGATTATCAACATCGCTTCCTTTTTTACCAATAATTATGCCCGGTCTTGCTGCCACAACAGTTACACGAAGCTTTTTAGCTGTTCTTTCAACAAGAATTTGAGAAATTCCAGCATAATAAAGCTTTCTTTTCAAAAAGGCTCTTATCTTGTAATCCTCGCCTATATTTTCGACAAAGTTTGCTTTGGTTGGAAACCATCTTGACTCCCAATTTCTGTTAATACCTAGTCTTAAACCAATCGGATTTACTTTTTGTCCCATTTAATCTTCCTTCTTTGCTGTGGCTTTTTTCGCTGGTGCTTTGCTTGCTTTTGGCTTAGCTGTGGCTGAAGTTTTAGCCTTTGGTGCTGTTTTTTTAGCCTCTACTTTTTGAACTTCTTTTTCAGCCTGCTTAGCAACCTCTACTAAGATATGAGAAGTAGGCTTTCTAATGCGACTTGCACTCCCTCTTGCTCTTGGTCTAAATCTTTTTAGCACAGAGCCAGCATCTACTCTACAAGAGCTTACTATGACTTCATTAGCTTCAAAATTTCCATTTGCAACTGCTGTTTTAATCGCATTTGCTATGTATCTTGCACCCTTATTTGGAGTAAATTGTAGGCTTGCTAATGCAAGTTCAGCATTCATACCTTGCACTTCTTTAGCGATAAGTCTTGCCTTAGTAGGCGATAATCTGATATATTTAATCAATGCTTTACTCATCATCAACCTCACTTACCGATTTTCTTTTGCACAGAGCCTTTATGCCCTCTAAATGTGCGTGTTGGTGCAAACTCACCAAGCTTATAGCCTATGTGATTTTCAGTGATATACACTGGAATGAAGCTTTTGCCGTTATGAACATTAAAGGTTAATCCTATCATATCTGGGATTATAGTCGAGCGACGACTCCAAGTTTTTATAGGCTTATTATCATTTGCCTTTTTTGCTGCGATGACTTTTTTCATTACATGATCATCGACAAAAGGACCTTTTTTCAGTGATCTAGCCATCTTATTTTCCTTTTCTTCTTGAGATTATAAGCTTATCGCTTGCTTTTTTACGACGCGTTTTTGCACCCTTAGTTGGTTTGCCCCAAGGTGTAACTGGGTGACGACCTGAATTTTTCTTGCCTTCACCACCACCATGTGGGTGATCAACTGGGTTCATTGCCGAACCTCTTGTTTGAGGGCGAATTCCTCTGTGGCGATTGCGTCCTGCTTTACCTATAGTGATATTTGCCCAGTCTTCATTGCCAACTTCGCCAATGCTAGCCATACATTCAGCTAAAACTTGACGCATTTCGCCACTTGCTAAACGCAAGATAACATATTTTTCTTCCTTACCCATGAGCTGAGCATAAGCTCCAGCACTGCGTATCATTTGTCCGCCTTTGCCCGGTTTAAGCTCTACATTATGCACTATGGTTCCAACTGGGATATTCTTAAGCTTCATAGCATTGCCTGGCTTTATATCAAGTCCGCTTTCAGCTGCTGCTATAATATCGCCTACCTTTAAGCCTCTTGGTTGAAGTATATAACGTTTATCACCATCTTTATAAGCAATAAGTGCTATACGGCAAGTTCTGTATGGATCGTATTCTATAGCTTCTACCTTGCCTTCAACGCCAAATTTACGACGCTTAAAGTCGATGATTCTATAAAGCTTTTTCGCTCCTGCTTCTTTGTGGCGACTTGTAATGCGTCCGTAGCTGTTGCGTCCAGCATGAGTAGAAAGCTTTACAAGTAAAGACCTTACACTTGGCTTTGCTGTGATGTCTTCAGAGCTTAAGCCAGTGATATAACGCCTACTTGGAGTATATGGTTTATAAGTTTTAATCGCCATCTTAAGCCTCCTTACTTTCTAAGCTTACCCCTTCAGGAAGCTTTACATAAAATTTCTTATAATCATTTCTTTGTCCTATACGTCCTCTAAAACGTTTGACTTTGCCATCCATTCTTAAAGAATTGATCTTTTCAGCACTCACGCCAAAATACTCTTTAAGCACTGCTTTAAGGCTATTTTTTGTCATCTTAGGACTTGTTTGGATCACCACCACACCTCGTTCTTGTAAATTCAAGCTTTTTTCAGTGTAGAGTATGCTTTTTATATCTGTAATATCTGCCATTTTACGCCTCTTTCGTGAGTGTTTTTAAAGCTTGCTCTTCTATGATCACTGCTTTAAATACAGCGATTAAATAAGCATTGACTTCGCTAAGATCAACCACATAACAATGTGCTAAATTTCTAAACGCTAAAAAAGTCTTTTCATCAACGAAATCTTTAACTATAAGCACATCTTTAAGATTAAGCTTTTTAATGATAGCTTGAGCGTCTTTACTCTTGCCGCTTTCTACAATCAAACTTGGCACGGCAAATAAAGCACCTTTTTCAGCCTTTTCAGCCAAAGCTCTTTCTAGGGCTAATCTTTTTTGCTTTTTATTCACTTTTTGGAAGTAATTTTTGTTATTTGTAGGACCAAAGGCTACACCACCGCCTACCCAAACATTTGTTCGTGTTGAACCAGCTCTAGCTCCGCCTCTTCCTTTTTGTCTCCAAGGCTTTTTGCCCCCACCACTTACTTCACTTCTATTTTTAGTGTGAGCGTTGTTTGCTCTTAAGCTTGCAAGATATGATTTTACATACAAATAAAGATTATGCGGATTGATTTGTGCATAGCTTTGTGGTAAATCAAGCTCACTTGTTTTTTCAAATTTATCATTTAAAACTACTACTTTACTCATTTGGCTATCCTTATTCTACCCATTGCACCATTATATCCTGGAACTGCTCCTTTAAGCACAAGGATTTTATTCTCAGCATCATATGAAATGAGTTCATTTTTAACAGTGATCTTTTCATTGCCATAATGTCCAGCCATTTTCATACCCGGTTGCACGCGACCTGGCCACTCTCTATTACCAATAGAGCCGTGTCTTCTGTGAAATCTTGAACCGTGACTTGCCGGACCACCTGAAAAGCCGTGTCTTTTAATCACGCCGCTATAGCCTCTACCCTTTGAGTTAAAACTTACTTTTAAAATTTTAGCTTCTTTTAATGGGCTTTCATCGATGTCGCCAGCTTCGGTATTGGCTACTTCTAGGCTTGCAAAGCGGTTAAATTCAGCTGAAAGATTGTATTTTTTTTGTTGTCCAGCTATGCTTTTGTTTTTTGCTTTACCTTTTACAAAAGCGACTAAGGCTTTGCCATTTTCTACCTCACATACTTTAGTATTGACTAGTTTAAGTAAGGTTACAGCTATACTTGGATTAGAAATGGTTCTACTCATACCTATTTTTTCTACGATATATTCCATCTTTTATCCTTTTACTTACCCATAGCCCTAACTTCGACATTTACCTCTGGGGCCAAGTCAAGTTTGGTTAAAGAATCCACTGTATCAGGTGTAGCTGCTACTATATCAAGCATTCTTGCGTGAATTCTAAGCTCGAATTGTTCTCTTGAATCTTTATTGATATGTGGAGATTTCAAAACGGTGTAACGTTTGATTTTTGTTGGCATTGGCACAGGACCACGAATGTCCGCACCAGTCCTTTTAACAGCCTCAACTATGGCTGCAACTGTTCTATCAAGAACCCGGTGATCATAAGCTTTAAGCTTAAGCCTAATCCTTTCCATAATTTTCCTTTACAAAGAACTTGTTAGCACAAAGCTAACGAAAATAAAAAGGTGATTGTATAAAAACTTCATTCTTTTGTCAAGCTTTTAGCCTTAAATTTTAAAGTTTTTTTCCTTTTAAAAAGGATAAAAATGCAAATTTGCAAAAAGTAATTTAAGAATTTAAAAGTCTTATTTGGTGGAATTTTTAAAGCAAAGTTATAGATAAAAATAATAAAATTTTTTAATATAGCTTATTGTTTTTTTAATGTTTAGCTTTATAATATTAAAAATTAAATACTCAATTTTTCACTTTTTCAAGCCTTAATTAAAGCCAAAGTTTGCACGACTTGCTTTAAAAGCTCTAAATTTTCAGGATCAAGCACATACCAAAGCTTTGCTTTTTCAAAGGGTTTGGCTTTTTCATTTTCACAAAGTAAGCTTTCAAACTCTTTGTGCGCTTTGACAAAAAGCGTATCATCGCACAGCAAAAAGCAAGGCTTAGCTTCATAGCTTTTATCAAGCATATAAAAACAATACTCGCCAAACATTTTTCTTGTTTTAAAATCAAATCCACTTTCGCAGTTTTGCAAGCATTCTAAAACAAAGTCTTTAAATTCCACGCTACTTGCCATCTAATTTTTCCCTTTTTCAAGACTTTTATACTTTAAATTCAAAGAAAGTTTTTAAGTCCTTGCGTAGCTTAAATTTATTATTGAAGCTCTTCTTCGATAAGCTGTAAAGCCATAGGCAATTCTTTAAAGCCGTCTTCTTCCATGAAATGATTGCCTTTTGGCATTTGCACGAATTTAGCATTTATAGCTTTGGCGAGATTTTCACTTAAATTTGTTGGCACGATCACATCATCTTTTGCTGAAAGCACGATGCGTTTGTTGATCATCTTGATTAGTTTTTTGCTTTGCAAAGGTTCCTTGACAAAAGGATCAAGCACAGGTAAAATGCTTAAAGGCTCATAAAATCCACTCACCAAAAGCACACCACCAAGCCTTTTGTCCTCATCTAAACTCTCGATAAAGCGAAGTGTGGTGATACAACCTAAGCTATGTCCAATGATAAAGGTGTTTTCATCGACATTTTTTATCGAGTTTTGCAAAGTAGCAAGCCATTTATCAAGCTTTGGATCAAGGCTATCTGGCATATCAAGCACCTCAACACTTACGCCTTTAGCCTCAAGCTTATTTTTAAGCCAAGAAAACCAGTGAGCGTTTTTGTTTGCTGCGTAACCATGCACTATATAGACTTTCTTTTGGCTTAGCGTTGCATCATTTGCAAATGTAATGCCAAAACAAGAGCACACCACCATAAAAATAGATAAAATCTTTTTCATCATTACTCCTTGTCATTTGAAAAAAAGCCATTTTAGCATAATTTTAAAAAATCAACAAATTCAAAAAAATTAAGAAAGCTTATGTTAATATTCATTTTTTTATTATTTTCATTTTTAGTGATTATAATAAAAAATGAAAATTTTTTAAATAAAAAGTTAAAGTAAAATGTGCTAGACTTGCCCTCTTAAGACTTAAAAAGGGAGGATAAATGCAAACTGATTTGACGGATTGCATAGGATTTTTAGCAACAGATTTGCGTGATGAGCTATCAGCAACTTTTGATGAGAAGATAAAGGAGATTTCCTTAACTCATAAGCAAGCTGGGCTTTTGTGGAGATGTTATAAGCAAAAACACTCTCAAACAAGCATTTATAGCTTCATTCATTTGGATAAAAATTATATTCGTTTTTTAATCGATGATTTAGAAGCTAAAGAGCTTGTGTTTAGGCAAAAAAACCCTGAAAACAGAAGGGAAAATATCATCTATCTCACGCAAAAAGGCGAAGAACTTGCCCTAAAAACATTTAAGATTATGCTTGAGGTTCAAGATGAGCTTATGCTTTCTTGTATGTCAAAAGAGGAGCAAAAAACCTTGCACGAGCTTTTACTAAGACTTTTTAAACAAAGGCACCAAACAAAGGAGTAAAAATGCGTGCAAAGTTTCAATTTTTAGTATTTAGTCTCAGTTTAGCATTGCTAAGTCTTTCAAGCCTTGAGGCAAAAGAATACAGCGTAGATAAAAGCTCAAAAATCGCCTTTATCGCAAGCAAATTTCTTGTAGCAAGTGTTGAGGGGCAGTTTTTGGAATTTAGTGGAAATTTAAGCCTTGATGAAAACAATCTTATCACAGCTTTAAATGGAGAGATCATCATCAGTTCAGTTGATAGCAAAGATAAAGATAGAGATAAGCACTTGCTTGAGGCTGATTTTTTAGATGAGCCAAATTTCCCAAAGGGTAATTTTATCATGCAAAGTTACACCCCAAAAGAAGGGCTTAAAGGCGAAGTAAAAGGCGAGCTTAGCTTACATGGAGTAAGTAAGATAGCAACTTTTCAAAGCGAACTTGATCCTAGTCAAGATAAAGTCAAACTCATACTTACAAGCGAGATTAATATAAAAGACTTTAATATACAAGGTTCTTTTATGAATGGCGATAAAATCAAGCTTGATTTGCAAACTTTTTGGAATGAAAAATAAAAAATCCTAAATTAAAGTCAAAATTTTACAAATTTTTAGTAAAATCTTGCAATTTTAAAACAAAAAGGCAAGTCAAATGAAAAACCTCATCATCGTAGAATCCCCAGCAAAAGCCAGAACTATAGGTAATTTCTTAGGTAAAGATTATGAGGTTATCGCTTCAAAAGGGCATATTAGGGACTTGCCAAAAAGTAGTTTTGGTATTAAAATCGATGATGATAGCTTCACTCCAGAATACCGCATCTCAAAGGATCACAGCGAGCTCGTAAAAGAGCTTAAAACAAAGGCAAAAAAAGCTAAGCAAGTCTATCTTGCAACTGATGAGGATAGAGAGGGCGAGGCTATAGCTTATCATATTGCTAAAGCCATTGATAAAGATGAAAACTCCTTGCCTCGCATAGTTTTTCATGAGATCACTCAAAGTGCGATTGAGCATGCCTTAAACAATCCAAGAAAACTTGATATGAACTCGGTTAATGCCCAGCAAGCAAGGCGTTTGCTTGACCGTATAGTAGGCTATAAACTCAGCCCCTTGCTTGGACAAAAAATTCAAAAAGGGCTTTCAGCTGGCAGGGTTCAAAGTGCCGCGCTTAAGATCATCGTTGATAGAGAAAGGGAGATTAGAGCCTTTGTTCCGCTTGAGTATTTTAGTATAGATATGGTTTTTGCTAAAGACTTAGAAGCTGAACTTGTTGAATTTGATAAAAAAAAGATAGAAAGACTCACACTTACGAACAAAGACAGAGCCAAACTCATCTTAGAAGCATGTAAAAAGGCTGAATTTAAGGTTACAAATATAGAAAGCAAAGAAAGAAAACTTCCAGCCCCACCGCCTTTTATGACTTCAACCCTACAACAAAGCGCAAGCAATACGCTTGGTTTTAATCCTAAAAAAACTATGATGATCGCTCAAAAGCTTTATGAGGGCGTAAAAACGCACGAAGGCGTGATGGGCGTGATCACTTATATGAGAACAGATAGCTTAAATTTAGCTAAAGAAGCCGTGCAAAGTGCAAGGGACTTTATAGAAAAAAACTATTCAAAAGCCTATTTACCAGCCAAGCCTTTGGTGTATGCGACAAAGTCAAAAGGCGCTCAAGAAGCCCATGAAGCTATACGTCCTACGAATTTAAACTTTACTCCGCAAATTGCAGCACAATTTCTTGAAAAAGATGAACTTAGGCTTTATACTTTGATCTACAACCGCTTTTTAGCATGTCAAATGAATCCTGCCATATCATCAAATCAAAGCGTTTTTGTAAGTGGTGATAAGGCTGTGTTTAAGATCAGCGGACGCAAAATCCTTTTTGATGGGTATTATAAAGTATATGGGGATATGGATAAGGATAAAATTTTACCAGAATTAAAAATAGACCAAGTGCTAAAAACTCAAAAAATTGATATGAGTTCTCATCTTACTGAGGCTCCACCTCGTTATTCTGAAGCTGGGCTTGTAAAAAAGCTTGAAAGCCTAGGCATAGGACGCCCTTCAACTTATGCACCGACTATTTCTATACTCACAAGTCGTGATTATGTAAAGATAGATAAAAAACAGCTTGTGCCAAGTGAGGTTGCTTTTAGTGTGGTTGAGGTTTTAGAAAAGCATTTTGGCGATATAGTTGATGCTGAGTTTACCTCAAAACTTGAAAATACCCTTGATGAAATAGCTGAAAAAAAGGCAGACTGGCAAGAAACCTTAAAAGAATTTTACTATCCTTTTATGCGAAAAGTAGAAGAGGGCAAGACAAAAATCGCTAGTCAAAAAACCCTTATCAAGCTTGATGAAAGCTGCCCGCAGTGTGGGGGCGAGCTTGCTATCCGCAAGGGTAGATATGGCGAGTTTGTAGCCTGCTTAAATTTCCCTAAATGCAAATACTCAAGAAATTTAGAAAGCAAAGAACAAGCTAAAAGCCCACAAAAAAAGGCTAATGGCACAGGTATTATTTGTCCTGAATGTCAAAAAGGAGAGGTTGTTGAACGTTTTAGCAAGAGGGGTAAATTTTATGGTTGTAGTGAATACCCAAAATGTAAATTTGTCAGCAATTATAAGCCAAGCGATGAAAAATGCGAGGAATGTGGCTCTTATATGATCATCAAAGAGCTTAAAAAAGGCACTTTTTTAGAATGCCCTAAATGTAAAATCAAAAAGCAAATTTAAGCCTTTTAATTTGCTTTTTTAGCTCTACCTTAAAAAACTACAAATTTTTAACTTCATAAAATATAAAAACACTTCATTTTATTTGCTTTTTGTCGATTTTAGTGCAAAATAAGAGTAATTAAGGAGATAAAAATGAGCTTAGTGAATTTAAAAGGTTCTGTTCTTGATTATTCAGGGAAAAACAATACAACTAAGCTCAATTTTACACATACAACTTTTGATGTTTCAAAGGGTTTAGGTTCTACTATTTACAACTCTTTAAAATCAAATTTTAGCTCAGGAAGCTTAAGCGAAGAAGAGGTAAAAAAGCTTGAAAATACTTCACATACCAATTCTCAAGTAAGCAATGCTCAAAGCCATCTTCAAACCATTTATTTTAAGGATCCTCTTACAGGAGCAGCTGTTAAATCAGCTCTAAGCGAAGAAAGTTTAAATACCTTAAGAGAAAATTTTGGAAATGAAAATGTATCTAAAATAGGACAAGCTTATATCTTGAGTGGTGAGGCTGAAAGTTTTGTTTCTGGTTGGTATGGAGATATTGCTTATACAAGAGGATATTTAAGTGCTGATGCGGATAAAAATGGCTTTTTGGAGCAAAGCGAGCTTGATGAAACAAGGAGCGGATTTAGAGAAACAGGATGGTATATATATTCTGGAACAGAAGTTTTATCTTCTTGGACAGAAGGTATTTACACATACCAAAAGCTCGGTGATTTAAAAGAAAGGCGTCCTACTTTTTATGAAAATGGCAAATTTGCTGCTTCTACCATAGCTCTTGAACTTGATAAAACTATAAAAAATGATAAAAATTTAGATGGAAAAATAGTTTATGAAGAAATTTTAAGCAAAGATGAAATGATTTTAGAGCAAAAAGAAGGGACTCAATACGCCTACGATAATAGAGAAAAAGTAGAAGCACAGCTTAACTTTGACTATCTTAATTATGTGCTTGAAAGTGCTAAGGCTGTTATTGATGATAAATTAGAAAATATAAAGGACAAGCTAAGAAACAACGAGGATTTTAACACTCTTAGCAAAGAAGAACAAAAACTTCTAAAAGAATTTCTTCCTCAAGCTTTTGATGAAAAGGCTCAATTTGATAAAACAAGTTTTGATAAACTTATGCAAAAAGAAGAGCAAGAATTTATAGAAAAAAGTCTAAAATATCTTGGTCTAGATGAAAACTCAGATCAAACACAACTTGATTATGCCAAGCTTAAAGCAGTGATGAAAGAGCTAAGAACAACTTTTTTACAAGCTTATTCTGCTGATGAAGCAGGCAAGATCAATGGTATTTTAAATACTTGGGCTTAAATCTTTTTGCTTATATACATTCATTTTTTATGAATGAAGCAAGGTTGATATAAATTTGTAGCGAGTTTTTAAGCATATTCTATCTTATCTTTTTGCCCAGCCTCGCTAAAGCCTTTTAAACGCAACAAACAGCTATCACAAGCCCCACAAGCCTTATCTTGCCTTTCATAACAGCTCCAAGTTAGCTCTAAAGGCACTTTTTCTTTTAAGGCAAGCTTGACTATATCAGCTTTTTTAAGATGAATGAGAGGAGTTTTTATCTGCGTTTTTAGCTTTGTAGCCCTGCCTTCATTGATAAAAGCTTCAGCTTTTTTGATAAAAGCTTCAGTGCAATCAGCATAACCGCTACTATCTTCTTCAACCACGCCTATAAAAATCGCCTCGCATTCATGCTTTTCAGCTAAGGCTGCAGCTATGCTTAAAAAAATGCCATTCCTAAAAGGCACATAAGTATTTGGCGTTTCATTTGCACCAAATTCATTTTTAGGTATCTCAAGACTAGTATCAGTAAGCGAATTTGCTCCTATAGCTTTGATAAAATCAGTATTTAAAATATAGCGATTGTTTAAACTTATACCCAAATCCTCGCAAATTGCTTCAAAACAAGCTCTTTCTTTTTCCTGCGTTCTTTGAGCATAGTCAAAATGCAAAGCCACAAGCTCAAAACCTTCTTTTTTTGCCAGATACGCACAAGTTGTGCTATCCATGCCCCCACTGATGATACACAAAGCTTTTTTCATAATTTTCCTTGAGATTTTTTGATATAATAAAGGCTATTTTATCAAAAGGAATTCAATGATACTTTGCCAAGAGGATATGGATTGTGATTTTTTGCAAATTTTAGCTGATGAGCTAAGCACTAAGGACATAGAACTTCTTTTAGTAGATAATGAAACGATGAAAAAGATCAATTTCGAGCAAAGAGGGATTGAAAAAAGCACTGATGTATTATCTTTTCCGCTTTTAGATGAGTTTGGTTTCAATTTACCACTTGGAAGTATAGTTATTAACACAGAGCTAGCCGAGCAAACAGCTAGCAAACTAGGACACAGCAAGCAAGAAGAGCTTTCCTTACTTTTTTTACACGGACTTTTGCACTTGCTTGGCTACGATCATGAAGCAGATCAAGGACAAATGAGAGCAAAAGAAGAAGAGCTTATCTTAAAATTTAAACTCCCAAAAAGCCTTATTGTAAGAACTGAGGGCTAAATTTTATTTTAAGATATTTATACCGCTTCTTGTAAATTCTTATCTTGCTTCAAGCTTCCTTTTTTAAACGCCCAAAAGATCACAGCTAAAGCTACGAAAAAAGAGCAAAGCTCGGCTAAAGGATAGCTTAAAAATATGCCTTTTATACCAAAAAAATTTGGCAGTATAAGAAAGAAAATACACACAAAAACTAAGGTATAAGATATGGTAACGATAAATGAACTTAAAGGCTTTTGCACACTTTGAAAAAAGCTTGCTACGCTCATATTAAAACCGATCAAAATAAAGCCTAGAAAATAAATTCGTATCGCCTCTATACACCCAGCTAAAAAATCCTCATCAATGCCGCCAAATTCATCTTTTTGTAAAAACAAGATGACTAAATGCTCGCTAAAAAGATAAGATAAAACATACATCAAGGTTCCAAGCACAAGGCTAAACACGCAGCCAAAGCGAAGTATCTTAACAAGCCTTGCATAGGCATTTGCGCCGTAATTAAAGCTCGCTATTGGCTGCACGGCTTGTGAAGCTGAAAGCAAGGCTGTAAATAGCACTATACCAGAATACATTACAACGCTATATGTAGCGATTGCTCTATCTCCTCCTAAAAAGCCTAAGATATGGTTAGCTATAAGCATAACAATGCTTGCGCTGAGTTCTGCACTAGCTTGAGCTATGCCATTTTGTGCGGATTTAAAAAGCGTAAAAAATTGAAAGGCTTTGATAAAATAAATTTGTCCCTTTTTTGAGATAAAATGCCAAAATAAGATCAAAAAGCCTATAAAATGCCCTAAAATCGTTGCCAAAGCCGAGCCAAAAAGCCCCCATTCAAAAACAAAAATGAAAAAATAATTCATCACAACATTGCTTAAAGCCCCACTAATCATCGCCACCATAGCCAAAACAGGACGCTTATCATTCATCACAAAAATATCAAGCAAGGGGTGCAAAACGATGACAAAAGAGCCAAGAAAAATGACTTCAAGATATTCAGCAGCCAAAGGAGCTATGGTTTGACTTGCACCAAGTAAAAGCACAATCTCATCGCAAAAAAGAAAGAACACAAAGCCTAAAACTAAGCCACTAAGCAAAGCAAAATAAAACACCGAAGAAAAGATAAGCCTTGCTTTTTCAGGCTCATTTTTACCAAGATAATAAGAGCTTAAACTTGCTGCACCTATGCTAAATAAAAGCTCATAAGCAATTAAAACAGGAAAAACAGGCCAAGCAATGCCAACAGCAGCAAGAGCGTCATTGCCAAGTTTTTGTCCCACAAAAATGCCATCTATGGTAGAATAAGTTGAAAGCGCAAGCATAGCACAAAGTGAGGGGATAAAATACCTAAAGAAAAGCTTAGCTATGCTGTGTTTTTCAAGATCGATTGCTTGCATGGTTATCCCTTTTTTGAAAGCGAAATTATAGCTAAAAAGGGTAAGCAAGACAAATTATCATTGACTTATCGCTTAAAAAAAGAGTAAAGCAAAACGCTTAAACGACTCATTTTATCATCATTAAGGTAGGGTTGGCAAAGTGGCTTAAAAGATAAAAATACAAAAAAAGAAAGAGGGCGATTTTGTTTAATCTTTGAGATTATACACGATAGGGATTTGAATTCGCACGCTTTTTTCGTATTGTGGGAAGTTTTTAGCAGCCCTAGCGATTACTTTAAGCACATTTGAGTCTAAAATTTCATGTCCTGAGCTTTTGACTATCCTTACTTTATCAAGGGTTTGATTATGTAGCCAAACAAACTCAAGCAAAACTTCACCGCTTAAACGCATTTTGCGTGCTTGTCTTGGATAAGTCTTTCTTGCGGCTTCATCAATGGCTTTTTTGATCTCTCTTAAAAAAGGATTGTCATCTTTACCAAAAGCAAGTGTGCCAATTTGGGTTGGCGCATTATTATCAATCTGGGCTCCACCTGCTGGAGCTGAAGCTTTAGTAAGCTCTTCTTGAGGTTTTTCTTTTATACTTTTTCTAGCGTGTTTGTGAATTTCTCTCTTTTTTTGCTCTTTTTTATGTTCTTTCTTGCGTTCTTTTGGTTTGTCTTCTTCTGGTGCGGGTGGGGTATTGGCTTCGCCGACTTGATTGGTTTGTCCTTGTGCGATGAATTGACTCATCACTAAAGTAACACGATCATCGCCTTTGATCTCGCTTTTAAAAGGATCACCTAGCACAGCGAAAAGAAAAAGTGGCGAAAATATAAGACAGGTTAAAACAAAGGCTTGTTTTTGCGTGTTTTTCATCTTGTTTGCCTTTCTGTGATGATTTGGAAATTCTCGTGTTCTTTGCCCTTAAGCAGATCAATGATTTGTATAAAGCTTTCAAATTTGGCGTCTTTATCAGCTTTAAGCTCGACAAGGGTTTTTTTATCAAGCTTGTTAAGCTCTTGTTCTAAGCTTTCTAGGCTGATGAGCTTGTCATCAAGATAAAATGAATTTTCTTCATCGATAGCGATGAGAAATTTTTCCTTATCATCATTTGCAGAAGTGGCAAATTCAGACTTTGGAAGCTCAACTTTGATCTGTCCGTGAGCAATAAAAGTTGAAATACTTAAAACAATAGCAAGCAAAACAAGCATAATGTCTATAAAAGGCACTATGTTTAAACCCTCGTTTTTAGGCACTTTAATCATTTTTTGCGTCTTTGTTTTGATAATGTGAGCTTAAAATTGAAATTTTACGAAGCAGGGCATTATACGCCATCAAAGAAGGGATAGCCACCAAAAGCCCTAAAGCCGTAGCTTTTAAGGCTAAAGAAAGCCCTACGACTATGGATTTTACATCGATATTGCCTGAAAGCCCCATATCATAAAATACCACCATAATCCCAATAACCGTTCCTAAAAGTCCTATATAAGGTGCATTTGAATAAATGATATATAAGGTTGTTAAATTTTCGCTCAAAGCATTATCAAATTCCTGCTGATTTTGATATTCGCTCATATTAATCTTTCTAAAAAAAAGCAGTCGTTCGATCACGCACCAAAGTGCTAAAAAAGCCATTATCCCAAGAATTCCTAAGATAATCCAATCAATATGAGCCTTTAAAAATTCCATAAAATATACCTTTTTAATTTTCAGTATTTTAAAAAATATTATTAAAATTATATAGCAAGAAAACTAAATTTTGATTTAAACAATCAAAAATAAATTTCATCGCTTTTTAACGATACATTTTGTTGTATCTTAGGTTATAATTATGTTTTTATTTTTTAAAAAAAAGGCGATGTTTTGCAGATTGTAGAGTATTTTTTAAGCATACAAGGTGAGGGTAAATTTGCTGGGAGCTTAGCTTTGTTTGTGCGTTTTGCGGGCTGTAATTTTAACTGCTTTGGTTTTGGAGTAAAAAAACAAATGCAAGATAAAATCCTTGTGGGCTGTGATACCTTACGCGCTGTTTGGACAAAAGAATTTAAAAACTCTTATCAAGACTTAAGCGCTAAAGAGCTTTTAGCTGAAGTTTTAAAACTTATTCAAGATAAAAAACCTATCATCGTTATCACAGGAGGCGAGCCTTTGCTTCATCATCAAAGTGCTGAATTTATCAGCTTTATCAAGGCTTTGCTTGAGAGTGGTTTTGAGGTGCATTTTGAGACAAATGCGAGTATTTTTATTGATTTTGATAAATTTCCACTTTATAAAAGCTGCATTTTTGCTATGGGCGTAAAGCTAAGTAATAGCGGTTTAAGCCAAAAAGAACGACTTCATTTTGAGGCTATACAAGCAATCATTTCAAATGCTAAGATGAGTTTTTATAAATTTGTTTTAGATGAAAAGATGATCGTTTCAAATAAGGCTTATGAGGAGATAGAATACATACTTGAAAAAGCCAAAGCTGAGGTTTTTTGTATGCCTATGGGATATAATGAGCTTGAGCTTAAAACTAATGCTTTAAAAATTGCTGAATTTTGCATAAAAAATGGTTATAATTACTCAGATAGAATTCACATCAGGCTTTGGGGAGAAAAAGAAGGCGTATGATTATACGAAAATTATTTGAGTTTGAAAACGCACACATAGTTAGATTTTGCACTTCAAAGCGGTGTAAAACGAGCATTCACGGGCATTCTTATAAGGTAGAAGTTTTGCTTGAAAGTAAGTTTTTAGATAATGCTGGTATGGTGTATGATTTTGGGCTTTTAAAACAAGAAATTCGTCAGATCATCGATAGCTTTGATCATGCTATCACGCTTTTTAAAGATGATGATGAGGCGTATTTAAAAGATATGAAAAAGCATTCTAAACGTTGGGTGAGCTTGGGTGTAAATGCAAGTGCGGAGAATTTTTGTCGTGTATTTTTTGTGCTGATTGATACCTTGCTTTCAAAAACAAAAATGCAAAATGGCGAAAAAGGCGTAAATTTACAAAGCATTATCGTGCATGAAACGCGAAGCGGTTACGCACAAGGTTTTAAAGAAGATGCTTACAGCGAGCATTTACCGCCTATAAAGCTTGATGAGATCGAGTTTTCAAAAGAAATTCAAAGCGATTGGGACGATGAGCTTTTTTTTGAAAAACTCAAAGGCGAGTATGAATTTATCAACAAAAAGGAGCTTTGATGAAAAGTTATAAACAGCTTTGGATTTTATTGTTACTTTGTTTTTTTATCGCTTGTGGCGAAGATAAAAGTGAAAAAATCACGCCAAAGTTCAATGATACAAACATACTTATCGAGCAAGATGATGAAAAAAGCGAAGTCAATGATACTAATGTGCCTTTGCCAGTGCAAGATGATCTAAGCTTTGAGCTTAAATTTAAGGAATTTAAAAGCGGAGCAGTGTATGCAAATCTATGATCTCGTGCTTGCTTTTCATATATATAGCCTTTATGCGAGTGGATTTTTGATGGTTTTTTATTTGTTTTTAACGCAAAGTAGCTTTAGGACAGAGTTTTATTTTATAAGACGCATTCGGCTTTTTTTGCCGGTGTATTATCTTTTTTTAAGTATAGTTTTTTTTACCGGCTCTTTGCTTTTGGCTTTAAAAAGCTTTGAATTTAGTTTTTTTCACGGCTTAATGCTTGCTAGCTGGTGTCTTATCGTCGCTTTGAATATCTTTCAATTTAACCGCTTCAAAAAAGCAAGACAAAAAAGACGTTATCAAGGTTTTAGGGCGTGGAGTTTTTTTATCTTACTTATCACGCTTTTTTTACTCACTGTGCCATATTTATATCAACGATATTATGCAGTTTTTATATCATGAAAAAGCCGGCGAAGCTCGTATTTGCCTAGAAAATGAAGCTTTTTTGCACCTTAGGGCAAGAAGAGCAAAACTAAATGAAAGCCTAAAACTTAGGAATTTAAACGATATTTTTTTGTATGAATATACAATTTGTGAATTTGATAAAAAACACGCTGTGCTTGAGCTGAAAAAAAGCGAAGAAAAGCCGGAATTTTCAAGTGGTATAAGGCTTGCTTTAGCTATGATTGATACAGGCGTGCTTGAAAAAACTCTACCCATTTTAAACGAACTTGGCTTAGAAGAACTTTTACTTGTGTATGCTGACTTTTCTCAACGCAATTTTAAACTTGATTTAGGACGTTTGAGGCGAATTTTGATTGCTTCTTGCGAGCAGTGCGGGCGGGCAAATTTAATGAAAATTTCAGTTTTTAAGAGTAGTGATGAGTTTAAAAAGGCTTATGCTGGGGCTATTTTGCTTGATTTTGAAGGAGAGGAGTTAAAAAGCTTTAGCGATTATAAAAAAGAAATTTTTTTCATTGGTGCAGAAGGGGGATTTTCTCAGCGAGAAAGAGAACTTTTTGCAAAAAAAGTAAAGCTCACACACCCTTATATCCTCAAAAGTCAAAGTGCGGCTATAAGCGTGCTTGCGAATTTAAGTTTGGGCTAAATTTCATAGATTAAAGATATTTTATCTTAAAGCTTTTTAAAAATAAGTTTAAATTTTTATAAAATTAAAGGCTTTTTAAGATTTTAGTTTAAATTTATTTTATTTTGGGTATAATCTGCGTTTATTTTCAAAATAATTTTTCAAAGGCATTAATGATGAAAAAAGACATACACCCAGAATTTGTAGAATGCAAAGTAACTTGTGCGTGCGGAAACAGCTTTACAACAAAGTCAAACAAGGCTGAGATTCGTGTTGATATTTGCTCAAACTGCCATCCTTTTTTTACCGGTAGTGAAAAAATCGTCGATGCGGCAGGTCGTGTAGAGAAATTTAAGAAAAAATACGCTATGCAATAAGCCTTTTTATGCTCTATCTTATCCCCACGCCCATAGGCAACTTAGCTGATATTTCTTATCGGGCGATAGAGCTTTTAAAGACTTGTAAAATCGTGCTTTGTGAAGATACAAGGGTTTGCAAATCCTTGCTTCATTTGCTAAGCCAAAAATTCGAGCTTTGTTTTGAAAACAAAGAATTTATCTCCTTTCATAGCCACAACGAAAAAGAAGTGCTTGCTTCTTTAAATGCTGATTTTTTTAAACAAGATATTATTTTTATGAGCGATGCAGGTATGCCTTGCGTGAGTGATCCGGGGAGCGCTTTGGTTGATTTTGCTTTAAAAAATGATATAGCTTATGAGGTTTTACCCGGAGCAAATGCTGCTATTACTGCATTTGCAGCAAGTGGTTTTGGGGTGAAAGAATTTATCTTTATGGGTTTTTTAAGCAACAAAGGTAAGCAACGACAAAATGAGCTTGAAAATTTGCTTTTAAATCCTTTTGTGAGTATAGTTTATGAAGCTCCAACTCGCATTTTAGCTTTGCTTGAAAGCTTAGCCTTGCTTGATCCACAAAGAATAATCTTTATCATTAAAGAAATCAGCAAAAAATTTGAAAAAAAATTCAAAGCTTCAGCACAAGAGCTTTTAAACATACTTCAAAACGAAAATTTAAATGGCGAATGGGTGCTAGTTATCGATGCCAACAAAGAAACAAATTTTGCCAGAAGCACTTTAAATGAGAGTGATATCTTAGCTCTTGATATTTCCTTAAAAGAAAAAAGCAAACTTTTAGCAAAAATCACTCAAAAAAATGCAAAAGAGCTTTATAACAAACTGCTTTTAAGTCAAAATAAGGTAGAATGAGCGATGATAATTTACGGAAAACAAATCTTTTTTTATGTTCTTGCAAGGCATAAAGAGCAGATTGAAGAGCTTTTTTTAGCCAAAGAATGCGATAAAGCAAGCTTTACAAAAATCGCTCAAAGTGGCGTGAAGATTAAAAAGCTTGATTTTAAAGCCGCTCAAGCTTTGGCAAAAGGTGGCAATCATCAAGGTTTTTTGATGAGAGTAAAAGACTTTACTTTTACGCCTTTTCACGAGCTTAAAAAAGATGACTTTATCGTTATGCTTTATGGTATTAGTGATGTTGGAAATATAGGCTCTATCGCAAGAACAGCTTATGTTTTTGGAGTAAAAAGTTTGCTTATAGTTGGTTCAAGTGTAGGCATTGAAGGCATTATCCGCACAAGTGCAGGTGCAGCGATGGATATGAAAATAACACTAGTGCAAGATGGTTTAAGCGCCTTAAATGAGCTTAAACAGCTTGGTTTTTATCTGTATGCAAGCCATAAAGATGGCAAGGACATTTGTTCGCTTAAAACAAAAGATAAAAAGGTTTTGATTATGGGAAGTGAGGGTTTTGGTTTGACTCAAAAAGTCATAAAAAAATGCGATGAAAGTGTAGGTATAAAAATGAAAAGTGAATTTGACAGCCTCAATGTGAGCGCTGCTTTTGCAATACTTTGTGATAGGATGGTAAATGAATAACTTAGAAAATTTAAACCTCAAAGAGGTCTCTCAAAGAACACAGATAGAAATGGCTTTTTTAGAAGCTTTGCTTGAAAAAGACTTCAAAAAGCTAAGTCGCTTTAATGTCAAAGGCTTTCTAAAAATCCTAAGTCGTGAATATGATCTTGATTTCACCCTTTTTCTTGAAGAATACAATGCCTTTTTAAATGAAAGCGAGACGAATGAAGATAAGGTGCTTTCTCAGCAAAGTGGCGTTCCACCAAAACTTGATGCTTATTCACACAAATCATCAAGCTTTTGGATATGGTTTTTAGCTCTTATCATCATCATCGCACTTGGCTGGTTTATCTATCAATACGGCTGGTTTAAATTTGGCACAAGTAGCGAGCAAATTACGCAAAACTCAAGCTCTTCTGTGGTGCAAATCATCGATGAAGCACAAAATAATGTCAAAAACACAGATAGCAAAGAAGTAAGTTTAAACGAAAGCGAAAGCGAGCAAAACACAAGCGAAAATGACACTGAGGCAAAAAATAAAGAAAACGAGCAAGAAAAAAGCGAACAAAACACAAGCTCAAATAATGAAATTTCAAGTATCAACTTACAAAATACCGCCCAAACTCAGCCCATTGTCAATGAAAATGTAAGTCAAAAAGAAGCGATTTTTAGCACTTCTGGTAAGGTTTGGGTTGGCTTTATCGATCTTGACTCAAATTCAAAAAGTGCTGTAGTCACAGAAAATAATTTCTCAGTTGATCTTAATAAAAATCAACTCCTTTTAATCGGAGCAACCGCACTAACGCTTATTGATGATGAAGGCAAGGAGCAAAAATTTCCAGCCGGCACTTCAAAACGTTTTTTGGTACAAAATGGTAAGATTAAAAGCATTTCTTTGGCTGAATTTATGAGCCATAACAGGGGTAAAGAATGGTAAGGTTGTTTGCAAAAGTTTTGATTTTAGGTATGCTTCTTAGCACAAAGGTATTTGCTATAAGTAGCTTAGAGCTTGCTCAAAATATCATAGCAAATCCAAATTTAGAGGCAAAATTAAAGCTTTTGTTTGAAGGTAGGGATTATACTGATGAAAATGGTTATGCAAATTTAAGCGAAATTTCAAGGATACTCAAAACAAATTCCTTGCTTAGTCTTACTTTAGCCAGCTCACAAAGCCTTGAGTTAAGTTTTAAGAGCAAGGCTTCAAACATCTTGTTTTTAAAGATTGTTAATGATGCTTTAAATCAAGCAGGTTTTGTGTATTTTACTCCTATACAGCTTGATTTAAGCACTGATATTAGCACTTATAAACTTCGCGTTGAGTCAAGATATATCCTTGATCCGGGCAGTTTTTATATGATTTTAAAACAAAATTTCGTTTTTATAGAAAATGTCCGCAAAACAGGAGCATATAGCTATGAATATAGCCTTGATTTTTCAAGAGCAAAACTCAGCACAAATACAAATGTTATGCTTAATCAAAGCACAAAATTAGGACGCCCTTTGAAAGATTATATAATCGATCTTAAGGGAGCAAACACGATAAGTCTTAAAGCAAGTCCTGCTGATACTTGGTTTCCTAAGATCATCTTTGTAGATAAAGATTTAAAGCTCATCGAAAATTTAGAAAGTCAAGAAAAAAATAATAATTTTTCAAGCTCCATACCTTCAAATGCTGTTTATGCGATCGTTGGAGATTCTTATAATTTAGACAATATACGTAGAGGACTTGAAATTTATCTTTCAAAATAAAGGAGAAGACTATGTTTGAAGAAATTCGCTTTAATACCATAGAAAGGCTGCCAAATTATGTTTTTGCAGAAGTCAATGCCATTAAAATGGCAGCGCGTAGAGCCGGAGAGGACATCATAGACTTTTCCATGGGTAATCCAGACGGTAAAACCCCACAGCATATCATCGATAAACTCTGTGAAAGTGCAAATAAAGACAAAACTTCTGGCTACTCAGTTTCAGCTGGAATTTACAAACTTCGCCTTGCCATTTGTAATTGGTATAAAAGAAAATACGGCGTTGAACTTGATCCAGAAACAGAAGCAGTAGCGACTATGGGTAGTAAAGAAGGCTTTGTAAATTTAGCAAGAGCTATCATCAATCCCGGCGATGTAGCCATAGTGCCTGATCCAGCTTATCCTATACACACTCAAGCCTTTATCATAGCAGGGGGTAATGTAGCTAAAATGCCTCTTCATTATAATGAACAATTTGAACTTGATGAAAATAAATTCTTTGCTAGCCTTGAAACAGCTTTAAAAGAAAGCATACCACGTGCAAAATACCTTGTGGTAAATTTCCCACACAATCCTACCACTATAACAGCTGAAAAAAGCTTTTATGAAAGACTTGTGGCTATGGCAAAAAAAGAACGTTTTTATATCATCTCAGATATTGCTTATGCTGAGCTTGCTTTTGGGGATTATAAAACGCCTTCTATTCTTGAGGTTGAGGGTGCTAAAGACGTAGCAGTTGAAGCTTATACACTTTCAAAAACTTACAATATGGCTGGCTGGCGTGTGGGCTTTGTCGTGGGTAACAAACGTCTTATAGCCGCACTTAAAAAGATCAAATCTTGGTTTGATTATGGTATGTATACACCTATTCAAGTAGCAGCAACTATAGCACTTGATGGGGATCAAACTTGTATAGAAGAGATTAAAAACACCTATACAAAAAGACTTGATGTTTTAATAGACGCTTTTGAAAATGCAGGCTGGAGTTTAAAAAAATCTCGTGCAAGTATGTTTGTGTGGGCAAAACTTCCGCAAAGTAAAGCTCATCTTAAAAGCCTAGAGTTTTCAAAGCAACTCTTACAAAATGCTGGCGTGGCGGTAAGTCCGGGCATTGGTTTTGGAGAAGCAGGCGATGAATATGTGCGTATAGCCTTGATAGAAAATGAAAACAGAATTCGCCAAGCTGCAAGAAATATCAAAAAATACCTCAAAAGTGAATAAAATATGAATATAGCGATCTTAGGCTATGGCACGGTTGGCTCAGCAGTTTGTGAAGCTTTGATACAAAATAAAGAGCTTATCAAAGCAAGATGTGGCAAAGAGTTAAAACCTGTCATAGCTCTAGCTAGAAGTGCTAAAGCAAACGCTTTAGTGCCTGTAGTGCAAGATATAGAAGAGATCACAAAACGAGAAGATATAGATATCTTTGTCGAGCTTATGGGTGGGGTTGATGAGCCTTTTGCTATCATCTCAAAGCTTTTAAAGCAAGGAAAAGCTGTTGTGAGCGCAAACAAAGCCATGCTTGCTTATCATCGCTATGAGCTTGAAGAGCTTGCTAAAAATGCCTTTTTTGGTTATGAAGCTAGCGTTGCAGGAGGAATTCCTATCATTAAAATTCTCAAAGAAGGCTTAAGTGCAAACCAAATTTTAGGCATAGAAGGCATTTTAAATGGCACAAGCAATTTCATCTTAAGTTCTATGAATGAAAAAAACTGCAGCTTTGATGAAGCCCTAAAACAAGCCCAAAATTTAGGCTATGCTGAGGCTGATCCTAGCTTTGATATAAAAGGCATTGATGCAGCGCATAAGCTTTTAATCCTAGCCAGCCTTGCTTATGGGCTTAAACATAAGCCAGAAGATATTTTAATACAAGGCATTCATGAAATTTCAAGCGAGGATATGTATTTTGCGAGGGAATTTGACTTTACGATCAAACTTCTTGGCATAGCTAGGGCACAAAATGATAAGGTTGAGCTTAGAGTACATCCTGCTATGCTTGATAAAAATAGGCTCTTAGCTAAGGTAAATGGCGTGATGAATGCTATTAATATCAAAGGCGATATGCTCGAAGATAGCCTTTATTATGGTGCTGGAGCTGGTGGAAAGGCAACGGCTAGTGCGGTGATTTCTGATTTGATTGATTGTGCAAGAACTCGATCAAAAACTTCAATGCTAGGCTTTGAACGTCAAATTCCTTATACTCTCGTGCCTCAAGATGAAATTTATACCAAATACTACCTCCGCCTTAAGGTTGAAGATAAAATCGGCGTTTTATCAAAAATCACTCAACTTATGAGTGAAAATCAAATTTCAATTGACAGCTTTTTGCAAAAGCCAAAGTCAAAAGTAGATCACAGCACACTTTTTTTTACCACACATCATACTTATGAAAAAAGCATTCAAACCCTTTTAAGCACACTTGAAAAACAAGATTTTATCAAAGCTAAGCCTTTTATGATGAGAATTCAAAGCTAAATGGGGCTTAAAGAGTATTTAAGCGGAATTATAGGCGAGGATAAGGCTTGCGCTTATCTTAAAAAACAAGGCTTTGTTATATTACAGCGCAATTTTCACTCCAAATTTGGCGAACTTGACATCATCGCAAAAAAAGATGAAATTTTACACTTTATCGAGGTAAAAAGCACGCAAGGAGATTATGAGGTTGCATACAGACTTCATCAAAAAAAGTATGAAAAGTTACTAAAGGCTATTGATTTTTATTTCTTGCAGCAAGGCTTTATCAGTGATTTTCAAATCGATTTGCTTTGCGTCAAATCAAACGCCATAGATTTTAGAGAAAATATAAGTTTTTAAGGAAAAATTTTACTTTTTTAGCTTACAATAACACAAAAATTTTTAGGAGAAAACAAATGGGAAAATACATTGAACTTAATTCAAGCAATTTTGCGGAAGCTAAAAGCGGTGTAGCTTTAGTTGATTTTTGGGCGCCTTGGTGCGGACCTTGTAAAATGCTTTCACCAGTCATTGATCAGCTTGCTGAAGATTTTGAAGGCAAAGCTAAAATTTGCAAAGTCAATACAGACGAAGAACGCGAGCTTTCAGAACAATTTGATGTCCGCTCTATACCAACACTTATCTTTTTAAAAGACGGACAAGTCGTTGATCAGCTTATCGGCGCTCAATCAAAACAAGCCATCGCTGATAAACTCAACTCTTTACTTTAAGTTAAAAGCCACTTTTTTGTGGCTTTGCTTTCTTAAGCCTTTTTATTTTTTTCTTATCTTTACATTTTTTCCAAATAATAATTTTTATTAACAAATATTAAGAAAAAATTTACTATTATATTGTCAAAAAAACAAGGAGAAAATAATGTTAGATTTAGCGATTATCGGTGGAGGACCAGCTGGACTCAGTGCTGGACTTTATGCGACAAGAGGCGGACTTAAAAATGTGGTTATGTTTGAAAAGGGTATGCCCGGCGGACAAATTACCTCAAGTTCTGAGATAGAAAACTATCCCGGCGTTGCTCAAGTAATGGATGGAATGTCATTTATGGAGCCTTGGAATGAACAATGTATGCGTTTTGGCTTAAAGCATGAAATGATAGCTGTAGAACAAATCAGCAAAAACGCTGATAACACCTTTACGATTAAGCTTGAGGGCGGAAAAAGCGAGCAGGCAAAAGCAGTCATCGTTTGCACTGGTTCAGCTCCTAAAAAAGCTGGTTTTAAGGGCGAGAATGAGTTTTTTGGCAAAGGTGTAAGCACTTGCGCAACTTGTGATGGTTTTTTTTATAAAGGTAAAGAAGTGGCTGTTTTAGGCGGTGGAGATACCGCACTTGAAGAGGCATTATACCTTGCAAATATTTGTTCTAAGGTATATCTAATCCACAGAAGAGCCGAATTTAGAGCCGCTCCAAGCACCACTGAAAAAGTTAAACAAAATGCAAAAATCGAGCTTATCACTGAGGCAAGCATAGATGAAGTATATGGAGATCAAAAAGGCGTTTGTGGCGTAAAAGTCAAGCTTAAAGATGGTTCTATAAGGGATTTGAATGTGCCGGGGATCTTTACCTTTGTAGGCTTAGATGTGAGAAATGAAATTTTAAAACAAGACAATGGAAGCTTTTTATGCGATATGTGCGAGGGCGGACAAGTCAAAGTCAATCTCAAAATGCAAACAAATATAGCCGGGCTTTTTGCAGCTGGAGATTTAAGACAAGACGCACCAAAACAAGTTATTTGTGCTGCAGGCGATGGAGCTATAGCTGCACTTTCAGCTTTAGCTTATATAGAAAGCTTACACTAAATTTTAAGCCCTAAATCAAGGGCTTAAAATACTTTTTTTACACGACAAAATACTTTTTTAAAACCTAAATTCCTTACAAATTTTATCACTTTTTAATCAAAAAAAGACTAGAATTTAAGCTTTAAAAGGATAAATGATGACAAATATAGGCATTTATGGGGCAAAAGGACGCATGGGTAAGCAAATTCTTTTTTGCTTAGAAGATGAAAAGGACTTTAAAGCTAGTGAATTTGACAAAGGCGATGAGCTTAAGACTTTTTTTGATAAAACTCAAGTCATTATTGATTTTTCAACACCACAAGCCTGTTTTACTCTCCTTTCATATGCTAAAAACAATCCCAAACCCCTAGTAATAGGCACAACCGGACTTGATGAAACAAGCTTTACTTTGATGAAAGAGCTTAGCCTTACAATGCCTGTATTTTATGCAAGCAATATGAGCCTTGGCGTAGCCGTGCTTAACCACCTTGCTCAAAAAGCTGCTCGTATGCTAAAAGGCTTTGATATAGAGCTTGTGGAAATGCACCACCGCCACAAAAAAGACGCTCCAAGTGGCACAGCTATGACTTTAGCTCAAGGGCTTGCAAATGCTAGAAATTTAGACTTAAACAAGGTGCGAGTAAGTGGCAGAGATGGACTTATAGGCGAGCGAAAAGCTGATGAGATCGGCGTGATGAGCTTAAGAGGCGGGGATATAGTTGGCAAGCATACCATAGGTTTTTATGAAGAGGGCGAGTTTTTAGAGCTTAGTCATGTGGCTACTTCAAGAGCAACCTTTGCAAAAGGAGCCATTAAAATCGCAAAATGGCTTGTGGTTCAAAAAAATGGCTTTTATTCGATCAATGATTTTTTAGGAATTTAAAATGTGTGCTATAGTCGGTGTGATTAATTCAAAACAAGCAAGTTTATATGCGTATTATGCTCTTTTTGCTATGCAGCATCGCGGACAAGAAGCAAGTGGTATTAGCGTGAGCGATGGTAAAAATTTACAAACCTTAAAAGGAAAAGGCGAAGTTAATACTATCTTTAATGAAGCCAATCTCGCCTCACTTCAAGGTGAGCTAGCAATAGGACACAACCGCTATTCTACAGCTGGAAGTGCATCTTTAGCTGATGCTCAACCCATAGCAGCAAGCTGTATGCTAGGACAAATCGCTCTTGCACATAATGGCAACCTTGTAAATAAAGATGAAGTAAGGACAAGACTTATCAATGAAGGCGCGATTTTTCGCTCAAATATGGATACTGAAAATGTGATCCATCTTATCGCAAGAAGCAAAAAGCCAAATTTAAAAGAGAGGTTTATAGAAAGCTTAAAAGACTGCGTGGGAGCGTATTGCTTTGTGCTAGCAAGTAAAGATAAGCTTTTTGTGGTAAGGGATCGTTTTGGCGTGCGTCCTTTAAGCCTTGCAAAACTTAAAGATGGAGGCTATATAGTAGCTAGTGAAAGCTGTGCTTTTGACTTGATAGAAGCTGAGTTTATAAGAGATGTAAAACCGGGCGAAATGCTTATCTTTACGCTTGGAAAAGATGAGTTTGAAAGCATAGAACTTTTTAAGCCTGAGCCTAGAATTTGTGCTTTTGAGTATATTTATTTTGCGCGTCCTGATAGCATAGTTGAGGGAAAAAGTGTATATGAAATGCGTAAAAAGATGGGTGAAATTCTAGCAGATAAATTTAAGCACAGAGCTGATTTTGTCGTACCTGTGCCAGATAGTGGAGTCAGTGCAGCTTTAGGTTTTGCAAGTCGCTTAAAAATCCCTCTTGAAATGGCTATAGTAAGAAATCACTATGTAGGACGCACCTTTATAGAACCAACTCAAGAGCTAAGAAATCTCAAAGTCAAACTCAAACTCAATCCTATGCATAAAGTCCTTGAAGGCAAAGAAATCGTCGTCGTTGATGATAGTATAGTGCGTGGAACGACTTCTAAAAAGATCATTTCTTTGCTAAGAAATGCTGGGGCAAAAACCATTCATTTTGCAGTAGCTTGTCCTGAGATTAAATTCCCTGATCTTTACGGCATAGATACACCAACCTTTGAAGAGCTTATCAGCGCAAACAAAAATGCCCAAGAAGTGCGTGAATATATAGGTGCTGATACTTTAAGCTTTTTAAGCATAGATGAGCTAAAGCAAAGTTTGGGCGAGGAAAGGCAATACTCTCTTATCAGCTTTGATGGGGATTATTTTATTAAAGATTAATTAAGTTTGTTCTTGCTACAATGGCAGAGCTAGCTTTTATCAAAAAGGAAAAATTATGAAAAATAGTATTATCGCAAAGCTTTCATTGATCGTTGTTTTGATCTTTGCTGTTATTATGATCGCAAATGCGATTTATAGCTATAAAAAGACTTCCGAAGAAGTTACTTCTTTGTATTCAAGTATCCAAAATTTAGCCCTTAGTGCATCTTATACTACGATTAATATTACAATGAATATAGAAGCAATCCAGCACCTAAAAGTTGCAAGTGACGCGATTTTAAAAACTAGTGATATAAATGAACAAAGAAAAGTTTTAAGAATAGCTGCGGATTTGGTTAAATACCCAAGCTTCATTGTGGTGTATGAAGATAGCGGAAATATTTTGCTTGAAGAATACGGAGTTGAAAACCCCGATCCGCATAATTACGATCAGCTCGGCATAGATATAAGACAACGTCCTTGGTATCAAGAAACCAAAGAGAAAAAACAAAGTATAGTAACACCTGTTTATACCTCTGCAGCTGGCACAAATAAAGGCAAACAACTTGCAACAGTAACTTATCCTTTGATAAAAGATGGTGTTTTTATAGGTGTTATCGCAGCTGATGTATATGTAAGTGATTTTCAAGAAAGATTTAAAAATTTTGAAAGACCAGAATTTCCAAGCCTTGATATCTATATCACAGACAATACCGGACGCATTTTTTCACACAAAAACCCTGAAATCGTCGCTCATCAAGAGCTATACCCACAAGAAATCGCTCTTCAAGAACATTTAAAAAGTGCAAAAGAAGGCTTTTTCTCATATATAGATACAGAAGGTAAAGATAGAGTAGGCTTTTATAGGCAGTTTCCTTTTGGTTGGACTATAGTAGCAAGTGCCTTGCATAGTGATTATACCGATGCTGTAAATAAAAACGCTCTTACTAGTCTTGCTATCAATTTAATCATGCTTATACTTGGTATAGTTATTTTGGTGTATATCATCAAGAAATTCATTTCCCCAGTGCAAGAGATACAAAAACTACTCTTACACTTTTTCCAATACCTCAACCATGAAAACAAACAAGCTCCAAAACCTCTTGTGTTTAAGAGTAAAGATGAATTTGGACAAATGGCTACAACCATCAACGAAAACATCAAACGAACAGGCAACAACATAGAAAAAGACGCTAAACTCGTTGAAGAAGCCCTAGTCGTTATCAATCACGCTAAAGATGGACGAGCTACAAAAAGAATCACACTTGAAGGTAGCAATCCTCAGCTTAACACACTGAAAAACTCAGTCAATGAACTTTTAAATTTACTCTCTACAGCTATAGGTAATGATTTAAAAGAACTCAATAGAGTTTTTGATTCATTTACCAAGCTTGATTTTAGCACTAAGGTAGCTAATGCTTCAGGTAGGGTTGAGGTTGTAACAAATACACTAGGCGATGAAATCGTAAAAATGCTTAAAACCTCATCTGACTTTGCCAACTCTTTAAGTGAAGAAAGTGGCAAACTCCAAGAAGCCGTAAATGCTCTTACTCAAAGTTCAAACTCACAAGCTCACTCTTTAGAAGAAACAGCAGCAGCTTTAGAACAAATCACTTCTTCTATGCAAAATGTCTCAACAAAAACAAGTGATGTTATCACTCAAAGTGAAGAGATTAAAAATGTTACAGGTATCATAGGAGATATAGCTGATCAAATCAATCTTTTAGCTTTAAATGCAGCTATAGAAGCAGCAAGGGCTGGAGAACACGGAAGAGGTTTTGCTGTTGTGGCTGATGAAGTAAGAAAGTTAGCTGAGCGAACACAAAAGTCTTTAAGTGAGATAGAAGCAAATACTAACTTACTTGTGCAATCCATCAATGATATGGCTGAATCTATAAAAGAACAAACTGCAGGCATTACTCAAATCAATGAAAGTGTAGCTCATATAGAAAGTGTAACTCAAGATAATGTGAAGATTGCTAATGATAGTTCTGTGATTTCTGATACTGTTAATAGTATTGCAAAAAATATACTTGAAGATGCTCGGAAGAAGAAGTTTTAATGAGTTTAGGTATATTGTGTCTCCTTTAAGACAAGCAGTTTGCGGAGCAAATCCGCAAAATTTGCTTGGTTACCTTTTAAATTTATTTTTAGTTCATTTCAACCTCAAAAAGACTTTTTATCTATAGCTTTACAAAACTACCCACGCACTTTTAAAAATAAACATTAATCCTTAGTTTAATAAGTATTAAATCAAACTTCAGTTACAATGAAAAACGAATAAATCCAAACGACAAAAGGAGAACAAATGAAAAAAAACATCGTGTTTTTTGAAGCAAAAGGCGGAAGCGACAAGGGTCCTGATGGATACAGAAAAGATACCATGCCTATGGTAAATGCTCTTAAAGCCAAGGGTTGGAATGCTGAAGTGGTATTTTTTACTGATGAAATATTACGCAATGAAAATGAGAGAAACAAAATTTTTGAGCATGTTAAAAACACCGCTGATGGTTATGTATCAAGGGTAAATCCGGGCAATTTAAAAGAAGAAAAATTGTATTTTGATGTTTTAAGAAAGCTTTGTGATGCTGGACTTATAGGCATGCCTCATCCTGATGCCATGATAGGATATGGAGCAAAAGATGCACTCACTAAGCTTGCTGATACAAAGTTAGTGCCAAGTGATACTTATGCGTATTATGACCCTGCCGAAGCAAAAAGAATAGGCGTAAACTTTAGCGATAAGCATGATTTTAAAAAAACCTTTCCTACAACTCTAGCAAAAGGAGAACGCGTTTTAAAACAAAACAGAGGCTCAACCGGAGAGGGAATTTGGCGTGTAAGGCTTGAAAACTCAAGCGATTATAACAAAGTAGCAAGCTTGCCACTTGATACAAAAATCATTTGTACAGAAGCCAAAGACAATCACACAGAAGAGCGTAAGCTTGGTGAATTTATGGACTTTTGCGAGCATTATTTGGTAGGGGATAATGGCATGCTTGTGGATATGACTTTTTTACCGCGTATCAAAGAAGGTGAAATTCGCATTTTAATGCTTTATAAAACCCCTGTTTATGTGGTGCATAAAAAGCCAGCTGAGGGAGGAGATGCTTTTTCTGCTACACTTTTTAGTGGGGCAAAATACCGCTATGATGAGCCAAAAGATTGGCAAGCTTTGATAGATTGGTTTTTGGCTCAACTTCCTGAAATTCGTTCTAAACTAGGAAATTATGATCTGCCACTTATCTGGACAGCTGATTTTATCCTTGATACTGATGAAAATGGTAAGGATAAATATGTGCTTGGCGAGATAAATTGTTCTTGTGTTGGCTTTACAAGTCCGGCTGAATTTATGGAAAAAATTGCCGTTATGGTAGGCGATACTATCATCGATATCGTAAGCGAACAAAAAGCGTGATTTTAACCAGCTTTAAAGCTGGTTAAGCTTAATGTCATTGCGTTGTATCCTAAGATCGACAAGGAAAAAAGACTTGTTGATCTTCTTTCAAATTTAAAACAAGATTAAAAAAATATATCGAGTTGCGTTTGTATCATAAAAATTAGCGATTTGATTTTATTCAACAAAAATTTAAGTAAATTTTGCTATGATTTTAATTGCCCTTTTTTAGACCTGTGCAATAGTATTTTAAAGCACCGCTTCAGGGTGGGAACACAGCAGAGCAACTTTGATTTATTATGTGCCGCAGCCATCTGGAGAAGGGTTTTTTTTGAAATTTCTTGATAATTTTTTTCGTATTCTTGACTTATTTTGTTTTCCATCAACTGCTTTTTGAGAATTTGTTTTTTATGTTTAAAAGCACTTTTTATAATCCTAATTTCACTTTCACTTCACTCAAAATCTTTACAATTTAGTGTTTGAAAGGAATTAAGATGATAAAATTTTTTCGTAATATCCATATTTATTTGAGCTTATTTTTTCTGCCTGTGGCTTTTGTGTATGCTTTTTCTGGTGTTTTGTTTGTTTTGGGCTTTGATGATGAAACTTTAGCACAAACTTCAAATTTTACTTTTAAAGCTAAGATCGGTGAGGGCAAAGAACAAGAAGTGCTTTTTTCTTTTTTGAAAGAGCAAAATTTAAGCGTGCCAAAGGTTCAGACTATTTACAGCAAAGATGAAAATCACATACTCTCACTTGGCACTTTGCGTTACAGCGTTGGGCTAAAAAAGCTTGATGAAAATGCGTATGAGGTTGATATCATCAAACGATCAGCATTTGGGCTTTTAATGAGCTTGCATGAGTCAAAAAATAATTCTTTATTTGACATTTTAGCCATCGGTTTTGGCTTAACTTTGTTTGTGTTGTATGTTTCTGGCGTGATGATTACGCTTTTTGTAAGCAAGAAAAACCGCAAAGCACAATACCTTGCTATAGTTTTGGGTTGTGCGATCTGTCTTGTTTTTGCACTTCAAGCAACTTTATTTTAAAACTTTAATAAATTCTTTAGAGTAAAAAATTTAATTTTAAAAGCAAGAATTTAAAAACTAGCCCAAAAATTTGGGCTAGGCTTACTTAGAAGTTAAGTAGTTTGTTGATTTGTTTGCCAGCTTCTTCTTTAGCTGCTTCTTTAGCTTCTTCTTTTTTAGCAGCAGCTACTTCTTTAGCGCTTTTGCCGCTCATTAATTGTCCAGCAACATCAGCACCTTGAGCTTTAGCAGCACCTTTTACAGCTTCATTTGCCAAAGCCACACTTGCACCAAGTAAAGCAGCAAATGCTACAACGAGTAATTTTTTCATTGTGTCTCCTTTAAGATAAATTGTGGTTGTGATTGTATCAAAAAAATAAAAACAAAAATTAAATTTGAGCTTAAAATAAAAAAATGTTATAATCGTGCTTTTAAACTTGGAGCAAAGCCTGATGAGTGCGTCTAAAGAAAAGATTTTCTTTGTTTTTATGCTGATAGCAATGATGTTTTGGGGTGGTTCTTGGGTAAGCTCTAAGGTTTTGACACTCTATGCAAGTGCTTATATTATCGCTTTTTGGCGTTTTTTGATCGTTTTTATCGGCGTTGTAATTTTGCTTTTTGTGTTTAAAATTTCAATCCGCTTTGAAAAACGCATTTTTAAATTCATACTTTTAGCCGGTTTGTGTAATGCTATTTATTCTTTTTTATTATTTGCTGGACTCAATCAAGCAGACGCTGGCAAAAGCGGAGTTTTAACCACTACAATGACGCCCATTTTTGCATATATACTCACGCATATGTATTTGTGCTTCAAAGGAAAAATTCACTTCCTAGAACTTCCTAAAAATGAGCTTTTTGGACTTATTTTAGCCCTTATTTCAGGGGCTTTTTTGCTTGAAATTCAAAGCTTTTCTACACTTTTAAATCCTTTCAATGTCTTTTTCTTGCTTGCAGCATTTGATTGGGCGGTGATGAGCCTTTTTACGCAAAAGATTAATTTGCACCCTTTAGCGATAAATTTCTATGTTACGCTTTTGGCGTTGCTGTGCTTTTCGCCGTGTTTTTTTCTACAAGAAACTTATAGTGTTTTTAATGCTGATTGGATTTTTTGGCTGAATTTGGGCTTTTTGGCGATTTTATCAACTATAGTTGGCACAGGGATTTACTATCTAGGAATTCAGTATCTTGGGGCTTTTAGAGCAAATTCTTTTTTGCTTTTGGTGCCACTTTTTGCTTTGCTGATAAGTTATGTTTTTCTTGATGAAATTCCGAGTTTAAAAACGATTTTTGGTTCTGTTTTGGCTATTTTTGCGATTTATTTGATTAATATTTATGGTAAAAACTTAAGAAAAATTTAACATTTTTAGTTATAATCAGCTCAAAATTTTATTCAATAACAAGGATAATTTATGCTTCAAACTTGTATTTTTCCAGCCGCAGGATATGGCACTCGCTTTTTACCAGCCACTAAGGCTTTGCCTAAGGAAATGCTTCCTATACTGACAAAACCACTTATTCATTATGGGGTTGATGAGGCTTTAGAAGCTGGTATGGATACTATGGGCTTTGTTACAGGACGTGGAAAAAGGGCTTTGGAGGATTATTTTGATACTTCTTATGAGCTAGAGCATCAAATTTCAGGCACAAAAAAAGAATATCTGCTTGCTGAAATTCGCTCACTCATCACTCGTTGCACCTTTACTTTTACAAGGCAAAATGAAATGAGAGGCTTAGGAGATGCTGTTTTAAAGGGCAGGGCTTTGGCTGGTGATGAAGCTTTTGGGGTGATATTGGCTGATGATTTGTGTGTAAATGAGGACGGGCTTGGGGTTATGGCTCAAATGGTAAAAATTTATGAAAAATACCGCTGCACCGTAGTTGCTGTTATGGAAGTGCCAAAAGAGCAGGTTTCAAGTTATGGAGTCATCGCTGGAAACGCAGTAGAAGATAATCTCATCATGGTTAGCTCCATGATAGAAAAGCCAAGCATTGAAGAAGCCCCAAGCAATCTTGCTATCATAGGCAGATATATACTCACTCCAGATATTTTTGGTATTTTAGAAAATACAAAGGCTGGTAAAAACGGCGAAATTCAGCTTACTGACGCGCTTTTAGCTCAGGCTACAAATGGTATGGTTTTGGCTTATAAATTTGAGGGCAAAAGATTTGATTGTGGTTCTGTAGAAGGCTTTGTTGAGGCGACGAATTATTTTTATGGCAAGAGCAAATGCTAAACAATCACTTTTTTTTTAAAACTGCTCAGCTTGGTACCATAAAAGCTTATGCACAACGCATTAATGATGAGTTTGAGAGCAAAGAGATAGGGTATTATCATTTAGCTGATAATACTGGCTTAATTTCTGAGTGCGAGCAGTATTTTCAAAACAAAACTTATAAAAATGTAATCTTGCTTGGTATGGGTGGTTCAAGCTGCGGAGTAAAGGCTTTAAGAGACTTTTTAGTCCAGCAAGATAAAGGCAAATGCAAGCTTTTTATACTTGATAATAGTTCAAATCTTAGCCTTACAAAAGTGCTTGATGAGGTGAATTTAGAAGATAGTCTTTTTATAGTGGCGAGTAAAACCGGCACGACTATAGAAGTTGTGAGTCTTTTTAAGCTTATTATGGCTCATTTTAAGCTTGAAATGAAGGATTTATCTAAGAATTTTATCTTTATCACTGATGAAAACTCAAAGCTCCATAAACTTGGCGAGCAGCTTAGTGTAAAATGCTTTTTAATCCCAGCTAATGTTGGCGGTCGTTTTAGCGTGCTTTCAGCTGTGGGCGTGGTGCCACTTTTTGTGTGCGGATATGATGTTAAAGCCTTGCTTGATGGAGCTTTGGCGTGCAAGAAAGATTTTTTTGAGAAAAAACAAGAAAGCATTTTGCAAAAAGCCTATCATTACTGTACGCATAAATATGCAAATATCAGCGTTTTGTTTAGTTATGGCGATGCTTTTAAGGGTTTTAATGAATGGTTTGTCCAGCTTATCGCTGAGAGTTTGGGTAAAAAGCAAGGCTATAAAAGGCTTGGTATTACGCCTATAGCCTTAATTGGAGCTAGGGATCAGCACAGCTTCTTGCAACTCATCATGCAGGGTCCAAAGGATAAAATGGTGACTTTTTTAAGGGTAAAAGAGCTTGAAAAATCCATGTGTATCCCTAAGCTTTCTTTGCCTTACTTAGAGGATTGTGATTTTAGCAATGGAGTTGATTTGCAAAAACTTCTTAATGCGCAGTGCGAAGCGACTTTGCAAGCTTTAGTAGCTGAAAATTTAAGCGTTGATTTAATCGAGCTTGATAGGCTTGATGAGTGGCATGGTGGGTATTTGATGTATCATTATGAGCTTTTAACTTCAGCGTGTGGAGTAATGCTTGGTATTAATACCTACGATCAGCCCGGTGTTGAGGTTGGTAAGCTTATCTTAAAAAAAATCTTATCTTAAAAAAGGAAAAACTATGCGTTATGGTGAAAAAGAGATTAAAGAATTTGATGTAGAAAAGGACTTAGAACTTTGGGAAAACAAAGCTGAAAATGACTATATCATCAAAATTTCTTTGCCTGAGTTTATGTGCTTGTGTCCAAGAAGTGGCTATCCAGACTTTGCGACTTTAAATTTAGAATATATCCCTGATCAATTTGTCGTCGAGCTTAAAGCTATTAAAATTTATATCAATTCTTTTATGTATAAAAATATCAGCCACGAAGCTGTGGTAAATGAAATTTACAGCACTTTAAAAGCGAAGTTAAAACCAAAATGGATTAAACTTGAGGCAGATTTTAACCCTCGTGGAAATGTGCATACTATCATTGAGTGTCGCTCTGATCTTGTTGTGCCAAAGCAAAATTAAATTTTTCTACACTCACAAAAGCTTTATAGAGAAAGAGTTTTAAAAGAGTAAAAGCTTCAAAAACTCTTTCAAATACCTTAAATTTAAGGTATTTTCTAAAAATATTTTTTTATTTTATCTTTCACGCTCACTTCACACAAAAAGTATAAACTTGCACTTACTAAAACATTTTTAAGGAGAAAGAAATGAAAACAAAACTTATCCCTGCTATTTTAGCATGCTCTGCAATCCTTGCAAGCGCAAACCCAGCCGCTACTGCGCCAGCTCCAGCTCAAGCCCCTGCAGTTGCACCAGCTCCGGTTGCTCCATATCCTGTGTATCCACAACAAGCTGTGCCACCACAAGATTATTTTAATGGTTTGCCAAAAAACATTAACGCTCAAATTCAAAAGCTCTATCCGGGCGCATTTATTGTTGATATGGATTGGGAAGCGTATGGCTATGAGATCAAGCTTAACAATTTTATGGAGCTTTATTTTGATCGCAATGGCAACTTTTTAGGGCAAAAATTTGACGATTAATCAGCTTTAAATAAAGCTTTTTTGCAAAGAGTAGGCTTGCTCTTTGCATTTTTTTACTTTCTTTTTCAAACTTCCCTTAGATAAATACAAATTTATATTATAATTACACAATTTTAAACCAAACAAGGAAAAAACAATGGCAAAAGACGCAAACGGCACGACGCTTGAGGCTGGCGATAGTGTAAGTGTGATTAAGGATTTAAAGATCAAAGGAGCAAGCCACACCTTAAAAAGGGGCAGTGTGATTAAAAATATCAAACTCACAAGCAAAGAAGGCGAGATTGAAGCGCGTGTGGATAAGCTTGGTGTTATCGTGCTGAAAACTGAGTTTTTAAAGAAAATTTAAGGGTTTGTTTTGAGGCTTTTGTTTGTCTTAAGGGGCAATTATTTTAACGCTCAAAAAGAATGGCTCGCAAAAAACGAGCTGTTAAATTATACCTTAGATTTAGAAGAACTTCGCTTTTTAGCAGGTGGATATAAAATGTTAAGCAATGGCTACAAAAGCCTTGATTACCGCAATGCAAGCGAAATTTTAGAGCATTTGTTTAAGCTTTTAGAGCTAAGAATGAACAAAGGCGAGCTTTGTATAGTCAATGCTCCAAATGCAAACAATTCCATACTTAAAGAGTATAAAGACTTAGCCTTAAAATACCGCTATGAGCTATTTATCATCGAGTTTAATACCTTAAATTTAGAAGAAGTAAAGCTTAAAAACTTTATCATCGCTCAGCAAAAGGGCGTTTTTATCCCAGAACATATACTTGAGGCTATTGATTATGCTTTGCAAAAAGAAAAAATTGCTAAGAAATTTAAAGTTATTAAACCTTATGAATTTAAAGAGCATTTATATCAAATTCGCGATCTTAGCGCATACAAAAAAATCCACCACATAGGCGATATACAAGGTTGTTTTAGCGTGCTTAAAAAAGCGATTAATAAGATTAAAAAAGATGAATTTTATGTATTTTTGGGCGATTACATAGACAGAGGCATAGAAAATGCTAAGGTAATCAAATGGCTTTTAAAGCTCAAAGGGCTTGAAAATGTGATCTTGCTTGAAGGAAACCACGAAAGACATCTTATCAAGTGGGCGTTAAATCAAACTGCAAGTTCAAAAGAATTTAATGAAAATACACTCAAAGACTTTAAAAAAGAAAAGCTGACAAAAGAGGACGCAAGGGCTTTGTATCCACATTTTAAAGAATGCTTTTGTTATAAATTTGAAGAAAAGATCATCTTTTGTTCGCATGGAGGCTTAAATTTTTTGCCAGAAAATTTGGCTCACTTAAGCTTTATATCAAGTGAAGAGTTTATCTACGGCGTAGGCTCGTATGATGAAAGTCAGTATATAGCCCAGCAATTTTGCGAAAACACCCCAAGCAACACTTACGAGCTTTTTGGACACCGCAACCGCCAAAAGCTTCCCATTCAGCTTGCAAGCAGAGCTTTTTTGCTTGAAGGCAAAGTCGATGCTGGGGGCTTTTTGCGTGTGGTAACCTTGAGTAAAAAAGGCTTTGAGTGCAAAGAGATCAAAAATGATGTATTTAGAAAATAGTTTAAAATGGCTTTTAAAGGTTGAAAAAGATAAAATTTTTTAGTTTTTCTAAGCTTTTGTTTGAAATTTAAGATTTAAGTTTGAAATTTCAAACTTACTTTGCATTGTGTATGAGCTAAGATGTTTTCGCCCTGAATAAATTTATCTTATTGCACTTCATAAAGACTTAAAATTTAGCCTTGCTTTAGTTACTCTACAAAGTTTTAAAAAGGCTTTCGTTGATTATGCTTTGTTTTTTGGTGTTTTGCTCTAAGGCTATTTTGTCTGTAAAGCTTAAGCTTGTTTGTATAATTGCTTTTTGTAAATTTTCTTTAAGCTGAGCGATAAAATCAGCAAAAAGCTCATCAAACAAGGAATTATAACTTGTATCGTTTTGAGTGAGTGGATTAAGACTTTCATTAAGTTTTTCTTGCGAACTTATATCAAGTTTTTTTGTTTGTTCTTGAGAAACAAAGTGAAGCTCCGTTTTAGCAAGTACTATTTCTTGTTCTTCTTGGGTAAGGCTTTCAAGTTCATTGATGATTTTATCTCTTTGATGATAAAAGGCTATGAGTTCGTTTTGTTCTTCTTCATTTAAGGTATTAAAGCTAAGCTCATCGCTTGAATTTGGCTTATGAAGTGGTGTATTTTTGTGTTGCCATTCGCCATTTTTATCAGTGAAGGAATCATAAAGCGTATCTTTGTTTTCATACTTTAAAGCCGAGATTTCATATTCGTAACTTTCCATGATAGAGTCTATTTTGTATTCTTTTTTTAGCTTTATTTCATTAAAATGCAAACTTTGGGCAAAATTTTGTTCATCTTTATATAAACTTTCTAAATTTTGTATGAGATTTCTTTGCTCTCTAAGGCTCAAGGAGTTAAAATCCACGCTTGCCCCAGTATCAGCATCAACAAGTTTTTTTGTCGCTTGCATAATATCATTTAGTCTTTTAAAGCCTATATTTTCAAGCTCTTCTTCGCTAAAATTTGCACCTAAGTCTTGAGTTTTGCCTTGTTTTCTTTGTATCATGGTGGCTAAAGAATCCTCAACTTGAAATTCATAAGAGCTACTTTGAGGATAGTATTTTAGCCATAAAGCATTTTTTAAACTCATACTCTTTAAAATACTCTCATCAAACTCAAAAGTATCAGCATAAGCTTCTATTTTTTCTTTTTCTTTTCTATATGCACTAAGTATTTTAGAATCCTGAGTGAGTGATTTAAAATCCACTCCTTCAAGCTTTTTATCCAAACTCAAATCTTGCACTTGGCTTAAAATTTCATTAAAACTTACACCCTCGTGAAGTTCTTTGTTCTTGATATAATGCCTATCCGCAGCACTTAAAAAATTCTCATAATTAAATTTAAGCATTTGCTTTCCTTAATTTGGTTTGAAAAAGCCTATCAAAATAGACTTTTTCAAAAAAAGCAAATATTGTTCCAAAAAGGGATTAAAAATATCTATTATATGTATAGTCTGCAGTATATTTTATTATAAAAAATTCAAAGTATTTTTGTATAATAAAACAAAAAAAGGAAATTCTTGTGTCAAAGATAGTCTTAACCTTAGCTCTTTTTTGTGCTTTTTCTTGGGCTGAGTTTAGGGTAAGTTCTTTGTATGAGCTTAAAAATACAGACTTTGTAAGACAAGCTTATGAAGAATCTTGTGGGGCAGCTTCTTTGGCAAATATCTTGAATTTCTTTGCTTTTAAACGCTATAACGAAAAGGATATTTTACAAGTTTTAGATCAAAAAACAGATATGCTTTCTTTTTTAGAGCTTAAAGAAGCTGTTTTGAAGCTGGGGTATGAAGCTCAGGCTTTTAAGCTCACAAAACAAAGCCTTGAGGAACTTTTTGTGCCTTTGCTTGTTAAGATTGAAGATGATCCAAGATTTCCTCATTTTGTAGTGGTGCTGAATTTTAAAGGAGATTTTATCAAGGTTTTAGATCCAAATTTTGGCACTTATATCGCTTCTAAAAAGGAGTTTTTCTCTGTTTGGGATAAAGAAGGTTTAGGAGGCTTTGCCTTGCTTGTTTTACCTAAGGATTTTAAGGAATTTAAAGCATTAAAACTTGATTTGCCAAGCGATTTTTACAGGGATAAAATCACTTTTTAAATCCTTAAAATCTTGAATTTATGTTACAATTAAGCTAAAAATTCATAATCAAGGAAAAAATAAATGAGTCATCTTTTAATCATAGGAGCAGGCGGAGTAGCTAGAGTAGCAGCAGTAAAAGCAGCTATGAATTCAGACACTTTTAGTAAAATCACCCTAGCAAGTAGAACCTTAAGTAAATGCGAGGCTATAGCAAGTTTTATCAAAGAGCGTTTAGGCGTGAGTATAGATATAGCTAAGATTGACGCTGATGATACTGAAGCGGTTGTAAAGCTCATTAAAGAGATAAAGGCTGATTTGCTTTTAAATTTAGCCTTGCCTTATCAAGATTTAAGCTTGATGGACGCGTGTGTAAAAGCAAAAATTCCTTATATAGATACAGCAAATTATGAACATCCAGATTTGGCTAAATTTGAGTATAAAGAACAATGGGCTAGGAATGAAGCCTTTAAAGAAGCTGGAATTTTAGCCCTTCTTGGCTCTGGCTTTGATCCGGGCGTTACGAATGTCTTTTGTGCCTACGCCAAGCAAAAGCTTTTTGATGAAATTCATTATATAGATATTTTAGATTGTAATGCAGGCGATCATGGCTATAAATTTGCGACGAATTTTAATCCAGAGATCAATCTTAGAGAAGTTTCAGCTAAAGGTAGATACTGGGAAAATGGCAAGTGGATAGAAACTGAGCCTATGGCTATAAAAATGGCTTGGGATTATCCAGAAGTTGGGGTTAAAGATAGCTATTTGCTCTATCATGAAGAGCTTGAAAGCTTGGTAAAAAATATACCAAGTTTAAAGCGAATTCGCTTTTTTATGACTTTTTCTCAAAATTATCTCACTCATATGAACTGCCTTGAAAATGTAGGCATGCTAGGCATTAAGCCTGTGCTTCACAAAGGAGTTGAGATCGTGCCTATAGAGTTTTTAAAGACTCTCTTACCTGATCCAGCAAGTCTTGGAGCAAGGACTAAAGGCTTTACAAATATAGGTTGTGTGATAAGAGGCTTAAAAGATGGCAAGGAAAAGCAAGTGTATATCTATAATGTCTGCAATCATGAAGAATGTTACAAAGAAACCGGTGCACAAGCTGTGAGCTACACCACAGGAGTGCCAGCCATGATAGGAGCAAAACTTATCGCAAAAGGCATTTGGCAGGGAAAAGGTGTATTTAACATGGAAGAATTTGACGCCCAACCTTTTATGGACGAGCTTATGACTCAGGGCTTGCCTTATAAAATCATAGAACTTCCTTTGTCTTAATCTAGCTTATCACAAGCTAAGATGATATAGAGCAAGCCTAAGGCTTGTGCTTGCTCTATATTTTTTTAAACTTTATGGTTAGTTTTAAGCTAATAAAACGTATATAATTTTCTAATTTTAACAGCTTTAATTTGGAACAAAATTTGCTTGAACTTCTTATAAATATAAGACTTTTTAAGTTGTTTATGCTTTTTAAGGAGTTAAAATGACAATTTTTGCCGATAAGATAAATAACGCTCAACATTTAAATACCAATGTTAAAAACACAAAATCAAGCGATGATTTTAAAGACTTGCTTCATTTGCAAACTCATTCAAATAAAAGCTTAGAACTTTTAAATCAAGATGATTATAAAAAGGCTATTCAAAGCGTGCTTGAAGCTATGGATACAAGTTTAAAAAATTTAGAAAATTCGCCAATCAAAACAGATTTAAAAGTTTTAAAAAACTCCATTGAATCCCGCTTAGAATTGATGAGTGAAAACAAAAATTCTATGCAAAATAGCATTCAGTCTTTTTTAGAAAATTCACAAAGTCAAAGCACTTTAAAAACCAAGCTTATGCAAAATTATTCTGATTATATGCTTTTTGCTCCAGCTATAGCACAGGATATAAATAAATTCTTTGAGCTTGCACAAAATGAGGATAAGTCCTTAAATTTGAGTGAAATTCAAGGATTGATTAAGAGTATAGAAAATTATCATGCAAGCGAGCAAAGTCAAGGCATAAATGTAAATGATAACACAAAAGTGCTTTTAAATACTTCAGGACTAAGCATACTCACAAAAGAAAAGCAAGAGCTAGCCTTATCAAAAATTTAAGCCTACAAGAAAACAAAAGCTTTCATATACTTTTAAATATGTTTGAAAACACAAATTCAAAAACCCAACCCGAGCAATCAGCACTTCAAAAAGCTTTAAAAGAATTTGGGTGAAAATAATGTTAAAAAGTTTTTTTAAGAATAAAGATTTTTTATATAACTTTATTAAATTAACAAATCAAAGCCTATGTTTATACGCTTTTCAAGCTAAAAGGAGCAAGAATGAAAATTTCATCTACTAATTCTTATACTTTTACCCAAAATTATCAAAATACAGCTCATTCATCTCAAGGCTCAGAGTCTCTTTTTATGAAATCTTTTAATTTTGCCATGCAGCAAAAGCCATCACAAGAGGCAATTAAAGCAATTGATGCTGCTAGACTTGAGTTTTATGCAAGCAACACACAAGGCGAGCTTACTCAAAATTCATATAATCAAAGCCTACAAAAATTAACCCATTCTATGAAAAATATCTTAGAAAAATATAAAAATGATGAGCAAAAATTTGACTACCTTTCGCAAGCTTTTGCACTTTTTACACATAGTTTAAATCCTGAAAACAATGTTTTACCAGATATAAAATCAAGCTCAAATTTTTTTAATCCTAAGCTTGATTTTAACAACACTCAAAGCCTGCCTAGCCTTGTGGAGCAAAAGGCAAAAGCATATATCAAAAGTCTTAAAAATGAAGATAAAGATAGCGAAGCTAGGCTTTTAGAGCTTAGAGCAAGTTTGCAAGAGCTTGAAAATCACGGCGAGTATATAAAAATGAATGCCGAGCTTTTTTATTCAGCAATTTGGAGTGATTTAAGTGCTTCAGAACAAAATTCTTTTTTACAAAATGTTTCTACCATAAGTGCGTATTATTACGAACAAGCTCATAATTTTACATTAAGCGATGGCACAATGCTTAATTGGAGTGAGGAAAATGGGACTTTTAAGATAACAATACAAGGTTTTGATAATGAAAAGCTTGATTTGATACAGCTAGCTAATGATAAAAAGAAATTTCAAACTCTATTTGAAATCTTTGAGCCAAAAAATCGCTCTGAAAATAATGAAATCAAAACTCATAAAAATGAAAAAAAATTAACCTCAAAATCATCAAACTCATCTTTGCTTCAAAGAGCTTTGCAGGAGCTAGAATAAAAGCTGAGTATAGTTTTGATCTAAAAATAAAGGAAAAAACATGTTTATTAATACAGCACAAAGCTCACAAACTCAACTTTCTTATAAACAGCACATTAAAGCACTCGAACAATCATTTTTAGATGAATGGTTTGCAAATTCTAGTGCAGTTTTACCTAAGGAATTAGCAAGCTATTATGAGCAAGAGCATATCAAAGATATGAACGCTTTAAACAAACAGCTTGATTTTTACGAAGATAACAAAGACTATACAATCAAAGTACCTAAAGAAGAACTTGAAAAAAGCAATAAAGCGGTGCTAATCTTTGCAAAAAGAACGCAAACACCTTTTTCAAGTGTTCTTAGCCAAAAGCAAGAAAGAGCAAGTGAGGCTCAGCACAACGAGGCTGCTTTGTCTTTGCTTGCTACAGCTAAAAAGCTTACAGCCTTAGTCACTGAGCAGCAGGGCTTAGATAGCAAGCTTGGATCCGAGCTTACTACTATGCAAGCTGAGCTTATGAATAGGCAAAATAACATTATGAAAGCACAAAATGAGCTTAATTTTGCACTCAACTCTAGCTATAAAGATTTAGAAGGTATAGCTCAAACCCTTAGAGGATATTTTACGATGAATAAAGCATTTGCTGAACAAATGATACATTTTTTTGACTATGCAAGTGATAAATTTCAAGGACTTGATACACAAAAGATCATGCAAGATTTAGCCACTATAAAAGGTTATTGGGACAATAACACGGCAAGTGATTTAACTTTAGGAAATGGCACAAAAATAGGACTAAGTTATGAGTATAACGCTCAAGAGCAAAAGACTCAAACTTTTTTAAAGATAAATAATCAAAGTTTTGCGCTCAAAGAAAATTCTTCTCTTTTAGAAAATACAAGCTTTAATATACTTTTAAATATGTTTGAAAACACAAATTCAAAAACCCAGCCCGAGCAATCAGCACTTCAAAGAGCTTTAAAAGAACTTGGGTAAAACTAATGTTAAAAAGTTTTTTAAGAATAAAGATTTTTTATATAAGTTTGAATTTAAAAATAAATTATTTCTTGGAATAGAATTTGCTTATTTTAGAAATAATAAAAGACTTTTTAAGTTTTTTTAAATATAAAATAAATTTAGGAGTTAAAAAGTGAATGTTTATCTTCATTCTTACAAGAGTTTAAATTTTCATGATACAAAAACAAAGGAGCAAGGTTCAAATTTTAAGGATTTTATAAAGCAAGAAATTGATCATTCAAGCTCTTTAAAAATTATAAGTCCTAAAGAAACTAAACAATTTGACATAATCAATGGACATAAAGCAAATATCACTTGGAAAAAGTCAAGTAATCCCATCTTTTCAAATGCTCTTAGTGCCCCACAGGCAAAGGTTAGCAATCTTGAATATCAGCAAGCCTTAAATGATATTAAAAAGCTTATGCAAGAGCTTAGTTCTTTAGCTATTGAGGAGCAAGGTCTAGATAGCGAACTTGGCTTTAATCTTGAGGCTATGTTTGATTCTTTTGATAGCATTACACAATTTTTAGCCAAAGAGCCCAAAAGCAATACACCAAAAGAGTATAAAATAGAAAATGTTTTTAGTGATGAAATAGCTGCAATGAAAGGTTCATTAGATCTAAGCAGCTCTATACCTTTTTATGCTTTAAGTTTCTTTGACTATGCAAGTGATAAATTTCAAGGACTTGATACACAAAAGATCATGCAAGATTTAGCCACGATAAAAGGCTATTGGGACAATAACACGGCAAGTGATTTAAGCTTAGGAAATGATATTCAAGAAGAAGCAAGTCAAGCCTCTACAAATATAAGCAATCAAAGCTTTGCACTCAAAGAAAACTTTTCTCTTTTAGAAAACAAAAGCTTTAACATACTTTTAAATATGTTTGAAAATAATATAAATTCAAAAATCCAGCCCGAGCAATCAGCACTTCAAAGAGCTTTAAAAGAACTTGGGTAAAAATAATGTTAAAAAGTTTTTTAAGAATAAGGATGTAAGGTGAGTTTATCAAATTTGTCTCATTTAGACATAACTTCAAGGGCTGTAGAGATTTTAAAGCCTGGATCCATAAAGTCTAATAATGTCATTCAAATAAATGCTGATAGAATCAAGCATGAGTATTCACAAGCAAAGTCTTATTCTAATATAAGTGATAGTGCTTATACGATGACTATAAGATCAGTCTTAAATTTCACGCAAGATATACTTTCTCGCTATCAAAACGATGAGGCAAAATACGAAAGACTTTCAGAGAAATTAGAGCTTTTCAAAGAAAGTCTTGATGAAAAATCACATACTTTTCAAAGTTCTACTATAGTTTCAACCCATCGTGCAAGCCTTGATAAATCTTATCTTAACAAGCCCATCAAAGAACTTGTTCAAGCTGATTTAAAGGCTCTTTTACAAGCTATCAATGAAAAAAATCCAAATACCATACTTGAAAAAGAAATGAATTTAAAATCAAGTCTTATACAGCTTAGCGGACAAGGGCAATTTATAGCCACCTTTGCAGAAGGCTTTTTTACTGAAATATGGCATGAACTAAGCCAAAGTGAAAAACAGCAGTATTTTGAATATATGGATATCATAAAATCATATCATTACAATAAAGCTAAAAATCTCACCACAGAGCAAGGCGATACCTTTTCATGGGATATAGTAGGGGGTAAATTTCAGTTTGAACTCATCAGCAAAGACAATGAAAACTTAAGCGATCAAATCAGACTTGCAAGTGATAAAAAAGTATTTTCAAGTCTTTATGCTATATTTGAGCTTAGAGAAAAAGCATATATAAGTGATAAAAATAGTGTTGATTCATCAAACGATGATAAAAATGAAAAAAAATTAACTTCAAATTCATCAAATTCATCAAATTCGTCTTTGCTTCAAAGAGTCTTGCAGGAATTTGCGTGAGTTTTCTTTTGCTCTTTTGAGGCATTTTGACTTTACTTTGGGTGTGTAAGGCATGAGTGTTTATAAAATTTTATTTAAGGCATTTTGTTTTATAGGCATTTTGCCTAGTTTTTTGCTCGCTTCTGATCCTATTAGCTTTGATAGTCTTTTTAAAAAACAAATTGGACTAAGAAACATAACGGCTCTATCATCTTAAGCCCTAAGGTTTCGCTTGACATAGGCTTTTCTCAAAGCTATCAGCAAGGAAGCAAATTTAACGGCAGGCAATACACAAGCTCTTATTCTATCCCTACTTTAAAGCCTGTTGTGAAAATGTTGTTGTGGGTAAATCAAGCCTTTATTTTTCTATTTTATCTTTTTTGCCCTTATTTTGATAAAAATATGCTAGAATAAATCATCAAAATTCAAAGGAGAAGCAATGTTTAAACTCAGAACCCTACCCTATGACACCAGCGCTTTTGGTCAATTTTTAAGCGAAGAAGCTTTTAGCTATCACCACGGCAAACACCACAAAGCCTATGTTGATAATCTTAACAAGCTTATCAAAGATACAGAATTTGAAAATAAAGATTTGTTTTTCATCATCAAAAACTCAAGTGCAGGGCTTTTTAACAATGCTGCTCAAATTTATAATCATGACTTTTATTTTGACTGCTTAAGTCCTAAAAGTGATGAAGATAAAATAAATCCTGCGTTTAACACAGCACTTGAAAAAGAATTTAATTCACTTGCTGAATTTAAGGCTGAGTTTATCAAAGGAGCGAGCGGAGTTTTTGGCTCGGGCTGGTTTTGGTTGGTGTATGATCTTAAAGATAAAAAGCTCAAACTTTTAAGCACACCAAACGCCGCTACGCCTATTACAGAAGCAAGGGTGCCTTTGCTTGTGGCTGATGTGTGGGAACATGCGTATTATATCAACCACCGCAACGCTAGAGCGGCTTATTTGGAAGCTTTTTTTGAGTATGTGAATTGGGAATTTGTAGCTAAAGCGTATGAATGGGCTTTGAAAGAGGGCGAAGGCTCGGTGCAATTTTATATCAATGAGCTTCATTCTTGATATATTTAAATTTTTAAAAAGATTTGCTTGAAAGTGCTTTAAAGAGCAAGTCTTTTCTATCTTAAGTTTAATCCTTAAAGATTATACTCTTAAGGGATTAAGCACCATTCTTACACCAGCTCCTGTAAGGCTTTTTGAAGCAAAGATGAGTTTAAGTCTTTCTCATAAGTTTTATTATTTAAAGAGTATGTTTGATCTAGAGTATTATTTAAATTTGGTTTTGGGTGATTTGTGTTTGAGTTTAAATTAGATACATTAAAACTTTTAAAATTTTCATGATTTTCAAAGAGTTTAAACAAGTTTTCAAATTTTTCATTTTCATACGAATGTAAGTTAAAATTTTGAGATAAGTCTTGTTCTAATTCAAGAAAATCGCAAGCATAAAGACTACGAACTCCATTTTCATATCTTAAACATAGACTTTGAAAAAAAAGACTAGACTCAGCTCCTAAAATCCTGACTGAGTAGTGTGATTCATCTTGTGTTTCTTCGATTTTAAATTCTACCCTTGTCCCATCATTAAGCATAACATTTGCTTGAGAGGCTGATTTATCATCCCAATACGCTTTCATAATGGCTAGATTTTCTTTGATCCTTTCATCATCTAAGCCACTAAATTTATCATCAACAAAGTCAAAAAAATTAGCCATATTTTGCGTGAGAATGCTAGATTCAAAAAAATAATCTTTTATAAGAGAATTAATTAAAAATATGTTTTCTTCGTATCCTTCTTGTGACTTTGAGTTTGAATTTAGTTTTTGCAAGTTTTCTTTTATGGCACAAGGAAGGCTTTCAATACATGAAACATCAAATTTAAGAGATGCAGGCAAAATACTCATATAATAACCTAGCTCACTATCCTTACCATGCTCACTTAATGCCAGCTCTCTAAGCTCATCCATTAAAGATGAGAGCTCCTCAGTTGCTTTTAGATATTGAGCTTTACTCACTGGAGTTTGACTTGAGGTGTTGTTTAAAAAGTCCGTAAATTTGGTGCTTGTTTTATTATCAATTTGATGGGTGCCATTTTGATTTACAGTTACCCAAGCCTTAAAAGGCTTATATTTTTTCTCAGTTGTAATACTATAAGAACTTTGAGTATTTGTATCATTAACTTGTAAATTTTCCTTTGCAAGTTGCAAAGTGTCTTTAAAGTTGAGTGTATCGCTAGGGGATTTTTTTGCACTTGTTTGTAAAGAGCTATTTGAGCTGGTAGGGTTTAAATCAAGCGTATTGTTTTGAACTAGCATTTGCTTAGTTTTTTTAATCACTTAAAAAAACTAAGCAAATTTCATGCCAAAAAAATTTTCATTTTTGCTCCTTTTTTAAGATATGATAAGTTTTATCATTTATTTTCTTTTAAAAAACTTAAATAAAAAAGTATTTATTAAATCAAATAAATAGTCTTTTAAGTTGATTTTGACTTTATCTTTTTTTGAAAATACCAAATTTTAGCTATAATTACAATTTAAAAACTCAAAAAGGCTATATATGCAAAGTCTCATCAAGGGTGCAGTGAAGTTTATGCAAGAAGATTTTAAGGAGCATAAAAAGCTTTTTAAAAGTCTTAAAGATAGGCAAGAACCACATACGCTTTTTATCGGCTGTTCTGATTCTAGGGTGATCCCAAATCTCATCACCAATACTGGTCCAGGCGAGCTTTTTGTCGTGCGAAATATAGCCAATATTATCCCACCTTATAGAGTGGCAAATGACTATCTAGCCACAACTTCAGCCATAGAATACGCCGTAAATGCCCTTAAAGTAAGAAATATCATCGTATGCGGACATAGCAACTGCGGTGGCTGTTCGGCACTTTATAGCAGTGAAAAAGAGCTTGAAAAGGTGCCAAATGTAAAGCATTGGCTTTCTATGCTTGAGGATATTAAAAATGAAGTGTTAAGCTTTAGTGTTGCTCAAAATGATGAGGCTATGCGTTCTTGGCTAACTGAAAAGCTAAATTTACTTCATTCTTTGCAAAATCTTTTAACCTATCCAGGTATCAAAGAGGCTTTACTAGAAGGAAAAATGGAGCTTCATGCTTGGTATTATATCATCGAAACAGGTGAAATTTATGAATATAATATGGATTTAAAAAATTTCACACTCATTACGCATAAAGATTGATTATAAAAAGGAAAAAAATGAAAAAAGTTATCATAATTTTAAGTATTTTTATAGCCTTTGCTTTTGCTGCTGAGGATAACAACGAAAGTAATGCAGAACTCTTTCATCTTGTACAAAAATTTATCGTTTTAAACAATGAACTTAAGGATTTAAATGATAGAAGCGACAACAACACAAGCATTTTTAGCGAGCAAAAAACAAGTATAAAAAAACAAAAGCAAGAGCTTTTAAATACCTTGCCAAAGGTTATTTCAGCTCAAAGTATCGATGAGGCGTCTATCAAGCGTTTTTTAGAGCGTAAAAACAAACTTGAGCAAGAATTTCAAAAACTTACAACGCAAAATTTTAAATTCGCCCAAAGTAAGATCGAGCTGAGTTCTTTAGAGCTTGATGAAAGCTTTTATAAGTCTTTGTTTGAGCTTGAGTCATTGTTTAAAAAAACAGCAAGCGCAAAAGAGCTGAGTGCCTTGCTTCAAAATGCTCAAAGCAAATTGCAAGCTCTAGTTGAATTTGACTTAAGCGAACTTAAAACTAGGCTTGATTTTAAAGAGCTTAGTATTATTAACGAGGCAGAAAATAAGCTCTTGCTTAAGGCGGATTCGTATGATGAAATTTTAAACTATCTTAAAGATAATGCAAACTTGCTTGAGAGTAATTTTATCTTTGCGCGACTTGAGCTTCAAGTTTTGATTGATAAGATCAATGAATTTGCTGGCTTTGATTTTCTTAATACTGGCAAAATCATCATTTCATTTTTCATTCTGGCTCTTTTTTATGTTTTAAATCTCTTTTTGCCAAGATTGAGTTATTTTATGCTTGTAAATTCTTTCTTTAAGCATGATACAGATGCGATGAGTCAAGAAGAAATTCGAGCTGTTTTTATCGAAAAAAACAAAAAGCCTTTCAAGCTCTTACTCTTTTTTTATGCCTTAAGTGTGTGCTTTAGTATAGCGTATTATCCAGCTCCTGTATTGATAAGTATCACGAATGTTTTTTATATTATCTATGCGGTGTTGTTTGCTTGGCTTGTAATTCAAATTTTAGATAGTTATGGGGTGGTGTTGCTTTCGACTTTAGCAAAAAAAAGCGAAAAGAAAGAAGTAGTTAATCTCATCGTTAAAATTTTATATTTTGTGGTGGTGGTTATCGCTATACTTTTTGTGCTGGCTCATCTTGGTTTTAATGTCTCAGCTATCATTGCTTCGCTTGGTATAGGTGGGCTTGCAGTGGCTTTGGCGGCAAAAGATGTGATTGCAAATTTCTTTGCTTCTTTGATGGTTTCTTTTGATGATGGTTTAAATCAAGGCGATTGGGTGGAGGTTGCAGGCGTTGAAGGAACGGTTGTTGAAATAGGACTTAGAAAAACAGCCATACGCACTTTTGATAATGCTTTGGTATATGTGCCAAACTCAACGATTATGAATGCAAACATTACAAATTGGAGCAAAAGACGTATAGGTAGGCATATAAAGATGATTTTAGGCGTAGCTTATGATGCAAAGGCTGAACAACTAGAACAATGCGTCAAGGACTTAAAAGCTTATCTTGATAAAAGCGAGCTTGTCGCACACAGCGAAGATAGCGCTTTAAACAAAAACTCTTATAAAGCAAGATATAGACAAAATTTAGTTTCTATCAATGATCTTGAGGGATATAAAAATGCGTGTTATGTTTCTTTGTGCGAGTTTGCAGATAGCTCGATTAATATAGAGCTTTATTTTTACACTAAGGCTATCAATGCAAAGGATTTTAGAGAAGCAAGACAGGTTTTAATGCTTGATTTTATGCGGATTTTAGAAAAAAATGGGCTGGGTTTTGCTTTCCCAAGCTTGAGTATTTATGTTGAAAATTTAAAAGATTTGAAGAATTTAGACTTAAAAAATGCCAAAGCATAAAAGCTTGGCATTTTAAGCTTAATACGCAGCTTTGCGGCAATGCACTTCAACTTTAGTTGCTACAGGCACAGCATTTGCATTTGGTGCAGTTGGGTTTGCATTAGGCACATTGCTTACGCCCGGATAGTTTGGATAATACGCATCAATTTCTAAGTATCTACCCACTTTTAAATCCCTAAAAGTGCCATCTTCAAAGATATTGTCTGTGCCAAACCAACCGCAGTCATCAAGCTCTATCCTTGTGCTTGGCAAAATTTTCACAAGCATAGGACCAGAATAGATCGTTTCGATCACCACGCTTTTTTCAGCGTCTCTAACTTCTAAAACGGTTCCTTGAAGCCAGCTATCAGCAAAAAGTGAGCTTGAGAGCAACAAAGAAGCAAGAATTGTTTTGGTTTTCATGTAAAACTCCTTAAAGTATAATTTCGTAAAATTGTAAGATATTTAAGTGAAGCCAAAGTGAATTTAAAATATTTTCTAAATTTCAAAAAATTTGCTATACTTTATAGATAAACAAAAAGGCAAAATGATGATTTATCTTGCGCAAACAGACACTACAGCGGGCTTTTTAAGCAAGGATTATAAAGAGCTTAATGCTGTTAAAAATCGCTCGTTATCAACGCCTTGCTTGATTTGTATGGCTGAGTTTTCAGTGCTTTTAGGCTTTACTCGTGTGCCAAATAAACACAAAAATTTTGTTCGAAAAGCGAAAAAAACGAGTTTTATTTATCCAAATTTAAAAAGTTTTCGCGTGATTAAAGATCATCCTCATGAAAATTTTTTAAAATCCCACACTTGGTTTTTTTCAAGTTCAGCAAACAAGCACAAAAAAGCCTTTGATGAGCAATGGGCAAGACATAAGGCTGATGTTATCATCGATGAAGAGTTATTTGAGGATACGCCTTCAAGAATTTTAAGGCTTGGCAGAAGCAAGATAAGAAAAATTCGCTCCTGTGTATAAGGCATAAAAGAGGTGGGTTTTGACTTGTTTTGTGGAATTTAAGATGAGTGTGATTTTTGCAAAGATAATAAGCATTATTAAAAGATAAAAGTAGTTTTTATGAGTTTGCTTTCTAGCTTTTTTTCAAATTTTTTCAGTATGCAAAGCAAGAGCGTGCGAGATAATCAGCTTCGCCAAGATTCAAGAGAAAATGCTTTTTCTTTGCAATACAGCAACAAAAAAGAGCAATTTGTGCTTAAAGTATCTATGTTTGCAGCTTTGTTTTTAGCTATCTTTGGTATCAGTTTTGGTATGAGCATACAATCAATGGCAGTGATATTTGATGGCTTTGTCGCACTTTTAAGTGTTGGGCTTGGGTTTTTAAGCGTGCTTAGCTCTCGTTATATCTACAAAGAAGATGATGATGTATTTCAATACGGCTATGTGCGTTTTGAGCCTATGGTTAATCTTTTTAAATCCTTAGTGCTTGTTTTTGTGTGTATTTATGCGTTTATCAATGCGCTTCATAGTATCATAAATGGTGGCTATGAGGTAGAGTTTGAAGCTGGTGCAGTGTATAGCTTTTTTGCATTTTTGTTTTCTAGTGTGCTTTTTGCTTATACTTTGGTTTTTGCTAGACGCTTGCGTTCTGATTTGATTAAGGTAGATAATACTGAATGGAAAATCGATAGCGTGCTGTATTTTGCGGCTTTACTTGCTTTTACTTTAAGTTATATAGCAAATTTTTTCGAGTATGATATGAGTTTTATCACTCCTTATATCGATCCTGTGCTTTTGGCTTTGCTTTCTTTGTTTTTGTGCGTTTCGCCACTTCGTATTGCGTGTGAAAATTTGAAAGATTTGATGATGATCGCACCACCTGAGCTTGATGAAAGGATCACTAAGATCATGCAAAATTTAAGCACTGAGTTTGGTTTTAGTGACTATGATACGCATTTGGCAAAATCCGGACGCTTTTATATGCTTGAAGTAAATATACTTACGCAAAAAAATTTTAAGCCCAAAAGCGTGCAAGAGTTTGATCATATAAGAGAACGTATAGAAAAAGCTTTAGAAATTCCAAGTTATAATATCTGGCTTCGAGTAAGCTTTACAGCCGATCCTAAGTGGCTTTGAAGTTTTTTTGCGTTGTGCTTTTTTGAAAAATATATAAATTCTAATCAATAAATTTTATTATTTAGAAAAATTATGATATAATCAAAACGAATAATTTCAAAAGGAGAAAAAATGAAAAATGTAGCTAAACAACTGCTTCAAATTCAAGCTGATGCACATAGTTTGTGGATTAAGTTTCACAATTATCATTGGAATGTAAAAGGTTTGCAGTTCTTTGCAATCCACGAATACACCGAAGAAGCGTATGAAGAGATGGCAAAGCTTTTTGATGATGTTGCTGAAAGACTTTTGCAAATCAAAGAAAAAGCCCTTGTTTGCCCTAAAGAGCTTGGCGAGCTTGCTAAAGCGCCAAAGGTGCAAAAAGACTGCTTTACAACTTTAGAAGTTTTAGAGCTTGTTAAGGAAGATTATAACTATCTTTTAAAAGAATTTAAAAAGCTTGATGAAGTCGCTTCAAAAGCAGGAGATACAACAACTTCAATGCTTGCTCAAGATAAAATCGCTCATCTTGAAAAAGCACTTTGGATGCTTGATTCTACTTTAGAAAATTCTTGCAAAACAAAATAAACTCAAGCAAGGCATTGACGCCTTGCTTTTTCTTTTATGAAATTCTTATCTATCTTTAAGATTTTTAAATTTATTATACTTTTTTAAATATGTAATCGTGAAGCATTAAAGAAAGTTTTAAGAAGTTTTGGTATCAAGGGGGAGACTTGAACTCCCGACCTCCGGCTTATGAGACCAGCGCTCTAACCAGCTGAGCTACCCTGACTTGAGTAAAAAACTAAGTTAAAATTATACATTATTTTGCTAAAATTTTGCTGATTTTAAACAAGAATTTTATATAATCAATTTCTTTTAAAGATAGATAGGTGTCCGAGCGGTTGAAGGAGCACGCCTGGAACGCGTGTAAAGTGCAAGCTTTCGAGGGTTCAAATCCCTTCCTATCTGCCATTTGTTTTTATTAAGATTTTAAAACACGTATTGCTTCCATGATTTTTATAAAATTATCCTTTTTAATCCCAAAATACACCATGAAAAGATCAACAAACCACCAAATCAAGCTTGCCAAAAAGGCTAAACCTAAACAAACAAGCAAGGCAATAGCCTGTTCTTCATCCCTAAAACCAGATGTAGCTAAGATCACAATACCCGAGACAAACAACACAACACAAAGCACAAATAAGATGATTTTAGCCACACCTAAAATCATATCACCTTTATAAAAGCGATCAAAGCCAAAAATTCCCATGAAAAATCCAAACAACAAACCAACAACGGGATTTTTAAAACTTATACACATTAAAGACTGCATTTCTTCATCACTAAGCTCTTCAATGTTTTGCTTGAGTAAAGGCATATTTGCTCCATCGATTTTATCTACTATATCCATAAGAAAAAAATTTTTAGTATCCATTGTGTTAAATCCTTATCCTAAAACGGCGTAAATTTTTCGCAAATTGTCTTTTTTTATACCAAAAAACACGCAAAATATATCCACAACATACCAAATAAGAGCCACAATAAAAGCAAGCATAACAAAAATAGAAACAACAACTAAAACCGTATCTGCAACTCCTGGATTAACATAGTAAGAGCCACCCTTTGTGAAAATACCTAATGAAAAAATTCCTAAATACGCCCCAAAAATAACCGCAAGTTTTGCGATACCCAAACCTATATTGCCTTTATAAAAGCGATCAATGCCAAAAATTCCCATACATAAAGAAAGCAGCAAACCTATGATAGGATTTTTAAGATTTAAAAGAAGCAAGGCTTGGTATTTGTCATCATCTGCTTTTTCAAGACTTTCTTTAAAAGCAAAAATCGCATCGTTTGGAATTTTATCTTTCATATTTAAAAGTATAAGTTCTGCATTTTTCATCATTGTTTCCTTTGTAAAACTTCAAAAATTTTTCTTAGATTGTCTTTTTTTACGCCCTTATACACTAAAAAAATATCACTGACTACCCAGATAAAAGCGATGATTGCTAGCACACAAATTATGATAAAAACTCCTGTTTGAAGCTGATCTGCTTTATCAATGTAAAAGTTAAAAGTCGCGTATATGACGCAAACAAAGATAAGCTTAAACACACCTAAAGCCACATCGCCTTTATAAATTCGATCAACCCCAGGAACGATAACGCTAAAAATCAAAGCTAAAATAGGGTTTTTATAACTTATCAACAACAAAGCATCAAACTGAGAATCTTCCGCCTCATCAAGACTTTGCTTAAATGCTGCATATGAATCACTTGGAACCTTTTCTTTGAGTTGTAAAAACAAAGTATCGGCATTTTTCATCGCTTAAACCTTAAAGATAAAATAAAACTTGCATTATAGCAAAGAATACTTAAAAAAATAAAACAAATCATAGTAAAAAGCACTTAAATTTACAAAAGTTTGATAGAAAAAAAGGAGGGTGGCGACCCATACGAGACTCGAACTCGTGTTACCGCCGTGAAAGGGCGATGTCCTAACCGCTAGACGAATGGGCCAAATATAGCTTTAAATTTAAAAGTGAGATTATAGCAATTAAGGACTTAAAAATTGCTGAATTATCGTTTTTAACTTTTTAATTTTTAATTTAGTTTGCTTTTGTTATAGTTTTACAATTAAAGACTAAAATTGTAATAATTAATAATTAAGGAACTTTTATCAAAATGGATATTTTAAGCCTCGTTTTTCTCGCCTGTGCTTTGTCAATGGACGCCTTTGCTGTAGCTTTGTGTAAGGGCTTTAGTGTAAATGAGCTTAAAATAAAGCATTTTTTGATCGTGGGGCTTTATTTTGGTGGTTTTCAAGCTTTAATGCCTTTGATTGGGTATTTTTTAGGCTCTGCTTTAAGCTCATTCATTGATGATTATGATCATTGGATTGCTTTTATTTTGTTGAGTTTGATCGGCTTAAAGATGATTAAAGAGAGCAGACAAAAAGATAGCTGTGATGCAAACAGCGATCAATTTGGCTTTCAAACTATGTTTTTGCTTGCTATGGCGACAAGTATCGATGCTTTAGCTGTTGGGGTGAGTTTTGCTTTTTTGCATATTGAAATTTTTAGCTCGGTGCTAATCATCGGCGTGATTACTTTCATCTTTTCAGCGCTTGCTCTTAAAATCGGTAAAAAATTTGGTACGAAATTTAAAGAAAAAGCTGAATTTATCGGTGGCGTGGTGCTGATTTGCATAGGAGCTAAAATTCTTTTGCAACACCTTTTAGAAAGCTAAATTATCATCTTTAATCTTACTTTTTAAAGTCTTAAACAAAACAAATTACAGCAAAAAGCTACTTCAAACACCCAAAAGCAATCTTAAATATCAAGTTCTATACCAACAGGAGCGTGATCTGAGCCAAATATATCATCTCGTATAAAGGCATTTTTAAGCTTATTTTCAAGGCTTTTTGAGATGAAAAAATAATCAATCCTCCAGCCCACATTCCTATCTCTTGCCTTCATTCTATAACTCCACCACGAGTATTTTTCTTTAATATCGCCATTTACTGCCCTAAAAGTATCGATAAAGCCAAGCGCAAGCAAATCATCTATCCAAGCCCTTTCTATAGGCAAAAAGCCAGAAGTTTTTGCATTTGCTTTTGGGTGTGTTAGATCAATCTCTTTGTGCGCCGTATTGACATCACCACAAATGATAATGTCTTTTTTTTCAGCCAGCAAATCTTTAAGATACGCTAAAAAATCCGCATAAAATTTCATCTTAAAATCAAGCCTAATTTCATCTTTTTGTCCATTTGGAAAATAGATATTAAAAAGCACCACATTGCCAAAGCGGTGTTCTAGCACGCGTCCTTCTTCATCATCGCAAAATTGGCATTTACTTGTTTGTGCCTCAAAATTATACAAGCTCATCACCCCAGAATACCCAGCCCTTTTAGCTGAATTTGAGGCGATATGTTTAAAATCAAGCTCATAAATTTGCTTTGGGAATTTATCCTCATGGGCTTTTATCTCTTGAAAGCCTACAAAGTCAAAACTCTCTTTTTCTAACCAAGCTAAAGCGTTTTTATCGCAAATGGCGCGCAAGCCATTGACATTCCAAGAAAGCAGTTTCATCTTATACCTTTTCATTTTAAAAAGGCTAATCATAGCATATTTTAATAACAATTTTGTCAAGATTTTGGTGTTTGAAAACTTGCTTTTTTGATTAACACTGATTTCACACTTTTATCTTATAATACGCCTTTTATTTTTTAAAGGAAGCTTTGATGAAACGTTTTGAAATTTCTTGGTTAAACTTTGTTTTGCTGAATGCTCTTTTCATCACTTTGATGAATTTTCATCTTTTTGATTTTATTTATTCGAATTTAGATGAAGATGCGAGTTTGTGGCTTAAAATTTCTTTTGTGCTGATTTATTTTTCACTTTTGGTGATGATTTTTGGCTTGCTTTTTTTGCCTTTTTTAACGCAGTTTTTTGCGATTATTTTTGTGCTCGTAACTTGCGTGAGTGCTTATTTTATGCACTTTTATGGGGTTGTTATTGATAAAGATATGATACAAAATGCTCTTAATACTGATCAAAGAGAGCTTAAAGAGCTTTTTAATTTTACTTTTTTATTTTGGATCGTGTTTTTAGGGCTTGTGCCAAGTTTTTTGATCTTAAAGTGTAAAATTCGTTGGGGGGGGGGGGCTTAGACATATAGCGATTAAATTCACCAGCATTTTCATCGCTTTAATTATCGTGCTTGCTTGTTTTTTACCGCAAAGTAAAACTCTTATCCCATTTTTCCGCAACTACAATCAAACAAGAGTATATAATGCCCCTGTTTTTCAAATTTATTCTTTCGTGCGATATGTCAAACAAAAAGTCGTGAAAAAGCCTGAACTTAAGATCATCTCCCAAGATGCCAAACTCAGTGAAAATACAAAAAGAAAACTACTCGTTTTTGTCATCGGTGAAACAGCAAGAGCAGCAAATTTCCGCTTTAAAAACAAAGATCATATCAACGACACCACCGCTTATACTTCAAATTTGGGGGCAGTGTATTTTACTGAGGTAAGCTCTTGTGGCACTTCTACAGCTGTGAGTGTGCCTTGTATGCTTTCAGCTTCGACGCGAAAGGAGTATTCAAGCTCTGAATTTCAAGAAAATGCTTTTGATATTTTGCAAAAAGTAGGGGTAAAAGTAAGCATTTTAGGCAATAATTCAGGAGGTTGTCAAGGAGTTTGCAAAAGAATAGCTCATTCAAAATACCTTGACGCTGAATTTGATGGGGCTTTGCTTGAGGATTTTAAAAAAGAACTTTTCAGTGAAGATGAATACGAGATCATCGTGCTTCATTTGCAAGGCTCACATGGACCAACTTATTATAAACGTTATCCAAGCGAGTTTAGACGTTTTGAGCCAACTTGTGATACAAACGAGCTTCAAGAGTGCAGCAGTGAGGCTATTATCAACACTTATGATAATACCTTGCTTTACACAGACTTTTTGCTTTCTAAGATCATGACTTTACTTCAAAAAGAAGATCAAGAAAGCTCGTTGATTTATATTTCAGATCATGGAGAAAGCTTAGGTGAGAATGGAATTTATTTGCATGCTATGCCGTATGCTTTTGCGCCACTTGAGCAAACAGAAGTTCCGCTCATCTTTTACTCAAACGATACAACGCTTATGCAAACAGCAAAGGCACATAGCAACTACGAACTTTCGCATGATTATATTTTTAGCACTTTGCTTGGGTATTTTAAAGTGCAAAGCAAGTTTTATAATCCAAATTATGATATACTAAGTTTGCAAGTTAAGGAGGGATTATGAAACCAAAATACAGCTTTTTTTCAAACGCAAGCTACGCTCTAGCTGGACTTTTGGCGATGATAAAAAACGAAAGAGCCTTTCAAATCGAGCTTGTTATCATTATCCCAGCCCTTATCATCAGTCTTTTTTTGCCTGTAAGCTTTGAAATTCATCTTTTTTTAATCGCTGTTTTGTTTTTCATACTTATCGCAGAATGCGTAAATTCAAGCATAGAAGCTTGTGTTGATCTTATTACACAAGAATGGCATGAAAAAGCAAAAATCGCCAAAGATTGTGCTTCAGCGGCTGTTTTTTTAAGTGTGTGCCTTGCTGTTGGCGTTTGGGCTTTTGTGCTTTTTACCTTGCTTTTTTAGCTCTAAATTTAAGCAAGTTATGTTACAATCTTGCTTATGAACGAAAGAATGCAAAATTTGTGCGCTGTGTTACTTGGACGCAAACGTTTTGAAATTATAAAAATTTTGTGCCAAAGAGCTGATGAAAATGGCTTTGTTTTTTGTAAGATAGATGAGCTTTCAAAAGAGCTTAACATCTCAAAGCCTACTATCATCAGCACTTTTGGGTTTTTAGAAGAAAAAAAGCTTTTCAAACGCCTTAAAAACGGCTTTTATCAGCTTAGATTGGATAGATTATGAAACTTACAAATCCCCTTGATATGCACCTACATTTTAGAGATGAAGCTATGCTTGAGTTTGTCGCACCATTTTCTGCGAAGGAATTTAAGGCTGGGGTTATCATGCCAAATTTAGTGCCACCACTAACTGAACCAAGTGCTTTAAAAGCTTATAAACAAAGGGTTTTAAACGCGTGCAAGCAAGAAGACTTTACGCCTTTAATGACACTTTTTTATAAAGGATATGATAAGACGTTTTTAGAAAACCTAAGAGATGAAATTTTTGCTATCAAGCTATATCCAGCCGGCATTACGACAAATTCAGATGGTGGAGTGAGTGCGTTTGATATAGATGAGCTTAAACCTACGCTTGAGGCGATGAGTGAGCTTGAAATTCCTTTGCTTGTGCATGGCGAGACGAATGATTTTGTGATGGATAGAGAAGCTAGGTTTGCACCAATTTATGAAAAGCTTGCCCTTCATTTTCCAAAACTTAAGATTGTTATGGAGCATATCACGACAAAAGTGCTTTGCGAGCTTGTGCAAAGCTTTGATAATCTATACGCTACCATTACCCTGCACCACCTTTTGCTTACGCTTGATGATGTTATAGGGGGCAAAATGCAGCCTCATCTTTTTTGCAAGCCTATAGCCAAAAGAAAAGAAGATAAAGAAGCTTTATGTAAGCTTGCTTTTTCTGGTTTTGAAAAGGTAATGTTTGGAAGTGACTCAGCACCTCACCCTCAACATGAAAAAGAATGCTGTGGCTGTGCGGCTGGGGTTTTCTCAGCTCCTGTGATTATAAGTGTTTTAGCAGAGCTTTTCACAAAGCATTCAAATTTAAATAATTTGCAAAAATTTATCTCAGATAATGCCTGCAAAGCCCATAAACTAAGCTTTAAAAAAGATAAGATCATCACATTAGAACAAAAGCAGTGGCAAGTGCCAAGTGTGTATGCAAGCAAGGATAAAAGTCTTAAAGTAGTGCCTTTTATGGCAGGGCAGACTTTGCAGTATCAAGCCAAATTAGAAGATTAAAAGTTTGAATTTTGAACGTATAGTTTCATCTATGTTTTGTGTGCCTATGAGTTTTTCAAGCCCTGCTGGATCAATGCCACTCATCTTTAAATGCCAACTTGCATTTTCTAAGGCTTCTTGAGGGCTTCTTTTTACCCTTCTTGTTTCGCTAAAAACTTGCTTATAAACAGGAATTTGGTGTTGTTTTAAAAAGCTTTCTAAGTCCTTTTTTCTTGGCTTTTTATTGTCATGCTTAAAGGCTTTAAACACAAAGGCTAAAAAATCACTCTTTCTGTTTCCTATAAAGTTAAGATACACTCTTTTAGGAGCAAGTTTGAGAAATTTTTGCATCAAAGCTTCATTTTCAAGGGCGCTTGACATAGAAAGAAAAGCAAGATCATAGCTTTGTTTAGGCACAAAGTCTTTAAAACTTGAGTGGATATATGTGATATTGTGAAATTTAAGCTTTAACGCGTCATCTTGTAAAATTTCAAGCATATTTTTTGAGCTATCAAGCGCGTCAAGGTGCTTTGCTTTGCCTGCTAAATGCAAGCTCCAAACACCTGTGCCACAACCTATATCGATAATATGTTTATTGTTTAAGTCTATGTTAAGTTTGCTTAAAGCTTCAAAGCTTTTCTTTTGTAAATGATTTAGTTTTGGCGTGTAGCGAGCGTAGTGTTTAGCTTTTATGTCCCATAAATTCATATTTTTTCCTAAAAAAATTTCATTTTTGTTTAAAAGATGATACAATAAATTTTTAAATTATATTTTAAAGGACAAACAATGAAAATCAGTGCAAGAAATCAACTCAAAGGTAAAATCACAGAGATTGAAAAGGGTTCAGTTAATGCCATCGTAAAAATCGACATTGGCGGAGGTAATATCATCAGTGCAACTATCTCTTTAGATTCTGTTAAAGAGCTTGATTTAGCCGTTGGTAAAGAAGCTACAGCGATTATAAAAGCGACTTCTGTTATGGTAGGCGTATAAATTTACATATTTTTAAGATAAAGCAAAAAAAGGCAAAGTAAAAAAAATGATAGATATTAAACTTATAGAACATATCTTCAAAGCCGCTTCAATCAGTCGTTGGAATGATTATCCTAGAATGGCAAATTTGGTTGAACTTGATAAACAAGCTCATAAATTTATCATCGCATATTTTATCGCTAAAATGGAAAAAAATGTCGATATGAGACGCATTATAGAGGCTGGAATTTTTGAGTTTTTAAGTCGCGTGGTTGTTACTGATATACGTCCTGATGTGTATCGTGAGATCGTCAAACAAAAAAAAGATGAGGTTAATGCTTGGGTTTTAAGCAAGCTTGAGCCCATGATAGAAGGGCTTGAAGGAGGCGAGTTTTTAAAACGTTTTGAGCATTATTTGCACTCAGATGAGTATGAAAAAGAAAGGCTTATCTTAAAGGCGGCTTCTTATTTTGCCACAAGGTGGGAATTTAATATCATCTATCAAACAAGTCAATTTTTAAGCGATATAGAAGAGATTAAAAATAAGGTTGAGGAAGAACTTGAGGATTATTATGAGCTCATAGGTGCAAGGAAAATCGCCTTAAATCAAAAAATCGCTAAAATCATCGATCTAAGTGGTAGACTCCGCTTTCAAAAGCGTTGGGCGCAAACACCTCGCATACCTGAAACTGCGGTGCTTGGGCATATGCTTGTAGTGGCGATTTTGAGCTATTTTTACTCACTTGAGATTAAAGCTTGTGATGCAAGGCTTGAGTATAATTTTTATTGTGCTTTGTTTCATGATCTGCCAGAAAGCTTGACAAGAGACATTATAAGCCCTGTAAAATACGGCATAGAAGGACTTCACACCCTCATAGCTGAATATGAGATGAAGCTTATTGATGAGCGAATTTTACCCTTTGTGCCAAGTGAGTTTAGGGCTGAGTTTGCTTATATTTTAGGTATTCGCAAAGATGAAAATGGCGTGTTTATTAAAAATGAATTTGAAAATAGAAGCTTTAAAAACAATCAAGTTGGCGTATGTAGTGGCAGCTTAGATTCACTTAATAGCAATGAATACAAAGCCATTGATGGAAAGGCTTTAAAATATTGTGATAAATTAGCTGCTTTTATTGAAGCTGGGCTTTCTATCAGTTATGGAGTAAAGTCAAAAGAGCTTGAGAGTGGCTTTTGGGGCATGTATGATTTTTTTAAGGATTATAGCTCTATAAATGGGGTGAATTTTTTTAAAATTTGTGAAGCTTTGATTGAGGATTTTAAGCTTACTCATCCTTAAAGTTTGGCTCTTTTTTGTAAAAAACGCACAAAATAACGCTTGATAAAAAAAGGTAAAAACGCATAAATTCTTGCAATCAAAGCGATATGAAAAGGAAAAATAAATTTTTTCTTTCTCTCTTTTATAGCGTTTAAAATTTCAAGCGAGGCAGTGTCTGCGTCCATCATCTTTAGCTTTAAGTGTTCGGTTAAATTTGTCTTAATAAAACCCGGACAAATGCAAGTAAAGCAAATTTCAGGATAAGCCAAGCTTAAAGCCTCGCAAAGTACTGAAACATAATGCTTTGACGCACTATAAGTAGGAGCATTTGGCAGGGCTAAAAGCGAAGCTATGGAAGAAACTAAGACGATTTGTCCTTTAAATTTACCCCTTAATTCTTGCTTTTGCATAGCATTTATCGCATAAAAGATAAGATTTGTAATGCCTAGGACATTGGTTTTAGCGATTTGAATTTGTTTTTGCTCGCTCTCATCATCACCGCTACTTATGCCAGCATTTAAAATAAGCAAATCCAAAGGCTCTTTAAAAAGCTCCTCACACCATGCTTTGCACGCTTTTTCATCGCACACATCAAAGGCATAAACAAAGGCTTTGCTACCAAATTCTTGTGCCTTAGCTTGCACCTTTTTAAGCCTTGTTTCATCTCTTGCGTTTAAAAAAAGTGTGGTTTGTTCTTGTGCTAAAAGCAGGGCAAGTTCTTTGCCAATGCCAGAGCTTGCTCCTGTGATCGCAGCATTTGTGTAAGTTTGCATGATGATTTCCTTTTTAAAATCATATCTTAACTTAAAAAAGCTTGAATTTGTTTTAAGCTTTGTGCTATAATCATGGCTTATTTTAACTTTTTAAGGAAAAAAATGAAAAAGATTTTTAACTCTTTAGCTCTTAGTGTTTTGGCTTTAAATGCCTTTGATTTTAGCTCTTTAAGCAAAGAAGATATTAGCACCGGCATAGAAATAGGCAAAAATGTATATGAAAAACAAGCTCAAAAAGAAAAAAACAACAAAGAAGAATACAAAGAAGAGCTTAAAAATATGGGTGCAAATGCCTTTAAATCTTACCAAGAAGGCAAAAGTGTAAGTGAAATTTATGAAGAACAAAAACAAGACTTAAAAACAAAAACAAGCGAAGGTATTAGTAAAAAACAAGAAGAAATTAAAACCGAAGTGAAAAAAGAAGCCGCCAAGCAAGCTGTGAAAAAGGTGCTTAATTCTTTTAATAAATAGCTTTTAGCGATTTTTTCGTTAATTTTTTATGAAATTTAAATTAACTGCAAAAGTCTAAAAATAGCTTTCGCAGTTATTGAGTTTTATTCTTCGTTGCGTGAAAGAAACATAAGAAGTAAAAAACCAAGTATCCCAAGAGGCAGAGCAAGCACAAATAGTATCATCTTGATTAGTATTTTGATACCAAAAAGAAGCAAAATAAAAGTTCCAGTTGCCCATAAATTCAAATTCCCAAAAAACAAATCTCTTAAATTGTCCCAAACACAAACCGCAAAGGGATAAAATATAAAATTGATGACTATAAGGCTAATAGTAGGTGCGTTTTTTATCGGGGTATAGTAAAAAAATACTGCAGCTATAAGTGCTGCAAAAACATAGTTTTTGAAAAAATACGCAAAACTTAAATTCCGTAAAGTTCTTTTAATCGCATTCATATTTTTGCCTTAGTTGCCAAGTAGGGGATTTTTGTTTCCAAAGTTAGAACTTTTGTATTTTTTCTTAAGCCTGCCTTGTTTGTCAAATTCAAAAATAGTGCTTTCATCGACATTGCCACCAAATGGATTTGCGCTAATTTTACTAAAGTCATAATACCAAATTTCGCCTCCGTTGAGATTTTGTTTGCGTTGAGGGTAGCCTACTATGGTTTCAACATCTGTTTGCGTGCTTTTGTTGATCTGAAGCTTTTCAAGCTGAGCTTGTGAAATTTCAGTGCCTTGAGTATAAGCACAAGCGGTTATAAAAAGACTTGTGATAAAAACAAAAAATATTTTTATCATGATTTCTCCTTTAAGATAAATTTAACTATAGGCATTATACGACATATTTTCTTATATTTATATAAATTTATGAAATATTGTCGCAATTTGAAATAAAGAAAAAGCTTATTACAATGATAAAAATATTTTTAGGAAAAAAGCTTTGAGATACACCCAACAAGATAAAGCAAGGATTTTAAGGCTTACGACTCGAACTTTGCAACGCTGGAAAAGCACAAAGCCTGAACTTTATGCCCTTATAGAAGCTGGTTTTAAGATGAGAGAGAGAATGAATGAAGACGAGTTGTTTAATGAAGAGATTAAAACCTTGATTAAAAATATAGACAAATCAACTTAATTTTATAAGATGATTTGCCCTATCTAAACTCATAAAAACAAAGTGATAATCGAGCCAATGACGAGCAAAGAGCCATTAAAACAGATAAAAGTTGGTATGCATACATCTTTGATGTGATCAGCTTGTGTGTCTGCTTTTAAGCCTACGCTTACGCCAAGTGTAGTTTCACTTGCTGGAGAGCCTGCATCGCCTAAGGCTCCAGCTATGCCGATGATAAAGATAATGGCAGCATAAGAAAAGCCAAGTTCTAAGCAAAGCGGGCAAAACAGCGTTGCGATGATAGGGATAGTGCCAAAGGAAGTGCCTATACCCATAGTGATGAGAAGTCCAATAAGAAGCATTAAGATGATAGCGATAAGTTTATATTCACGCATAAAAGGTAGGACAAACTCAACAAGGGTATTGATACTTCCACTTTGTTTTAAAACTTCAGCAAAGCCAGCTGCTACAAGCATCACAAAGGCGACATAACCCATGATCTTTAAGCCCTCATCAAAGACAAAATCTACTTTTTTATACTCCACCCCACCTAGAATAATCATCAAAATAAAACTTATAAGCCCACTTAAAGGCAAATTTTGAGTATAAATTTGACATGCAAGCATAAAGATAAGCCCTATAAATACGCCCCATTCTTTGCGCTGCATTTTAAGATTGTCAAGATCTAGTTTTTGAATTTGTGCTTCTTTATACTCTCTTGGTTTAGCATAAAACACACAAACGCCCAAAATCAAGCCCACAAGCATACAAATAGCACCAAGATACATAGTATTGCTTACCATTTCAAGGCTGACAAAGACATTGTTTTGATTTAAATTTTCACGAAGCAAATCTTGAAAGATCAGCCCAAAGCCCAAAGGAAGCACCATATAAGGTGTGGTTAGCCCAAAGGTTAAAGCACACGCTACTGCTCTTCTGTCAATCTTAAGTTTATTAAACACTACAAGCAAAGGCGGTATGAGTATAGGGATAAAGGCTATATGTATAGGCACGAGGTTTTGAGAAAAACAAGCAATAAGGGCTATTGAAAAGATCAAAAGGTATTTTTTGTGCGAGATGAAACGAGAGACAAAATGCACCAAAAAAGCCGTTAAATTCGTGCGAGAAATAGCCGCTGCTATAGCACCTAAGAGTATATAACTTAGAGCGGTTTTGAGGTTGCCTTGCATACCAAGTGTAAGAATTTGCATACTATCTTGCAAGCTAAAGCCACTTAAAAGCCCAGCTACAAGCGCACAGATAAGTATGCTTAAAAGCACATTAAACCGAAACAAACATAAAACACACATCAACACAACGCTGATGAGAATGGGATTGCTAAGAAGTGAAAGCATAAATCAAGCCTTTTTGATAAGATAAAGCCTTTGTTTGAAAAACATTTTGCAATTATAGCTTTTTTATTTTGAGTTTAGGTTTAAAATTTTTGTGATTTATATTTTTAAAATTTGCTTGAAGCGAGGTGGTGTGTGGGTTTAAACTTAATTTTATATAAATTTGTTTATAATACGCTTTTATTTCACTTAAGGTTAAAGCGTGAAGCAAGCGGTGCAAACACAGATTTTTAGGGATTTAAATTCACAAAAAATGAGCCAAATTCTCCTAAGGGGGGGGGGGCTTTAAAAAGTTAAATTTATCTTGCATAGCTTTTTCTTATCTTTTTAATCTTTTTTCTTTCTTTTATATTTTTATTTTCCTTTATTTTAAACCTACAAATAACTTTTTTATCAAAATTAATAAATCAATTTATACCTTGTTTTCACGGAAGCAAGGTATAAATTTATTTTTTACAAGGAGGGTTGTATGCAAAAAGAAGTTTTAGAGCTTGATTTGAGTAATACTGATTTTAAGGCTTTAGACAAAGAAATAGAGCTTTTATCAGCTCAAGATACTTTGCGTTTGCAAATTGATCAAGGCTTAGAACAAAGCCTAGCAGAGCTTAAAAATCTTGAAGCTCAATTACCAAAAGAGCAAGGCGAAACACTCTTAAAGCTTTGCGAAGAAAGGGTTATGGATACTATCATAAGTCAATTTGGCTTAACTTATGTGTTAGAAAGTAAAGATGGGGGCTTGGTAAGCACTACACATAATGTAAGACAAGGAATTTATGCTAATGAAAAGGAAAAATTAGCTTATGAAAATAGGGCTGAGTATGATTCTAAAAGCTATCACCAGCATGAAGAGTATATAAAGATTAACAAATCTCAAGGCGAGTTAAAAAAGCAAGGGCAGTTAAAAGACTATATGACAGGTAAAACTTTGAGTGCAAATGATAAAACTGATTTAGATCATATAGTAGCAGCCAAAACCATACATGATGATAGAGCTAGAATTCTAGCAGATATTGGTGGGGAAAATTTAGTCAATACAAGCTCAAATTTAAAAATGACAGATCCTTCCTTAAACCGCTCTAAAAAGGCAAAAACAGCAGAAGAATTTTTAGCTCATAGAGACAAAAGAATTGCTGATTTGGAACGGTTAGAGCAAAAAAACGGACAGCTTACCCAAAGCCAACAAAATGAAAAAATCAAACTAGAAAAGCAAAAAGAGATTAATGATGAGGAATTTTTAAAAATTTATGATGAGGAAAAGAAAAAGATAGATAAAAAAGTTGATAAGGCGTATTATACAAGTGGAAAACCTTATCAAGAGCTTTTAGCTACCGGAGCTTCTCAAGCAGCTCGTGCGGCTTTGTATTCTATTTTTGGAATGCTGATGAAAGAATTTGTTCAAGGTATGATGATAGAAGTAAGGGCTATATTTGCAAACAAAGGCAAGGAAAGTTTAGCTGAAATTTTTGCTCGCTTTAAGAAAAGAATGTATGCCATTATGGAAAATATCAAGCAAAATTGGAAAAGCTTATTTTCAGGCTCTATAGAAGCTGCGATAATGGCATTTTTATCAAACATAGTCCTTTTTGTCATCAATATCTTTGCAACTACACTTAAAAAGATAAGTCAGGTTATCATGGCTGGTTTTCATTCTCTTTGTGAGGCTGTAAAAATCCTTGTTAATCCCCCAAAAGATATGCCAAAAGATGAAGTAGCTTATGCTGCGTTAAAGGTTATCATTACAGGCATAAGTTCGGCTTTATCTCTTTTAGGAGCTGAGGTGATAGAAAAATTCATCATCTCAACCCTGCCTTTACTTACTCCTATAGCTGAACCTATAGCTATAACTCTTTCAGCAATTGGAGCTGGCTTGGTTTCTACTATAATTATTTATTTCATGGATAAAATCCGCTCACAAGGTAAAATCGCAGGCTTGCAAGTGCAAATCATGGCTCAAAGTGGGGTTGTAGTGCAGTATAGTCTAGCTAAAACTTGGCTGAGTTTAGGTGATGCTTATACACAAACTGCTAGAGATATAGACACTATGCAAAAAGTTATAACTCAGGCTCAAGTTAATATCCATAAAAGTGCCAAAAGAGCTGATGAAGCAGATTTAAAAAGAGCTGAGCTTATGAATAAACTTAAACAATTAAACAATAAAAAATTAATAAAGGAATAAAAATGTGGTTAAATTTTCTTAGTGTAGCATTTAAGGGTTTGAATAATGCACTTACTTCAACTCAAACACAAATTACCCCAAGTGAGGTAGAAAATTGGGATGAGCTTGATGAAAATACCCTAAAAGAAATGGCTTTAGCTGAGGCTACAAGGATTTTTGAAAAGCTTGATGAAGTGGATCATAAAATAGCAGAGGCACACGAATTAGTAAGAGAAGCTGAAAATTTTAGGAATAGAGGTGTGAGTGAAAGGCTTTGGGAAAAACTTCCTTTTGCTACATCTCCTGGTGAAAAAATAGGTATTTTAAATGCCAAAGCAGCTACAGCTTTGGCTGAAGCAATAGCTGAACAAAATGAAATTATTAGAGAAAGTATAGCTTTTACTCAATTTAATTCAAGATTTTCTCAAGCTATGGTAACAGCTTTAAGCTCTATGCTTGAAAATGGTTTTGAAGATGTTAATGGTAGACATAGTGAGCTTAGTGAGGATAGTGAGATTATAGTTGAGCAAATTTTACAACAAGCAGAGCAATTCATTGAAATGGAGACAAATTTAGTTAAGTTTGGTAAGGATATTGATGAATTAAAAGAATTTAAAAACACAATAGATGAAAATACAACAAAGCTAGAAAAAGAACTTGATGAATTTGAAAAAAACCATGCCTTCCAAAAAGAGCAAATCGCAGCAAATACTGAGGCTATTAAAAAACTTGAGGCTAAAACTCAAAGTAAAATTTCACTTTATACCTCTATACTTGCTTTGCTTGTTTCTTTAGCAAGCCTTGTGCTTCATTTTGTTTAATATGGGTTAAAATTTCAAATTTTTACTTAAACTTGTATGTAGGTTTTTAACTCATAGCTTCTTCACAAAACAAACGATGGTATTAGCTTGAGTGAAATTCATCGCTTTGTGAAAAAGCTGGCTTTGGGTGTTTTTTAGCTCACAATCACTTGCAAACTCAAGGCAACCCTTTTCTTTTGCCCACACCTCACAAGCTTTAAGCAGTTCTTTAGCAAAGCCTTGTTTGCGGTAGGCTTCTTTGATGAAAATGGCTTCTAAGTAGCCAACTGAGCTTGAGTTTGTGCCTTCTACATACTCATATCTTAAAGCACATTATGCAAAGCCTATGGCAGCTTCATTTTTTAAAGCGAGAAAAAACCGAGTTTTTTCATCAATAAAAGCTTGTGTAAATTCAGCTTCAAGTTCGCTTAAATTATGATTTTGCCATAGCTTTGAAGCTAAATTTACAAGTGTTTTTATATCTTTTTCTTGGGCGATTTTGATCTTTTGCGTCAAGGTTTTTCCTTTGATCTTATGCTAAAAGTAAGGATAAAATTTACACTAAAACAAGAGAATTTTAAGAGAAAGAAAATCAAGCTTTATAACAAAGCTTGATTGTAGTGTTATAAAGCTTTTTTGACTTCTTCAGCGATTTTTGCAAAGGCTGTGCTATCATTCATCGCAAGATCAGCAAGGATTTTTCTATCAAGCTCAATACCAGCTTTTTTAAGTCCATTCATAAAACGAGAATAACTTAAGCCATTGAGCCTGCATGCTGCATTGATACGAATAATCCAAAGTTTTCTAAATTCACGCTTTTTGCGGCGTCTGTCTCTATAAGCATAGACTAAACTTCTTTCAAGTTGTTCTTTTGCTTTTCTAAAATGTTTGCGACGTCCGCTGTAAAAACCTCTTGCGAGTTTGAGGATTTTTTTATGTCTTTTGCGTCTTACGACACCTGTTTTTACTCTTGCCATTTTTATTTCCTTTCATAAAGTGGCGTCTTTTTGATAAGAACTTGTCCTTGTTTCATAAAAGCAAGGAGAGTTTGAATGACTTTTGTCAAAAACTTAAATTCCAAGCATTTTTTCAACCGCTTTGACATTGGTTGCATGCACATATTTTACGCCGCGAAGATCACGCATTCTTTTAGCTGGCTTTTTAGTCAAAATATGGCTTCTAAAAGCAGAGCCTCTTTTGATCTTATTTTTGCCGACTTTGAAGCGTTTGACTGCACTTTTGACGCTTTTCATCTTTGGCATTTGCGTTTCCTTTGTTAAAATAAAAGCTAGAATTATAACTTAAAAAAGCTTTTTTTTCGCTGAATTTACTCGACTTCAAAGCTTACATTATCGCTTTGTCCGCTTGCACTCATCACAAAAAGTTCGTGCTTACCCTGAGTAAAATCAAGGCTTAAACTCTTTGTTTTTCCTTCAAAAATAAGCTTTTGATCAAGATATAAAAATAATTTTTCATCATTTAAATTTGCAAGTTTGATGATAATAGAATTTTTTTGATGCAAATCCTTAGTGCGGATAAGCTTTAAATTCGAGTTTGGATAAAGGATTTTTACGCTTTTTTCTTGCTTGAGTTTGACTTGATTGTCATTTAAAAAAGCAAGGGCGTTTAAGGGCAAAACAAGCTTTATCCTTTCTTTTGCGAATTTAAAATTCTCATCTAAAGAGTGCAATTCTTTGCCCTCATACTCAAATACTTTTTTTAAAAAAGGCGAAGTGCGTAAAAGCTTAGCTTCTTTTGGAAAAAACGTGTTTGAAGCTTGTGTTTTTAAATTTTCATCATAGCGATATCCTGTTAAAGTATCTATTTTAAGGCTAAAAAGATCACTTGGAGGTGTAAATTCTAAACTCAAGTCATCAAGTTCGCCTAAAAGCTCAAAAAGCAAATCCCCAGCTATACTTACGCCGTAAAGATTAGCATTTGCTTCTCCGTTAAAATTTCCAACCCAAACACCAAGCGTGTATTTAGGCGTAGCTGCCATAGCCCAAGCGTCTTTCCTGCCATAACTTGTGCCTGTTTTATAAGAAATGATTTTTTCGCTTTTGTTGTATTCTTCTAAGCCTACTCTTTTTAAGTCTTTAAGGCTTTGTAAGGTAAGATAAGCTGAACCTTGAGTGAAAATTTGTCTTTCATTTGTGTTGTTTGAGTTTGGGTAAAAAGAAAGCTCTTTGAGTTTGCCATAATTTGCTAAAGCCAAATACAGCTTCATCATATCTTCAAGACTAAACTCTTTGGTGCCTAGTATGAGGCTTAGTCCGTATTTTTTATAGTCTTCATCGCTAAAATTTAAAAAGCTTTTAAGCTGATAGAAAAACTTTTCATAACCGTATTCTTTTAAAAGCTGGACAAAAGGGACATTTAAGGATTTGCTTAAGGCAAAATCAGCTCTGATTAAGCCATAATACTTTTTGTTTGCATTTTGCGGAGCAAAGCTTGAAAAAAAAGTTGGCACATCAAGCACTAAAGAGCTTGGCGCGATAAGTCCTTCATCTATGCTTAAAGCATATAAAAAAGGCTTTAAAACAGAGCCTACGCTACGTTTAGCATTTGCACCATTGACTTGTCCTAAAGCAGATTCATCATAAAAATCCTGCGAGCCTACATAAGCTAGTGTTTCATAGCTTTTTGTATCAGCAAGGATAATGGCAAGGTTGTTGATACCTTTTTGCTTGAGTTTGAGGCTAAATTCTTTTGCCTTTGCTTCAAATTTGATTTGCAAATGTTTATCTATGCTTGATTTTACTTGCTTGTGCGTATCATCAAGGAGTTTTATGGCTAGATGAGGGGCAAGGTTGTTTCTTGGTTTAAAGCTTGGTAAAGGCTCGCTTAGTGCAAGTTTGAGTGTATTTTCATCAAAATAATGCTTTGCATACAGCCTGTGTAAAAGAGCATCTCTTTTAAGGCGGAGCTTGTTTTTGTTTTTTTCAAGATTAATCAAACCCGGCGCATTTGGTAAAACAGCTAAAAGCGCAGCTTCGCTCCAAGTTAAATGAGCTGGGTCCTTATCAAAATAAAACAAAATTGCTGAGTAAAAACCAACAAGATTGCCTCCATAAGGAGCATTGTTAAGATAAAGCTTAAGAATTTCATCTTTACTGAGGCTTTGTTCTAGGCTTAAAGCCTTTATCATTTCATTAAATTTATGCCAAAAAGTACGTTCATTTTGCTCTAAAAGTTTGATAACTTGCATAGAAATAGTGCTTGCACCGCTTTTTTTCTCGCCTAAAAAATTGCTTTTTAAGGCTCTTAAAATCGCAAGAAAATCCACCCCAGAATGTGAATAAAAATTCTTGTCCTCATACAGCAAAACAGCCACTTCAAGCTTTTTTGGTATGGCATTAGCTTTTAAATGCCATTGTTCTTCTTTGTTGATAAAGGTGCTTAAAATTGCGTCATTTCTATCATACAAAACCTTGCTGTATCTTGCTTCAAAATCTTTTTGAAGTTCTTTTTCATCAAAGCTAAAAAACACAAAAAGCACATAAACAAAAATACTACAAAAAGCCAAAAGCAAAAGCTTAAGGCTAAATTTAGCGTGAAACAATGACTTTTTTACCTTCACTTAAGCTTTGATAAGTGTTATCATACATTGCTTCTGCAAAGGCACCACTTAAAGTAAATTCGCCCGGTGTTACTGCGGTGAGCTTGATGAAAAAGCTTTTTGTTTCATCATTAGATAGATCAAAAAACCACATAATCTTATCATCTCTTATATCGATAAAATCAAGTTTTGAGTTGTCGGCAAATCGTGGAATTTTTGTATCTAAAAGCGTATTTGCTACTTCCCAACCACTAGGAAGCACTTGGGTAAGAGCTAAGTTTTGCACTGAAGCAGCGTTATTTAGGCTCACATCAAGTCTCATATAAAAGTTTTGCGAGCTTTGAAGCTTGCTTTCATCGATAGGCTCGCCTTTTTCGTTATAAAAACTTCGTGAAATATTAATCTTATTTGTAAAAGGCTTGCTAAGCTCAAGCTTGATGCCCTCAACACCAAAATGCCCATATATAGTGTTTTTAGCATTTAGCACCGCTTTACCTTCACTAAACTCAATGCTTTGTTTGCTGTCATCTAACTGCAAAGTTTTATTTTGAGCGTTACTTAAAAGCTCGAGTGTGCCTTGAAGTTTTCCTGCTTCATCTTCTTTTTTATTTAAATTTGCACCTTTGGCTAAAGCATAGAGCATATAGCCCGCATTTTGGGTGTTTAGATAAGTATTTGTGCCTAAAATTTCGCTAAGTTCTTTAAATAAAGGCTCATTGATTTTATTATAGATATCTATATAAGAAGCAAGGATAATCGCCTTATCTCTTAGATCAGAGCCATAACTTTGTCGGTAAAATTCCTCACTTGAATTTGGCATAAAAGAAGCATTTGCCACAAGTTTTAAAGCAATATCTTCAAGTCCAGCAAGCTTATAAGCCGCACCAAGTTGCCAAAGAGCAGTGTTGCTTAGCCTATCTTTTTGTTCATACACGGCATTCATCGCAGCGATATTTGGCTCTTGCACTAAGGCTAAAAGATATAAAGAATTCACAAGTATGGCACTATCTGTGTTGTAAAGATTGTTGTCTATATAGTCTTTTTGGTATTCAAGCCATGCATTATACACACTATCACTGACATAAAAACCATTATTTTTAGCCAAAATCATAAATAAGCCTGCGTAGTTGCTTCCCCAAGCGTTTGCTTCTTTACCACCCTGCCAATACGCAAAGCCACCATTAGCCGTTTGAAAACGTGTGTAGCGAGTAAGAGCGGCGTTTATGTTGTCAATCACTTTTTGCTTATTAATCTTTACGCCAAGTTCATCTAAATAAAGCTGAGGTAAAACAGCTGAAGTAGTTTGCTCAATGCAACCATAAGGATAAGCGATGAGGTATTTTAAGCGATGATTTAAATTTAAAATCGGCGTTGAGCTTAGCTCTAAAACAGCTTGCGTGCTTCCTTTGATATAGCTTTGATCGATATGGAATTCTTTTTTTTCATTTGGCTTGATGATGAAATTTTCGCCCTCATAAGTATAAGCATTGATAGCTTTAACATCAATTTGGCTTGTATTTTTAAAGTGATAATCCTTGCTCTTAAGCTCAAGTTCAAGCTCTTCAAGTCCTAATTTATCATCATTTACCGCGATATTAAAGATGATATTTTTAACTTTTTCATCGCCATTAAACGCAATTTGCACTTCTTCTTTATCAAGGCTAAGAAGTTTGTTTTTGCTTTTAAGGCTCAAGCTTGCGTTTGTAACGTTTTCTTCGTTTTTAAATACCTGAGCTAAAAACTCAAATTTATCATTTATTCTTAAGCTTCTTGGAAAGGTTTCAAGCACACTTACAGGCGCACTGACGATGATTTCTTTTTCCGTGCTACCAAAAGCTTTGCCATTGCTTGCTATAAGCATTACGCGCACTGCACCCATATATGCTGGCATTTGAAATTTTAGCTTTGCATAGCCTTTTTTATCACTTTGTATAGGGGCTTGATACAGCACTACAGCTTTAAATCTCTCTGCTTGCTCATCAGCCTTGTTTTTGTTTGCTCTTTTGGCTTTGTTAAAGCTCGCTTCTAAGTCTCCTCCAGTGCTTAGCACCTTTGAAACCTTGCCAAGTGTTTTAGCAATGATTTGTTCGTAAGTATCAAAGACTTTGAGTTTAAAGCCGGTTTTTGCATAAAAATATCCCCAAATATCTGGTGTTTCAAAATCACTCAAGCTTAAAAGTCCCTCATCAACTATAGCCAAAGTATAAGTAAAGGCTTTTTTATCTTTGCTTTGGATTTCAAGCTCAAATTCGCTTTGCGGTAGAATTTTATCAGGAGCTTTTAAATCAAGCTCAAGCTTGGTAGCTTTATCCTCCACAAGCACAGGCACAACCCCAAAAAGCCTCAAGGCTCTATCATTTTGCCATGAATTATAATCTTGTAGCAAAGAAACACTTACATAGACATTTGGCGCGTATTCTTTACTTAAATCCAGCTCAAATTTAGTGCTTGTGCCTTGAGGCTCTAGGCTAAATTGTTTGATGATGCCTTTATTATTACTTATCGTAATAAAAGCTTTTGAATTTTTTGTGCTTTCAAATTCGATTATAGCTTTTTCACCAACTTGGTATTTGTCCTTATCGCTTTTTATTTTAAGGCTTGAGACTATATCAGCGTTATTTACAGCTCCCCAAGAACTCACATAAAAACGCTCGCCGGTGCTTACACCGCTTTCATTATCAACTAGCTCAACAAACATTTCGCCATAATAATCCTTGCTATCAAAGCTAAAACTTACCGGTTTATCAGAGCTTGTAATCTCGCCTTGTGCGATGATTTGGGTGTTTTTGTCTTTTTTGATAGAGCGTAAAAATTCGCTGTAATTATCATAGTCAAACCACCATGAAGAGCTGTTTTTATAAATTTTATAAGTGATTTTTTTACCTTTAAGTGTGTTGAAATTTAAATCACTTGCAATGACGCTAAAGCTGATCTTATCACCGCTATTGATATAGTAGTTTTCAAGCTCTTTAATACCGATAAAGTATTTATACTTTTCAAGTTTCATTGTAGAAAGGGCTTTTGTGCTTCTACCACCAGTTTCAAAGACTTCGCTTGTAAGCAAGGCTTTAAAATTTGTTCCTTGAGTGTTGAGTATAGTTTCACCAAGCGTAATGCTTGAGCTAAGTTTTCCATTTTCATCAAGCACGCCATCATCATTTTTTGAATACTCGCTGATATAAAGGCTAGGATTTTGAAAGATATAATTTGTAAATTTTGGGTTTTTGTAATTATCTTTGATGACATTTAAAGTCGTTTGTGCTTTAAGTTTGGCTGCAGGAGCACCAAAGAGGTATTTTGCTTCTATGTTATACTCAAGCTCTGAATTTTTATTTATATCAAGGCTTTCTTCGTTGTGAAGCTGCACGGCTATGCGGTTTGGAGCTATGGTTTGCACTAATATTTTATGTGAAAAAGTTTGTGAAGCAATATCAAATTTAAGCTCGTAAATCCCAGTAGCTGCGTCTTTTGCAAGCTTTAGCTCTTGATAAAACATACCATTTGAGCTTGGATTTAGCGTGATATTGCTTAGCAAAGTGCTTGATTGTGGATCTTTAAAGCTTTTTAAAATGATGGGGTGGTTTATCATCGCTTTTTTATTTCTTGCGACGATGTTTAAATGCACGTTATCGCCGGGTCTATACACGCCCCTATCTGTGTATATAAAAGCTTCTATCAAACCTGCTTCTTGTGCGCCGCTCACATCAAAGCCATCAGTTGAAAGTGGATTTGATAGCCTTAAAATGCCAGCTTCCTCGCCCTTGCTTGCGATGATAAAAAGCACATCTTGTTCTTTTGCATCAAGCACAGCTTGTCCTTGCACATCGCTTATAGCACTTGCAATGACTTGATTTTTGCGGTTGATAGCTTCTATTTTTACGCCATTTAAAGCGTTTAAATTCGTGTAGTTATTTACACGCACAAAAATTTGATCATTTATAGCCTCAGCCATAATACCAAGATCAGAAAAAACAAGATTTTTACTCACTATAGCTCTTCGGTAAAAAAAGCGATCTTTCTCCCAATCCTCATAGCCTTCATCTTCAAAAAAGCTTGGAAACATAAGATCTTCTTCTTTAAAACTCAGCTCAACGATAAAGGCTCCTTTTAAGTCCTTAAGTGCGTCAAGCTTGATCTCATTTTGCACCCAAGTATTTGCCTGCGCGTCAAGTTTAAATTCTTTCTCAAGCACCAAATCACTTGTATATGTAGTATCATCTTCTATATCGCTTGAGTTAGGGCTTAAGCCTTTTTTACCAGTGAAGTTTTTGTATCTTAAGTATTCGTGTAAGGTGTTGGCATAAATTTGATATACTTTTAGCCTTGCTTTGTTGATATTTAGGCTTTTAAAGGCGATCTTTTTATCAGCTAGGCTTGGTAAAAAAACACCATCACTTGAAAAGCTAATCGCAGGGGCTTGGTAGCCAAAAGAGATATTTAAACTTGTGCTTTCTTCAAGTTTTGTGTTTTTATTTGAGCTAAGATTTGAAGAAAGCGTGAGTTTGTATTCATTTTGTGGTAAAAATGCAGCGTTTATTTTAAGTTTGTTGCCTATAGCAAAGGCTTTAAAATCGATCTTTGGCTCTATGCTGATAAGATCATTAAAATTTTGCTTTTCATTTAGGGCTTGGGAAAACTCAAGTTCGATTTCATCGTTATTATTTTTACTATTGATGAATGCAAATTTGTTTTTTGATGGGCTATTAAAATGAAAATCCTTGTCTTCTTTTAAGCCAAGTTTGTCAGCCCTTATGTGAAGTGTGAATTTTGAGGCTTTATCACTTAACTCAAAAACTTCACTTTGCAAGCTTATAAGTCCTTGATTGACATTTTGCAAGAAAAAATCGATCTTTTTTCCATCTCGGGTAAGACTCATACTTTGAGCTAAAATGCTTTGATTTAAGTTTTCAAATGAGCTTTTTAACTCTATAACAAGCGAGCTTTTATCCTCGCCCTTGGAGATAAATTTTGAATTTTCAAGATTTAAATTCATATAATCTGTTTTAAACTCAAGTTTCACAGGGATATTTGCTATATTAAATTCAATCTTATAGTTTTTATTAGCTTCTAAATCTGGGTATAAAAGAAGCGTTTGGCTTGAGTCAAATCTGATAGCAATCTTACTTTCTTTGCCATTGATTTTTGCATCAATGCTGTTTTGGCTTAAAATTTCTTGATCTAAACTTGTATTCATAAAGCTTACAAAAACATGTTCATAGGCTTTTATCACACCGCTTGTTTGAGCTCTTATAAACTCAGGAGAATTCTCCTTACAAGCTATAAAGATAAACATTAGCAAAAATGGTAAAATAAGCTTTTTAAACATAGTTTTTCCTTGAAAAATTTTCTCATATCATAGAGAAAAAAAGCTTAAAAATTCATTTATTTTGTCTTTATCGTTGTGATATGTTTTGAGAATTTGATAAAAAATTTGACAAAGTTAAACAAAAATAATGTATAATCAATTGATTAAATTTTTTCAAAAAGGAGAACAAATGAAAAAAGTATTAGCAATTACAGCTTTAGCCTGTATGGGGATTTCAGCTTACGCTGCTGATGGAGCGACACTTTATAAAAAATGTGCGGTTTGTCATGGAGCAAAAGCTGAAAAAGTGTATCTTAACAAAGTTCCAGCTTTAAACTCTCTCACATCAGCTGAGAGACTTCAGTATATGAAAGATTATGCTGAGGGCAAGAGAAATGCTTATGGACAAGGTGCGATTATGAAGATCAACCTTAAAGGCTTAACTGAAGCTGATTTTAAGGCGATTGAAGAATACATCGAAACCCTAAAATAAGCTTTTTTGAGCAAGGAATTTTTTCCTTGCTCTTTTTCTTACGAAATTCTTTTTTGAAATTTTATTTTTTTATGTTTTTTTCATCATTTTGAAATTTTTTGCGTTTCAAAGCTTCTTTTTTTCGCTCTTCAAGCTTGATCGCATCATGTAAGGCTTCTTCGCTATCATTTAAGCTTGTAAATTTGTATTCATCATCAAATTGTTTGTTTTTAATCCCCCATAAAAATGCGCTTAAAGCGATAAAAAAGACAAAAATCGACACCGCTATCATCATCATAATCACACCATTCATTTAAGCCCCTTTATACGCAAAGCATTAAGCACCACAACTATACTACTTGCAGACATTGAAAGAGCGGCGATGAGTGGATTAATCAGCCCTAAAAAAGCTAGCGGTATAGTCAAAGCATTATAAAATAAAGAAAAAGCAAGGTTTTGCTTAATGATAACAAAGGTTTTTTTAGAAAGCCTAAGCGCATTTTTAAGGCTTGTTAAATCATCACTTAGCATAATCACATCACTTGTTTCATTTGCTAGATCAGAGCCTTGCTTTAAGCTTATGCCAACAGCTGCATTTTTTAAGGCTAAAGCATCATTTATGCCATCGCCTACCATTAAAACTTTGTATTTTTTATTAAGCTCTTGCACGATTTGCATTTTTGTTTGTGGCAGACAAGAAGCTTTAAAGTCCTTTATATCAAGCTCTTTAGCTATTTTTGCTGCGGCTTTTTCATTATCTCCAGTAAGCATTATCATAGGAATTTGATTATCTTTTAAGTAAGCAACAAGCTCTTTTGCTCCTTTTTTTAGCACACTTTTAAATTCAAAAAAAGCAAGAATTTCATCATTTTTTGCATAAATAAAATGCGAATTTTCAAAGCTATATGCGACATTTAAGCCCTTTTCTTCTAAAAAATACGCATTTCCACCAAGCAAAAAATTCCCATTTAAGCTCGCACTCAAGCCTTTTGCTCTAAGTTCTTTAAAATCTGTGAAATTTAAATTTTCATCTTTTGCTCCCTTTTTGATTAAAAACTCAGCCAAACTTGCAGATACAGGGTGCTTTGAAAGACTGATAAAGCCTAAGAGTTCGTTTAAATTTAAGTTTTTGCTCCATTCAAAGCGCGAAACTTCAAGTTTTGCAGAGGTTAAGACGCCAGTTTTATCAAACACAACTTGATTGCACTTGCTTAAGTCCTCAATCACGCTTGAGTTTTTAAACAAAATTTTAAACTGCAAAGCCTTAAATAAAGCGATAAGATTGCTAATGGGCGTTGCAAGAGCTAAGGCACAAGGACAAGCGATGATTAAAACTGAAATTCCTGTAACCAAAGCAAGCTCAAAGGAGCTTTGAAGCACAAAAAACCACAGCACAAAGCAAAGTAAAGCCAGAACAAGCATAATTCTTGAAAAATACATACTGATTTTTTCGCTTAGGCTTTGAATTTTTGGCTTTTTGTTTTGAGAAAGCTCAAGCAAGGAGATGATTTGGCTGAGTTTTGAGTCTTTGTAAAGCTTAGTAGCCTTGTATTCTAAGCTTCCATCTATGACTATACAAGCTGAGTAAAGCTCTTTGCCTTTGTTGATTAAGATAGGTTCATTTTCCCCGCTTAAACTTGAGCTATCTATGCTTGCCTCGCCTTTGGTGCAAATTCCATCAATGATGATTTTATCGCCAGTTTTAAGGCTGATAATATCGCCAATTTGCACCGCATACGGATCTTTTGCTACAAATTTTTCGCCATCAAACACTAGAATTTCAGCTTTTAAAAACTCACTTAAGCTATCCATCGTATCGCTTGCATTTTTTTTCATCAGCACTTCAAGGTATTTTCCCACAAAAACAAAGCAAATAATCATCGCCACTGAGTCAAAATACACTTCCCCAACCCTTGAAAACATCGCCCAAAGCGAATACACATACGCCAAGCTTGAACCGCTAATGACAAGTAAGTCCATAGTAACGATTTTATTTTTTAAAGCATAAAAAGCGGCTTGATAAAAGCTTGAGCCGGTGTAAAACAGCACCGGACTTGCCAAAACAAACTCAGCAAAATTTAAAATATCTTTTGTCTCCTCATCCATACCGCTGAAAAAACCAGCGTATTTTGCTATGCTTATCCACATGATATTCATCACGCAAGCTATGGCAACGATGAGCTTTGAGTAAAACTCCCTTTTTAAAGCTATAGCTTTTGACTCAGCTTTTAAAGGATCATACGCACTTGCTGTGTAGCCTATGCTTTGAATGAGGGTTAGAATTTGCTTTAAAGAGATTGATTTTTCATCAAAAACTATACGTGCTTTGTGCGTTAAGGGGCTGATTTGCACTTCGATAATGCCTTCTTCGCTGATGAGAATTTTTTCATTAAGCCAAATACATGCCGCACAATGAATTTTTGAGATGATAAGATGAATTTCACTAAAGCCGTCTTTGTTATGACGCACAAAATTATCAAAATTACTTATTTCTTCTAATTTGGCTGGCTCAAGGCTTTGTGTGCCAAGCTTTTCATAAAAGCTTGTTAAGCCTTTATTTTCAAGTATCTCAAACACACTTTCACAGCCCTTGCAACAAAAAAAATGTCCGTTTTTCTCAAGCATTTGTGCCTTATTAAATTCAAGCTTGCAATGTGTGCATTTCATCTTTTTCTTTGTTTTATTACTTTCTTTATTGCGAATTTAAAGTTTTAATTGTAGCATATTTGCTTGAAAAAGGGCTTAGGTATAAAAAAATGCAAATTTAGCTTTTTTTTAAGTAAAACTGCTTATAATTACAAATGAATTTAAGCTTAAACATACAAAACAAACTACTTATCTAACTTACGAGGTTTTATGGAAAATAACAAAAAACAAAGAACCCACATTCCAGTGGAGGGGTATAAAATCGAAGATTTAAAGTTGCAAGACTTAGAAAGTCTCGTTAAAATCGCTAATGAACTTAGCATTGAAAACCCAAGAGAACTGCGTCGCCAAGAGCTTATCTTTGAGATACTAAAAGCTCAAACTAAAGCAGGTGGCTTTATACTTTTTACAGGGATTTTAGAAATTTCAAATGAAGGCTATGGCTTTTTGCGTGGAATGGACGCAAATTTAAGCGATAGTGTAAATGATGCTTATGTTTCAAACTCTCAAATTCGCAAATTCGCCCTAAGAGTAGGAGACATCGTTACAGGACAAGTTAGAGAGCCAAAGGATCAAGAAAAATACTATGCCTTGCTTAAGATTGAAGCCATTAATTATATGCCTTTGCAAGAAGCAAGAGAACGTCCTTTATTTGACAATCTAACCCCTATCTTTCCAACAGAAAAAATCAAACTTGAATATGAAGCCACTAAACTTACAGGACGCGTGCTTGATCTTTTTACGCCCATAGGCAAGGGGCAAAGAGGACTTATAGTAGCACCTCCTCGCACAGGAAAAACTGAGCTCATGAAAGAACTAGCTGCAGCAGTTGCTAGAAATCACCCAGAAATGCAACTCATCGTGCTTTTAGTCGATGAGCGTCCAGAAGAAGTTACTGATATGCAAAGATGTGTTAAAGGAGAGGTGTTTAGCTCAACTTTTGATCTACCAGCTTATAATCATGTGCGTGTAGCTGAACTTGTCATAGAAAAAGCAAAAAGAATGGTAGAAATGGGACAAGATGTTATCATCTTGCTTGATAGCATAACAAGACTTGCAAGAGCGTATAATACCGCTACTCCAAGTTCTGGCAAGGTTTTAAGTGGGGGCGTTGATGCCAATGCCTTGCATAAACCAAAACGCTTTTTTGGAGCAGCTAGAAATATAGAAAATGGCGGCTCTTTAACCATAGTCGCAACTGCGCTTATAGATACAGGCTCAAGAATGGATGATGTGATCTTTGAAGAGTTTAAAGGCACAGGAAATAGTGAAATCGTGCTTGATCGCAATATCTCAGATCGCCGAATTTATCCAGCCATTAATATCATCAAATCAGGCACAAGAAAAGAAGAACTTTTACAGAATCCGGGTGATTTGCAAAAAATTTGGGCGATTCGCTCAGCCATTTCTCAAATGGACGATGTAGAAGCCTTGAAATTTTTATACTCAAAGATGTTAAAAACTAAAGACAATGTCGAGCTTTTATCTATTATGAACGAATAAATTGAAAATTCAAAGAGAGTAACAATGCTTCAAGCCCTTGCCATTAAATACCGCCCTAAAACCTTTGATGAACTCATCGGGCAAAGCACGATTAGCACGAGCTTAAAATACGCTTTAAACCACCAACGCCTAGCCCATGCTTATCTTTTTTCAGGGCTTCGTGGGAGTGGAAAAACTTCAAGTGCAAGGATTTTTTCGCGTGCCTTGGTGTGTGAAAAAGGACCAAGTGCCACACCTTGTGGGGAGTGCAAACATTGTCTAGCAGCACTTGAGGGCAAGCATATAGATATTATCGAGATGGACGCAGCTTCTCATAGGGGCTTAGAAGACATTCAAGAGCTTATCGAGCAAACCAAATACGCTCCTTCTATGGCAAGATTTAAAATCTTCATCATCGATGAGGTGCATATGCTTACGCCTCAAGCAGCAAACGCTCTTTTAAAAACCCTTGAAGAGCCACCAAGTTATGTTAAGTTTATACTGGCAACTACTGATCCTTTAAAATTACCTGCTACCGTGCTTTCTCGCACTCAGCATTTTCGTTTTAAGCAAATTCCTCAAAGTGAGATTGTAAAACATTTAGAGCATATCTTAAATTTAGAAGGCGTGAAATTTGAAAATGAAGCTTTAAAACTTGTCGCAAGAAGCGGGCAGGGCTCTTTAAGGGATACACTTACACTTTTAGATCAAGCCATTATCTTTTGTGAAAATGAACTTACTAGCCTTAAAATGGCTGAAATGCTTGGATTTTTAGATCCTCAAAAGGTGAGTGAGTTTTATACGCTTATCTTACAAAAAGATAAAGAAAAGGTGCTTGAGTTTTTAAAAAGCTTGCAAGATTATGAAGCGAGCAATGTTATAGATGAGATGATTTTTTATCTTAAAGAAAGTTTTTTTGCTAAAAGCGAGGAATTTTCTTTGCTTGTTTATGAACGTTTTTTTAGGATACTCTCAAGAGCAAAAACCATGCTTGCTCACTGCGATGATGATGCTTTTGTGCTTTGCGTTATGGCTTTTATGCTTATGGAAGCAAGTGCTCTTAAGAGTATTGATGAAGAAATTCAAAACTTAAACAAGGCTCAAGCACCACAAAATGAAGAAAAACTTATAAGCACGCAAAAGATAAGCCCTAATGAGCCAAGCCCTCAAACAAGCATAAAAGAAGAAAAGAAAAATCCTTATGAACGCTTACTTGAAGCAATTTATGATAGGGATTATACCTTAGGACAATGTTTTGAACGTTCCACAGCCTTTATAAGCTTTGAAAATGATATTTTAAGTATAAGTTCTCATGCTAGCGAGGAAGATAAAGGTATTTTAAATCGTGGCTTTAAGCTTATCCAAGAGCTTGCCTTAAAGCTTTTAAATGCCAAACTCAGTGTGCAAAAAGCTATGCAAATTGATGAGAGCAAGCTTCAGGATTTACAAAAAGCTAAACAAAGCTCAAATTTAGACGAAAAAAAAAATATAAATGAAACGCAAGATTTTCAAAATGCTCAAGGTTTAACGCCTCAAAAGGATTTAAAAGCCGAGTTTGCAAGCCTAAGGCAAGGAGCAAAGGCTCGCGATCATCAAGCTGAGGCAAAAGCTGCGCTTGATGAGTGTTTTGGCGAACCTACAAAAGAATGATTTGAGTTTTTGGTTAAGCTTGTTTTTTAGATATCCTTTTTAAGCCGCAAAGAATTCATCACCACGCACAAAGAAGAAAAGCACATAGCAAGAGCAGCGATATGCGGACTTAAGCTAATACCTGGCACAAGCCCAGCAGCAAGAGGTATGCAAAGGGCATTATAAATACAAGCCCAAAAAAGATTAAGCCTAATAATACTAAAGGTTTTTTTAGAAAGCCTCAAAGCATAATCAATACCCATCAAATCATCTTTCATCAAGATAAAATCCCCATTTTCTTTAGCCAAATTTGAGCCAGCATTTAAAGCAAAACTCACACTCGCAAGTCTTAAGCTTGCTGCATCATTAACTCCATCTCCTACAAAAAAGGCATTTGGTCTTTTTTTAATAAACTCAAGCTTATCCTCAGGCTTTAAATTTGCATAATATTCTTTAATATCAAGCTTTTGAGCTACACTTTGCACGCTTTTTTCATTATCCCCGCTTAAAATGAGGCTTTTTATACCTAAAGCTTTTAGTGAAGCAATGAGCGTATGTGCTTCTTTTCGCAACTCATTTTGCAAGCACACGCAGCCAAGACAAGTTTTATCTTTAGCAAAATACACTACAATAGGAGCAAGGTTAGCATTTTCAAGCACAAAATTGTGCTGTTCTTGAGAGATTGTAACGCCTCTTTCTTTTAAAAAAGTCTCATTCCCAGCTAAAAACACAGCCTTTTCATCTGTATATAAAAGCCCACGAGCTGTGAAAAACTCAAGCTTGTCTTTATTAATATGCTTAACTTGATCCACATCATTTGTTTTTATCGCATTAGCTATAGGATGAGTGCTAAAATACTCAAGCTTGCCAAGCAATTCAAAATTTTCTTTGCTTAAATTATGAGTATAAATGCTTAATTTTTCCTCACTTAAAGTGCCTGTTTTATCAAAAATCCCCTCTTTTATCTTTCGTAAAAGCTCTATAGCACTAGGGTTTTTAATAAGGATATGATGTTTTGAGGCATTATGTATAGCTAAAACTAAAGCAATTGGCGTTGCAAGCCCTAAAGCACAAGGGCAAGAGATAAGCAAAAGCGCACTTGAATGCAAAAAAGCCTCATTTAAGCCGGCTATAAACCACCAAGCCATAAAAGTGATAAGGGTGAGCATTAAAATCGCACCCACAAAATACGCTGAAAGCTTATCAACAAGCAAAGTTATAGGCATTTTAGCATTGCTTGCTTGAAAGATGAGATTTTTAATATGCTCAAGATTACTATCCATAGCCTTTTTGCTCGCTCTTATACGCAACAAACCACTTACTAATAACCCACCAGCTTCTACCTCATCTCCTTTTTGTTTAAGCAAGGGCATAAACTCCCCACTTATCACACTCATATCCACTTCAGCCTTACCCTCAAGCACCACACCATCAACGCTAATGCTTTCACCTTCTTTAACAAGCACTTCATCGCCTACTTGCAAAAAGGAAGGATTTACAAGGCTAAAAGAGCCATCTTTTTGCACTAATCTTGCAGTTTTTAGCTCAAATTTTTCAAGCCCTTTTTGAGCGCTATTTGCCTTAAATTTAGCATTTTCTTCTAGGAATTTGCCTAAAAGCACAAAAGTGATAATCATACTTGCTTCAGCAAAATACAAATGTGTTTGGAAAATACCCAAAAAAGCCAAAAAGGAGTAAATCACAGCACTTAAAGAACCCAAGCTTACAAGAGTATTCATATCAAGAGCAAGATTTTTCAAGCCCTTAAACGCATGTATAAAAAAGCCTCGCCCACAATAAAACACCCCAAAAAGTCCCAAAATCATCTGCAAAAGCTCGCTTAAAATCCCATGAAAACTCATCATTAAAAGCATAGCCAAAGCACTTATTATCACACTTAAGATGAGGTTGAATTTTAACTTTTGAAGCTCTTTGAGTTTAAACTCATATATATCCTCATCATTTTGTAACACTTCATAGCCTAAATCTTTGATTTTTTGTTGAATTTTTGCCTTTACTTCCTCGCTTGAAAGTAAAAAAATCCCACTGGCGTTAAGATATGAAACACTTGCCTTTTCAACACCTTGCATTTTAGAGCATATACGCTCAATCGCATTTGAGCAGTTTGTGCAAGTCATTTTGCCGATTTTTACACGCAATTCTTGCATAGCTTAAAGTTCTTTTAAAATGCTAAAATTAAGCTCTTCAAGGGCTTGTTTAAACTCTGCTAGTCTTTCATCACTTAAGTTTATGCTTAAAGTTTTTGGCTCTGTGTTAAGATTGATTTTGATACTGCCAAACTCATCTTCAAGGGCGTTTTTGATTAAATTGACACAATTTTGACATTTAACATTAGCAATTTGAAATGTTTTCATGGCTTATCCTTTGCTGTGAACTTGATAAATTCTATCTTTTTAAGATGAAAAAAAGCTTAATTAAATATTTAAAAGCACGACAGCTAAGATAATGCAAGCTATACCTAAAATGCCGATGAAATTAAGCTTTTCTTTATAAAAAACATAGCCTCCCAAACAAGTGCCAATGATACCTATAGCTCCCCAAGTGCTATAAGCTATACTTAAAGGCATATATTCTAAGCTTAAAAAAAGGCAGAAAAAGGCTAGGATAGCTAGGATAATGGCAAATATCCCCCAGCTTTTTTTCTCAAAGGCATTTGATTTTTTAAGAGCCAAGTTAGCAAAAATATCTAAAATAGCTGAAGCAATGATGATAAATATATAAATTTTCATGGCTTAACCTCGCCAAAATTGATTAAAATGATACCAACAAAGGCTAAAACAATGCCACAAATTTGAGTAAAACTCAAACTTTCTTTAAAAACAAATAAAGCTATACAAACTATACCAAGCGTGCCTAAAAGCTCCCAAAGTGCATAAGCAATACCAACTTGAATACGCTTTAAACAAAGTCCCATAAAAAAATAAGAAATAGCAATAAATACAGCCATCAAAAAAAGAGCCAAACTCACATTTTCAAGCTTTAAAAAGCTCGTGCCAAGCACTTCAAAAGCTATAGCTAAAAGCAAAAAAATCCAAGACAAAAACTTTGAAGAATTGAACATAATCCTAAGCCAAGATCGATCTTTCACTCTTTTTCCTTGATTGATTTTCTAAAAATATACACTTTTAAAAAGCGTGATTATAACCAAGCAGGCTAAAATTTGTCAAGCTTATTCATGAGCTTAGTTAAGCCCTATTTTTCGCATTTAAAATCACGCTTAAGATGATGAGTATAAAAGCAAAGATATCTATGAAAGTGTATCTTGTGCCTAAAAAAGCAAAGCTCATAAGTGCTGCAGCCACGGGCTCAACGCAGGCTATCATACTTGCTTTTAATGCTCCTATATACTCAACACCCTTTAAATATAAGCAAAATGCTCCTATAGTGCCTATGAAAATTATACCAGACATTGCTAGAAAGGCTTTTATGTCAAGTTCGTGGTAAGGTATTTTAAATCCTAAAAGTACAAAAAGCATACAAGCTGCAAACAAACTTGCAAAGCCCATGACAAAAAAGAGCCCATAAGAAGCGATAATAGCCCTTGCTCCAAGTGAATAATACGCCACCCCAAAAGCACCAGCCAAAGCCCAAAATAAACCCCAAAAACTGATATTTAAAGAGTGAAAATCTCCGTGTGTTGCCAGTAAAAATAATCCTATAAAAATGAGTATTAAAGCAAGTATTTCAAGCTTTTTAGGTAAAACCTTAGCCTTAAAGCAAACAAAGATCATGATTAAAAGTGGGGCAGAGTATTGTATCATCGTAGCTGTGCCAGCGTCTGTATAAAATATAGCCTTAAAATAGCCATATTGAGTAAGCAAAAGTCCAAGCAAAGCAAAGCCTAGCAAAGAAAAAACTTTATTTTTGTGTTTAAAAAGCACAAAATTTCTTTTCTTAAAACTCAAAGCAATAAGCACAAATGAAGTAAATAAAAGCCTATAAAAGCTCACCCATTCTACGCTAAAGCCACTCTTAAAGAGATATTCAGCCAGCACCCCGCTAATCGCCCAAAACACAGCACCTAAAAGCACCAAGCCTACACCTAGCATTTTCTCCCCTATTTGAAAAAAGCTAGTATATCCCAAGTAGCTTTTATCTAAGCTTAGAAAGCTTGCTTTGAAATTTACATTTTTATCCTATACTTTCATTTTAAAAAGTCAAATTTTTATGAAAAAAGGACAGCCATGGGACGTGCGTTTGAGTATAGAAGGGCTTCAAAAGAGGCTCGTTGGGATAAGATGAGTAAGCTTTTTCCTAAACTTGCTAAGGCTATTCAAGTAGCCGCCAAAGAAGGTGGGCTAGATCCTGAGATGAATCCCAAGCTTCGCTCAGCCATCGCTACAGCAAAAGCTAGCAATATGCCAAAAGATAATATCGACGCAGCCATAAAGCGAGCCAGTGGCAAAGATGGAGCTGATATAAAAAATATCCATTATGAAGGCAAAGCTCCACACGGAGCTTTGATTATGGTTGAGTGTATGAGTGATAATCCCACACGCACAGTAGCAAATGTCAAGGCTATTTTTAGCAAAAATGGCGGAGAACTTCTACAAAATGGCTCTTTAAGCTTTATGTTTTCAAGAAAGGCAGTATTTCATCTTGAGCCTTTTAAAGGCGATTTAGAAGAACTTGAGCTAGAACTTATAGACTTTGGACTTGAAAGCTTAGAACAAAATGAAGAAGAACTTTTAATCATGGGCGATTATACCGCCTTTGGCGAGCTTAGCACCACTCTTGAAAATAAGGGTTTAGTGCTTAAAAAAGCTGGGCTTGAGTATGTGCCAAATTCGCCCCTAAGTTTTGATGAAAATCAGCTTTTAGATATAGAAAAACTGCTTGACAAGCTTGAAGATGATGATGATGTACAAGCTGTTTATACAAATATAGATTAAAAAAGGACAAACAATGCTTAAAAAAATAGATACAAGCAAGGCAAATGAGTATCAAAACGCTTTAATTACGACTTCTAAAGGGGACATAAAGCTCAAGCTTTTTGCAGATGAAGCGCCTCAAGCGGTGTGTAATTTTGCAAATTTGGCTCAAGAAGGCTTTTATAAGGGTTTGAAATTCCACAGAGTAATCCCAAATTTTGTCATTCAAGGCGGTTGTCCTTATGGTAATGGCATGGGCGGTCCAGGTTATGAGATAGAATGCGAGTGCGATAATCAAAGGCACAAGCACCTTCGTGGCACGCTCAGTATGGCTCATGCAGGACGTGATACAGGCGGAAGCCAGTTTTTCATCACACATAGCCCACAGCCTCATTTAGACGGCGTTCATACTGTGTTTGGACAGATTGATTTAAATGATGAAGCGAGTTTAAAGGTGCTTGATAGTATTAAACAAGGTGATATTATCGAAGATATAAAGATTTTTAAAGATGAAAAGGCTAAAAGTCCAACTACAAAAGCTAAAAACACCCAAACTTCCAAGGCTCAAGATGATAAAACAACCACGCAGATCAAAAAAGCTTTAAAAAGTAAGCAAAACTTAGATAAAATCTCAACACAAAAAGCTGAAAAAATTCCAGCCCAAACCCAACGCACCAAGCTTAAAAGCAAAGCTAAAAAAAGATAAACTCAATTTTTATAGCCTTTATATCGTTTAAGAACAACGATATAAAGGCTTTGATCTTTCATCAGTTTGTTTGTAGTTTTTTGTATTTTCATCTTTACTTTTTTGAGCTTAAAATACTAAGAATTTAAAGTCAAAATTTCACAAAATGCTTCTTTTTGTATGATTTTTTTAAAAAATATAAGTTTTTAAGTTTTATTTTGCTAGAATTGCAAGCGATAATTTCAAATTTTTAAGGAGATTTTTACATGAAATCAAAATTTTCAGTAGTTTTAGCTCTTGCCTTGCTTGGCTCTTCGCTTTATGCAGCCCCAAGGCAAAATGCTCCTAGACAAACTCCGCCTCAAAGAGTTGCGCCGGCTCCTCAGCCAACAGCTATGCAAAGACTTGAAACAAGGATTAGTGAGCTTGAAGAAAGACTCGATGACACAGAGTTTCAAACAGGTTTGGATAAGATCAAATTTGGTCTTGATTTTTCAATGGGCGTGGGCGATACAACCTACAACATTAACGATCAAAAATACAAAGCTCACAACAAATGGGCGAGTGAATTGCATCTTAATATGAATGCGGCGATTAACGACTATACTAAATTCTATGGTCGCTTATCTATGGCAAAAAACTGGGGGCAAATGGATGTTGCAAGTGTAGGCGATCCACTTGATATAGATGCTGGACGCAACACTCGCACAAGTGGATCAAGTATCTATGTAAGTCGTGCTTATATCGATCTTTTTGCCACTGAAGAAGTAGTTTTCACCTTAGGACGTCAGCCAGGAACTGAAGGTCCAGGAAGCAACCTTAGAAACAATGCTCTTCGCCAATCAACCTACCCAGCCCTTGCTATCAATACTTTAGGTGATGCAGCGGTGGTTACTTTTAAGCCAGCTTTGCTTAATGATTTTGCTTTTGCAGTGCGTGGAGCGTATGGAAAGGTGTATCAGTATGATGAGGAAGGAACTATTAGGGATTGGTCAGGATCGACTTCAAAGGCAGATTCTGATTTGTGGTATGCTTCAGCTGAGATGAGACTTCCTTTCGAGCAATTTGGTGTAGGTAATAACCTCTTAATGCTTTCTTATGTACGTTTGAATAATTTTTCTTTACCACTAGGTGCTACTTATGGTGGCGTGCGTAATTTGGGAAATTCTGATATCGTAAATTTACACTTTGAAGCGTATAATCTTTGGGATATAGGCTTGAATTATTTTGGCTCTTTGGGTTATTATAAGGGAAGTGATGCAAAAGAGCTTGCACCTTCTGTACCTACATCAAAACTTTTCAATGAAAAAATGCCTATGCTGCACATGTAGGTTTAAGATATGATTTTAACCAATACTTCAAACTTGGTGGCGAATACTTCTACGGAAGCCGTTTTTGGTATACCCTTTCAAGATCAAGCTTTAATGATCCTTTAAATATAAGACAAACAAGAGGACATGCTTTTGATGTGTATGCGATCGCTCAAGTGGATAAAAATCAATTCTTCCGCTTAAGCTATACAAGGATTAACAATCTTTGGGGCAACAGAGGCTTACCTATAAATGGAGCACCGGGTAAAAATCTAGGCAAAAGCGTGGGTGCTGATAGCACAGCAGATAACATTATGCTTATGTATAATGTGAAATTCTAAAAAGGAGTAAAGATGAAAAAAGTTTTATTAATAGCACTTTTTGCTTTACCAAGTTTGAGCTTAGCAGCTGATTGTGCAGCACTTTCAAAGCAATATCAAGCTCCAAATCCAGCCTCAAAAACTATGGCACAAATCGAGCGTTGGGTAAAAAACAAAGTCAGCAACCCAGCCGATGCTGATGCACTTAGAGAATGCCTTTTAGCTGGAGCTGCTGATAATCCAAATCAAGCTTCATTTGCTGGTAAATAAACCTAGCCTTTTAAAAAGCCCTTTTTGGGCTTTTGCTTCTTTTTTGTTGAAATGAATTTATGCAAGAACTCATAGACTTTATACTTCACACTGCAAGCGAGCTTGGCTATCTTGGCATAGTGCTTTTAATGACTTTAGAAAGCTGTTTTATCCCTTTTCCTAGCGAGGTTGTGATGATACCGGCTGGATATTTAGCTCATAAGGGCGAGTTTAATATATACGCGTGTATAGCGTGTGGGGTTTTAGGATCTATTTTAGGGGCTTTGATTAATTACTATCTTTGCTTTTTCTTTGGGCGAGCCTTTGTGCTTAAATGGGGTAGATATATAGGGATCAATGAAGTTAAATTTGCTAAATTTGAGGCATTTTTTAACAAACACGGCGAGTTTTCAACCTTTGTGTGTCGCTTGATACCGGGCATTCGTCAATATATCTCTATGCCAGCTGGCTTAGCGAAAATGAACCTAAAAAGATTTATCTTTTTTACAGGCTTGGGGAGTTTTTTGTGGGTCAGTATCTTAGTCTTGCTTGGATATTTTTTAGGGCAAAATGAAGAGCTTATCGCTGAGTATTTGCACCAAATTCTTATTATTATCTTTATCCTCATTGCTATTGCAAGCGTGCTTTATATCTATATACGGAAAAAAGCTAAGTAAAAGTAGAAAAAAGATCAAATAGACAAAGGGACTAGCTGTCTTTTTGTCTATTTTTGTTTTGTGAGCTTAAAAGCCTAAATTCACACCGCCATTTGTGCCAAGTTTATAAGTAGCTTCTCTGCCTTGTTCGCTTGAAAGCGTGCAAGTATCATTAAAGCTTGCTGTGCCTTGTAAAACTTTGCCTTTTGAGCTGTTTTTATTGGCACTTGTGATTTGCACCTTTGAGCTTGTGCCATTGCTTTTGTTTATACACTCATACACTGCGTTTAGCTCAAGCTCTTCTTCAAAGCTTACTTCGCCTTCATTTGCAAGCGTGATATAAGCTGGATAAAGTTCATTTAAAATGTCTTTTGAAAGAGCATTTGCTATCTTTGTTAAAGCTTCTTCATTTGTTTTAACACTCTCATCTTTAAGGCTAAGTTGCAAAGTAATGGTATTTGCAAGCTTAATCTCTTTTGTAGCAAATAAGATCAAGCGATAATCCACTGCCACATCGCCTTTAAGCGTGTTTGATTGAGTGGTAAGCTTTGAGCTTTTACTTGAACTTGCGCTGATATCTCTTAGGTTAAAAATCAGCATATAATCACTTCCTATGACATTGCCAAGCTTGAAAATATCTTCACTTGAGCCATCTTCACTCTCAATCACAGCTTTTTCAGCCTTATAATAGGCTTCGTTTTTTCTATCTAAGACATTAAATTTCTTGCTTTTTGTGAAATCATTAACAAGTTTTTGTCCTAAGTTTTCGCCCAAAGCCTTAAATCTTGAAGCATTAAAAATCACCAAATTTGGCTTTTCATTGCGTGAAAAAAGCGTCTTAAAGACATTAACGCTCACAAAATACCTTCCATTTGGCTCTAAAGCTACTTTAGTAAGCTCATAGCTGTCTATATAGCCTTTTGTGGCTTTAAAAGTTGAACTTGTGAAGACTTGAGGTTGAAAAAGATTGAAATTTGAAAAGTTTTGTGTGCGGATTTGTTGTTTGAAATTTGCTGTATTAAAGCCCTTAAGTTTCATTACCGCATCGATTATAGCAAGTCGCACAGCTTCTTCTTGAGTTGGCGCACTTGCTTGTCCGCTTGAAACTTTGATAAAGGTACCTTCTTTGCTTACAACAGAAGTGGCAGTATCTGGGCTAAAATTTGTCGCAGTAGAATTTGATTCTACTGCTTGCTCGTTTGGTTGGGCTGAAACAAAGCTAAAGGTGCATAAAACGAATAAAAAAAACCTTTTCATCATAAAAGCCTTACCAAGTTACAGACTTTTTATCGCCTGCTTTTGAGATAGTTTGTTCATCTTCCCAATACGCCAAACCGCTGTTAAGATCAGTTACGCTAAGCAAGAAGAAGTATTCAGCTTGAATATCGCCATTTCTTAGCTTAACAGTATCTTGTCTGATCTTGCCAGCTAGTGAAAAATCCGGTGCAACAAGAGTGCCTTTTTTAGCGATAGTGCCTTGATTAAACTCATCATTATCTCTTAACTCTCTTACATCATGGCTCATACTATCTCTTGCCCCACCAGCTGCTACAGCTGTAGTAAGCACAAATTTACCTGATTTTCTAAGAGCGATAGTGATCTTTGAGATGAGCTTGTCTGTGTCAATCCTTTGAGGTGTATCATTGACTATGCGTCCTATAGCGATAACCTTTCTTTGTCCTGGAGCGATATTTGCAAAAGCTGGATCTTTAAGCATACTTTGTATCATCACATCAGCAGCATTTTCAAAATCCTCTCTGTCAAGTCCTAAAGTCAGCGCATCGCCTTGTTTGACTTGTCCGCTTTTACCATCAGTATAAACAGGCTTAGTGCCGCACGCTGTGAGTAGTGCGCCAAGCATAACGCTTAGAGCTAGTGTTTGAATTTTTTTCATTGTTTCTCCTTTTTGAATTTATTTTTCACTTAAAATGATCCTAAAATCGCTAGCGTCTTTATCGCTTGCTACTCTTTGGATCAAAAACTCTTGATTTTCTTTGAGCGTAATGTCTTTAAACACACCATCTTGATAAGTCTTAAGTGTAAAGCCGTCTTCATCTTTCCACGAAATTTGATAGCTGAGTTTAAGTTCATCTTCACTTAAAAGCACAAGTTCAAATTCAAGCAAGCCGTTGCTATTGGTTTTATAGTTAAATTCTTTTACGATTTGCTTTTCTACGCCTTGAAAGCTAATGTGCTTTTGCACCCTTTTTTCTAAAGCGTTTGGTTCTTTACTTGAGCAAGCAAGAAAGACAAAAGCAAGACTTGCAAGGCTTAAGATAAGTAAATTTTTCCTCATTTTTTCTCCTTTAAGGTTGGATTAGATAAAACGCATTTGGTAAGTATCTTAAATACGATCTTATCACAAGCATAGCATTTTCATCTTTGTTGATTTCATTGTTTGTGTAAAGAATCCTGCCATCATCGCTTTTTATGACAAGTTCGCCATTATTTTCTATCATTGCTACGCTTGCAAATTTAGGCAAAGCATTCCAAAAACGCACATCAGCTCTGCTTGTCGAGGCTGTAACTATGCTACTTGCCATGCTAAGTAAGCCCCCTGTTGGATCATTTTTAGCTACTGCAGCATTAAGCGTGGTTTTAAGTATGGTTGAGCTGATAGCTTTAGTGATCTTACTTGCAAGCTCTGTTTTAAACTCAGTAGCAATCACATCATCAAAGCTGACAAATTGTGAAGTTTTAGTCTCATTTGCAAGCAGATAGCTAAAGGAATTTTCCCTTTTTTTCAAGGTTGGCAGTGCAAAAGAACTTGTGATGAGATTATCGTCAAAGATAAAAGGTAAGGTAAAGCTAAGCTCATCAAGCCCAGCTCCAAAGCCACTTTCATACACAACGAAGATGTATTTTTGAAGTCTTTGTGGGTTTGTTGAGGAAGCGTATTGGTTAAACACTCTAAATTCTTTTTTAAACTCGGCACTTCTTGAGTTAATCACCGCCACTTCTTTAAGCAAATCAACCGCCCTTGTATAATCTTTATCTAAAAAGAAAAATAAGGCTGCGGTGTAGGTAGCATAAGGGTTGATAAAGTTTTTACTTGTATCAAAGTCTTTGAGGAGGTGATCGTATTGCGAGAGCACATTTTTATAGTTTTGCTGCATATTTTCATCAAAGTTTTGAGTTTTTTTGGCTTCTTCAAATTCAACTCTACTGGCTGCGATTTGGCTTGCAAAATACTCTTTTGCCTTGTCTTGACGCATTAAAGCCCTATTAAATTCAACTCTTGCGTTTTCAAAGTCGTTTAAACTCATAAAATTTAAGCCCTTATAGACATTAACCATTATCCTTTCATAAAGCGTGCCTTGATAATCAAACACAGCTTCATTCACAAGGGCTGATCCAACAAGCCTTGCACCTTTTGATCCAAGTCCTTCTAAATCCACATCGTATTTATAAGCCTCTTCAGCTTTATCTAAAAAATCATTGCTGGTATTAAAATCTTGACAATTTCTTGCGATGGCTCCTGCGTTTAAGCCTGTGTAAATGATATCTTTGTTGCTATCCATTCGCTTTTGTTCTGCTTTAAAGAAGCTTTCAGAACAAAAATGATCGCTTAAAGCTTTTTCGTAAAATTGATTATCTGCTGCGTGATTTGCACAAGCACTGAAAATAAGCAAAAGAGCTGGTAAAACAAAAAGTATCAAACGCAAAGCATATCCTTTAATCGATAAAAAATTAACATTATAACATAAAAATCTTTTTTTATGAAAAATGAGCTTTTAAAGCTTGTATTTTTTTACAAAATATAAATTTAAAAACTCGTTTTTAACTCTTTATAAAAAAAGATCAAAAGCCCTATGATAATCACGGCTAAACCAGCGATTTTAAATACTGAAATTTCTTTGATCTCTAAGCCAAAAGCACCGATTTTATCAAGCGCTAAACTTGTGATGAGTTGTCCTACAAGCACGAGTAAAAACATATTGATAAGCCCTATTTTTGGTGCTAAAAGCACAGTTCCAAAGACAAAAAACGCGCCCAAAACGCCTCCTAAAAATAGCCACCAGCTTTGCTGAAAAAGATTTTTAATCAAATTTACATTTAAAAATCCCAAAAATAAGCTTAAAATCACAAGACAAATCAAACCCACTAAAAAAGAAACAAGAGCGCCGATAAGTGGTGAGCTTTGCAAAGATCGAGCCAGACTAGCATTGATAGGCGCTTGCATAGCGATAGCAAGCCCCATGCAAAAAGCGGTAAGATAGTATATCATTAGGTATCCTTTTTTGAGTAATTATAATTTTTTTGATTTAAAAACTTATAAATTTATATAAAACACATTAAAAATAAAGCAAAAAGATACTACAATTTTAAGAAAATTTTTGTATAAAAAGCGAGAAAAAGCGATGAAAACTTATCTTGAAAAAGCAAATACGCTCATTGAAGCTTTGCCATATATACGCAAGTTTAATTCTAAAATCATAGTGATTAAATACGGCGGATCGGCTATGGAAAATGAAGCCCTTAAAATCAGTGTTATGCAAGACATAGCCCTTTTAAAGCTTGTCGGCTTAAAGCCTGTTATCGTGCATGGTGGTGGTAAAGAAATCACTTCAATGTGCGAAAAACTAAATGTCAAAAGTGAATTTAAAAATGGACTTAGAATAAGCTCAAAAGAAGCTGTAGAAGTGGCTGAAATGGTGCTTTTTAAGATCAATAAAACCTTAGTGCAAAACCTTGAATGTCAAGGCGTGAAAGCGCTTGGAATTTGTGGCAAAGACGGCGGGCTTTTACATTGTGAAAAGCAAGATGAAAGTTTAGGCTTTGTAGGGCGTATCAAAAGCGTGCGCCAAAGTGTGCTTAAAGACTTGCTAGAAAAGGACTTTTTGCCTATCATCGCTCCTATTGGTATGAATGAAAACTATGAAAGTTTTAATATCAACGCTGATGATGTAGCGTGCGAGGTTGCAAAGGCTTTAAGGGCTGAAAAACTTGTGTTTTTAAGTGATGTTGAGGGACTTTATAAAAACTACGAGGATAAAAACTCGCTCATCTCAAGGATAGGGATCAAAGAAGCAAAAGAGCTTATCAAGCACACTCAAGGCGGTATGCTTGTAAAGCTCAATTCTTGCGTTGATGCCCTTGAAAATGGCGTAAAAAGAGTGCATATCTTGGACGGACGCGTTAAACACAGCCTTTTGCTTGAAATTTTTACAGATGATGGTTTAGGGACATTGATAGGAGGGGATTTATGAAGTCATACAAAGAACAAAGCCATATAGTGCAAACTTACAAACGCTTTGATCTCGTGCTTGAAAGAGGCGAGGGCGTGTATCTTTACGATGATAAGGGACAAGTTTTTCTTGATTTTGCTGCTGGGATAGGGGTTTGTGCTTTAGGCTATACGCACAAGGGCTTTAATGAAGCCTTAAAAACACAGCTTGATAGGCTCATACACACAAGTAACCTTTTTTATAACGAAAATATCGCTACTGCTGCTTCAAACCTAGCCAAAGCAAGTGGTTTAAGCCGTGTTTTTTTCACAAATTCAGGCACAGAAGCTATAGAAGGAGCGATGAAAGTTGCTCGCAGATACGCGTATAACAAAGGCATTAAAAATGCTGAGTTTATAGCGATGAAGCACTCTTTTCACGGACGCACACTAGGAGCTTTAAGCCTAACAGCAAATGAAAAATACCAAAAGCCCTTTAAACCACTTATTCGCGGAGTAAAATTTGCCGAGTTTAACAAGCTTGAAAGCGTGCTAGCAAAACTAAGCGATAAAACTTGTGCCATAGTGCTTGAAAGCGTGCAAGGCGAAGGAGGGATTAACCCAGCACAAAAGTCTTTTTATGAGGCTTTAAGAAAGCTTTGTGATGAAAAAGACATTTTGCTTATCGCTGATGAAATTCAGTGTGGTATGGGGCGAAGTGGGAAGTTTTTTGCATACGAGCATTTTGGCGTTTTGCCTGATGTGATGACAAGCGCAAAGGCTCTTGGTTGTGGGCTTAGTGTGGGAGCTTTTGTAGTAAGTGAAAAGGTAGCTCAGCACTCGCTTGAGTATGGCGACCATGGAAGCACTTATGGGGGCAATCCTTTAGCATGTGCGGCTGTCAATGCTGTATTTAAGGCATTTAAAGAAGAAAAAATCCTAGAAAATGTCAAAAAACTCAGCCCTTACCTAGAAAAAACCCTAGATGAGCTCGTGCAAAAATACAAATTTATACAAAAAAGAAGCGGCTTAGGCTTTATGCAAGGACTAAGCTTAAGCCCTAAGGTAAAGGTAGCTGATGTGCTTAGCAAAGCAAGAGAGAACAAACTCATACTCATTAGCTGCGGCAAAAACGACTTACGCTTCTTACCACCCCTCATCATCAAAAAAGAGCATATAGATGAGATGAAAGACAAGCTAGAGCAGAGTTTGAAAGCTTTTGTGTGAGTTAAAATTTACTTTGCTTTACTTTTAGGAGAGAGTCTTTTTACTCTTTCCTAAAGCATAAGACACTTTTACAAAATCCCCTCAATCTCGCTTAACGCAAGCTCTAAATTCTGTCTTATTTGTTCGCATAAAATTTGCGGGCTTTCTAGCATTTCTAAGTCTTGTAAATTCTCATCTTTGAGCCAAAAAATATCTAAATTGCTCTTATCTCGCTCTAAAATCTCACTTATACTAAAGCTTTTAAATCGCTCGCTTTCCTTGCGCTTTTTAAAATCTCCAGCGCAAAAACATTCCTCAAAGTCCCTTAAATGCTCGCTACTTAGCGTGTTTGTAACCAAGCTTAAATTTATATTTGTGCGTAAGTCATACACCCATACTTTTGCGTCTTTATCGCTTGTTTTGACTTTGTCAAAAAATACCACATTTGCCTTTACACCTTGTGCGTAAAAAATCCCAGTTGGCAGGCGCAAAATCGTATGCAAGCTAAAATCATTTAAAAGCTTTTTTCTCACCTTTTCGCCAGCCCCGCCCTCAAAAAGCACATTATCAGGAAGCACCACAGCGGCTTTGCCTCCGATATTTAAAATACTCATTATATGTTGTAAAAAATTTATTTGCTTATTTGAAGTGCTTGCAAAAAAATCATCTCGGCTATATTCTTCTTTTTGATTTTTCACCTTGCCATCGCTGCTAAGCACCTTTGTAGCGGACTTTTTACCAAAGGGCGGATTAGTTAGCACCATATCAAAACGCTTCTCGCCCCTTTTAGCAAGAGAATCGCCTATCTCAATATCTGGCTTATAAATTCCATGCAAATACATATTCATCGCACACAAACTCGCCACAAGTTGTGTTACATCTTTGCCTACAAGGCTTTGCGTCTTTAGCTTTTCTAGCTCATCTTTATTTGGTTTTTGTTTTTTCATATACTCAAATGCACTCAGCAAAAAGCCGCCAGTCCCGCACGCAGGGTCGCAAACACTCATGCCAATTTGTGGGCGCATAAGCCTTACAATGCTATCAATCAGCACCCTAGGCGTAAAATACTGCCCCGCTCCAGCCTTTGTTTCAGTCGCATTTTTTGCCAGCAAGCCCTCATAAATCGCACCTTTTACATCGACATTTAGCCCCATCCAAGTTTCACTATCAATAAGCGTAAAAAGCTTTTTGAGTTTATTTGGTTCTTTTATTTTATTTTGTGCGCCATTATAGATTAGCCCCATTACACCACCTTGCTTTGAAAGGGCGTTAAGCGCGTTGTTATAAGCCTCCAAAAGCTCCTCGCCATCAAGGGCATTAAGCCGCTGCCAGCGAAACTTGCTTGGAATCTGCGAAGTCTCGCCCACCTCTTCTTTTTCATCTTCCATTTTTAAAAAGAGTAAATAGCTAATCTGTGCCACATAATCCGTATAAGTAACCCCATCATCACGCAAAATAGTCGCAAAATTCCACACTTTTGTAACGATAGCATTTTCTTGCATTTTTATCCTTTTTTAGATTTATTTATCGCTTTGAGATAGCTTTTTGTCATTATGGAATCCCTCCGCGTCATTGCGAGGGCGACCAATCCATAATGCCTAGCATACTAGTTCCCCACTAAAAGCCTTATTTAAAAGCGAGGCTTTTAATTTGCTAAGTTTATCCAAACTATCATTTACAAAATAATGTAGCTTTTCTATGCCTTTAAATTTAGATTCTAGAATCTCTACGATTTGTTTTTGAGTGTCTAGAGGTGGTAGGAGAATTGGTAATTTTGCAAAATTATTTTTATTTAAAATTGGTAATGTGGTAGATGAGGCATTTGTTTTGATAAGCTCTTGAAATTTAGGTGATATGCAATAAAAATACATAAATTCTGGCAAAAAATTATCAGAAGGTAAAATAGCGTTAATTTGCTGATTGCATATACCTTCTTTTCTTATTAGCCCTGTTTTACCAATAGTTGCACCAATACAAGTAACCAAAACTGAACCACTTTGAAGTTGCCTAGAAATTTCATAACCTTTTAAAGAGACATTATCCAATGCACTATCAACGAAATATCCATTATTTAAGTCCGTTGGCTTATAAAATGGATAGTCATTTCCGTAATATTCAGCATTTTTCTTACTAGGTGTTGAGCCTGTAACAATTTCGCACACTTCCCCAAGTGTTTTAACTTCCCAATCTTGCGGTAAATTAGAAGCAGTATCATCGCGGCTTAGTGCTTGCAAGTCATTATTTTGCAATAAAGTCCCATTAAAAGCAGAGTTAAGTAATGAAGCCTTGAGTTTTACTAAGTCTTTTTTAACTAAATTTAGTGCATTTGTGGCATTTTCTATTTTAGCAAGCTTAGATTCTAGAATCTCTACGATTTGTTTTTGAGTGTCTAGGGGTGGTAGGGGGATTGGTAATTTTGAATATTCTGAAATCCAATATCTTTTATGTGTGTCGCTTCTGTGCTGAATTGTTTGCATAAAATAAAAAACAAATTTAACATTTGCGATTTTTGTTGGATTGAGAATTTTCATTGCTGATGATTTGACTTTAAAATCAAAATCCACAAATTTAGAATCTGTTGTGAAATCATCAAAAATAATTACAGGCGTTTTCATAAAAATATTTTCTGTTTCATTTGTATATCCAAGTATAAAACTTTTTCCAGCTGTTAAAACAGGAATTTCATACTCATCGCTATAAGAGGTATTTTTTACTATATATTTTGTAGGCTGTTCATACTCTAAACAATCAGCCAGTGTTTTAACTTCCCAATTTTTTGGTAGTTTAGTCATTGTTTTTGCCTATTTCCTTTATTCTTTGTACCAAATAAACTACTTGTGTATATGGGCTTATAGATTGCGACTCATTGAGTGCATTAACTTCGTTAGCATTTTTTATCGCTGTTTCAAGACTGGATTCTATAATTTTTGTAAAATCGTAATCTTTTTTGTAATCTTTTAGAAATTTTTTGTGTTTTTGAACTTCATCACAAGGACTAAGTCCGCTTGCTCCAAATTGCTGGGTTGTTTTTGTGAAATGTAACAGTATCCAAAATTCAAAACAAGGGTCAGAAACAATGCCTTTAAAAATTATATCTTTATTGCTTTTTTTATTGCTTTCTTGTATATTCTTAATAGTATTGTGAGCATTATTAAATTTTGCATGTTTGTCTTTGTCAAATACACAATAAATTTCATCATAAACATTGGGATTTTTGTCAAGTTTTTCTTTTGCGTATTTAACCACACTATTTGGCGCAGAACCAGATCCTGCATCAATGACAACTTGGACGCTTGGAACTTTAAACATGTGCTTCAAAGCCTCAAAATAGTTTTTTTCTGTTTTTTCTCCCTCGCATACTATGAGCAAGACTTTGTTTGCTGATAAATTCTTTGTAGCTCTTGTTGGCTGTTTTTGTGCTTTTTGTTGGCGTTTTTTGAAAAGATTATCAGTTCCCATGCGATACCTTAAATTTCTTTTATATTTGGTAAAGCGCCAAAGCGTCCTAAGAGGTAGGATTTTTCAAAGTCTATGCCTTCTCTTAAACCTTTAAAATCACTCATAGAATATAGCTTAGAAGCTTTGTTTTCTTTTTCGCAAAAATAAATTTGATCTTTTCTAAAAATCTCATCACTCAAGATAGAAGTTTCATGAGTTGTAAATATAAGCTGGGCATTGTTTTTGTTGATATTTGGATCATGAAAAAGACTTATGATTAACTTTGTCATCAGTGGATGAAAACTTGTGTTTAGTTCGTCTATGATAAAAATTTTTCCTCTTTCCAGTATATGCATAATTGGACCTAAAAATCTAAAAAATCTTTGTGTGCCATCTGATTCTAATTTTTCTAAGTCAAATTCTACTTTTTGGCCATTTTGTTTTAGGTGGATGGTTTTTATATCAACTATGATTTTTCCTTCTAAATCTTTTTTAACTTGTTCTGGAATTTCAGCAGGAAGATTTTCAATGCTTATTTTTTCTTTTTTAATATCCACGCTTTCAATATCCAAATCTGCTACTTTTAAATACTCTACAAATTGCTCTTTGTGTTTTTCAATCATATCAACACTAACTCCTGTAGAATTATCAAATCCAGAGACATCAGAGACTTGCAACTTGCTCAAAAACCAATCAAACACAGGCTTTAATTGCTCGCTATTTAATTGCACGGCAGTTGATAAAAAAAGCGCGTTTTCTCTTGTGGAGTTTTGCCATAACTTTTTTTCGCCTAAAAAATTTGAACCAAATTCGTATTCATATTTTTTTTCTTTTTCATCAAATGCTCTTTGAAACCATTTTTGCATTCTGTTGTTTGGATAAGCAAAAAGCCATTCTTCTAAAATTTGTGTTTTATTTGCTTTAAAGCCATATCGATAGCGGATGTTATCATCTGTTTTTGGACTTTTTGCGATAAAACTTAACTCAAATTCGCTAGGCTTGCCCTCCTCATCGCCTAGTAAAAAAGGAGTGATGGGTAAGGAAAAACCTCTTTGTGTTTGAGCACTTGTTAAGACAATTTGTTTTACACAACTGATGGCTTTGATGATGTTTGATTTTCCAGCTGCATTTGCTCCGTAAATCACCACGCTTTTTAGCAATGTAAAATCATTTGTTTCAAAAGTGTTTTGCTTGAATATTTTATTTTTATTAGCTATAAGACTTAAAACTTGCTCTTTTTGGATAGAGCGGTAATTTGAAACTCTAAATTCGATCAACATAATGATCCTTTTTTAAGATATAAATTTTGATTATATACTATTTTATATTAAAAATTTGCAATATTTTGTAAAATTTTACAAATAAAATATACTTTTTAACCCACCAAAGCCAAATTTAATTCCTCAAGAATTGTATCCAAATCCTCTTTGAAAATCGCTCTTGCTCTATAAATTCCGCCCATATCCTCGCAAATGCTTTGTATATCTTTTAAGATAACACAACCATTCATCGCTATATAGTCTTTTATAAGCTCTAAAAATTCAAGTTGTTCTTTGTTAAATTCAATGCCTTTTTTGATACATCTTCCAAGCCAAAGATTATAGCGAGAATTTGCTAGATTGCTAAAATCTTGTAAGATTTTATCTTGTCCTAGGGCAAAGCGGACAAGCTGGATTATATTTGTTAGGTTTTTGGCTGGATTTTTGCATTTTGCTACTTTTTTGGGTTCAAGCATGGTATAAGCATTCCAAAGCTTGTTTATATCGAAATTTTCAGCCCTTAACTTCTTGCTTAGCTCATTTATCAGCTCGTAAGTTAAATGCCTTTTTGCGTAGTTTTGTGAATAGATGATTTGTAGGGCTGTGATTTCATCTTTGTTTTGCAAGATAAATTGCGTAAAATCATTAATCAAATTTTGGGATTTTTCCTTGCTAAAATCAGCTTCTATAAGCTCATCTTTGCCGGCTATATCGATATAAAGCTTTGATTTTTGTGCAAATTCTAGGAGTTTGTTTGTGAATTTTTCGTTGTGAAAGATTTTGAGAATTTCTTTATTTGAGCTTTGACTTTGTACCGGGTTTTTCTCATCTAAAGGCTCATTATTTGGCTTATCCTTTATCTCAAACTCATCAGCTAAATTTAAAAGCTCGCTTGCTATGGTATTTAGGCTTTGAGGAGTTGTTAAAGTTTGCTTATCATCGTTTTTATTTTCCACTTCATCATTTGAGTTTATATCAAAGCTTGTCTCTGGGATAAAGCTTTGCAAAATTTCCATATCGGTTTCATCAAGCTTGTTTGTGATTCTAATGAGCCTTGAAGCAAGACTGGTTAGGATTTCTTTAGCTGGGTTTGGCTGTTTAAGCTCGTTTAAAAGCTCTTTAAAGCTCATATAATGCTTTTGCTCTAGCACTCTGGTGTGGTGCTTTTCACTCTCAGTTACGCCTATAGCATCAACGACATAAAAATGCGTTTTAGAATCTGCATTTGGCGTAACTTCTTGCAAGTCCTCATCGCTTATACTTCTTGCCCCACGCCCTAGCATTTGTTCATAATACGCACTTGATTTGATATCACGCATAAAGATAAGCACTTCTAGGGGTTTGATGTCTGTTCCAGTAGCTATCATATCCACACTTACGGCGATTCTAAAGCTTTGAGAGTGGCGGAATTCATTTATCAGATCGCCTGCATTTACTCCACTTACGCTATAGGTGATCTTTTTTACAAAATCATTACCTTTGTTAAAGACTTCTCTTGCTATCCTTGTGATATTTTCAGCGTGATTATCATCTTTTGCAAAGATTAAAGTTTTTGGGATAAGATCAAAATTTGCCTCTCGTTGTGGATAAAGCTTGGTAAAAATGCTGTCTTTATAGGCTTGCAAAATCGTGCGGATTTGATCTGGAGCTAAAATCCTAGAATCCAAATCTTTTTTGTCATATTCTAAATCCTCATCTAGCTCTTCATACTCAATCTTTCTTGTGTTTTTATTCATCACAGGCACTTCAAATTCGCAGTCTTTTTTGATGATATTGCCATTTTCGCTGATTTGTGTTTTTATACGCAAAATTTCATAATCCACATTAACCTTATCGATGATGGACTCTTCAAGCGTATAACTTGAGACTAAATTTTGATCAAAAAAGGCTATGGTATGTTTTGAAGGCGTGGCGCTAAGCCCTATAAGAAAGGCATCAAAATACTCCAAAACCTGTCTCCACTCGCCATAAATGCTTCTGTGACACTCATCGATAATGATAAAGTCAAAAAAGCCAATGCCAAGCTTTGGATTATAAACAACTTCTTTTGTCTTTTTATCGCTTTGATAGCTGTTTTCTAGCTCCTCATTAAACTCAAGCTCGCCTTGAAGCATAGAATAAAGCCTTTGAATCGTGGTAATAACGACTTTAGAATCATCTGCGATGGTGTTTGTTGTGAGGTGATTTACTTCATAAATTTGTGAAAATTTATACTTTGAATTTGGTGGATTAAAATCATCAAATGCCGCTTTTGCTTGTGAGCCAAGGTTGTTTCTATCCACAAGAAAAAGAATGCGTTTAGCATGGGCATATTTAAAAAGGCGGTAGGTAAAATTACAAGCCGTGAAAGTCTTGCCAGCTCCTGTTGCCATTTGGATCAAGGCTCTTTGCTTGCCTGCTTTAAGTGAATCTTCAAGGCTGTTTATAGCTTCAAATTGACACTGGCGCAAATTTAAACGCTCAAGAGGTAAAATATCATGAAGTCTTGCTCTAAGGCTAGTTTGCTCGTTTATAAGCTCTTTGAGCTCTTTTGGGTTATGAAAAGCAAAAAGCCTTCTTGCTCTTGCGTTTGGCTCTTTATAGTTTGTGAAATAAATTTCATTAGCATTGCTTTCATAGCAAAGAAAAATGCCGTATTTATCGGCATAGCCCTTGCTTTGACTTTCTGCTCCACTTAGCGCTAGCCCTTGCTTTTTTGCTCCAATGATAGCTGCTGGCTTAGAATCCACAAAAAGCACATAATCAGCCCGCTTATCATCATCAAAGATAAATTCCATCACCGCAACATTTGCTGTCAAATGCAAGCTAGAGTTTTGAAAATCCTCAAATTTACACAAAACATAACCAGCCTTGCTTAAAAGCTCATCGATTAACACTCGTGCGGATTTTTCTGGCATTGGTATCCTTAAATTTAAATTTATGACAATTATAGCACAAAACGCTTACTATCACCGAGTAAATATATCTTAAGCGTCATTATGATATTTTTATTTGCCAATCTTAAATTTGGTGCATTTTTAGCTAAAAATCTTGCAACTCAAAAGCATTTTTAAAATAGATATTTTGCTTTTTTTTGATATACTAAAGTTTAAAATTAAGAGTTTAAGCTATTTTATGAGTCTTTGCTCTTATCTTAAGGAAGTAAATGCTTACTCATAGAAATTTTTTACTTTTATGCTTTGTTTTTGCGCTCATCTTTGCCTTGAGCTTTTTTATCATGCGTTTAAGCCTTGATCTTGCTTTTTTGCCTCACCTTGACTTAGATGAGATATTTGCTCTTTATAAAATGGGCTTTTTGCTAGATATGAGAGCGATTAGCCCTATGCTTTTAATCATTTTGTGTTTGGGTTATATCGTGCTTTTAAAGCAAAAATTTGCGTGCTTTCTTGCTTCAAAGGGCTTTAACTCCGTCTTTTTTTCAAATTCTTTTGATAAAAGGTTTATTATTTTTGTGGTGGCTTGTTTTGCTGCTTTTGTCGCTTTTAGCGCGCTTGGGGGATTTTATTATTTTAAAGCTTATCATACTAAGATAGATGTTTTTATCTTTGGCTTAAAAGATGATGATACGGCTGCGATTTTAAAGATCATTTGGCAAGATTATCCTGTGCTTGTCATTACTTTTGTGTGTGTTTTATACGCATTTGTGTGTGCTTTTGTTGCTAAAAAGATACTTTTGCTTTCTTTTGCAAGACAAAGCTTTATTTTAAGTGTGATTATAAATGCGCTAGTGATTGTTTTGCTTGTCGTTGGAGTGCGTGGGAGCATTGGCACTTTTCCTTTGCGTGAGGATATGCACCATATCTCTAAAAATCCTTTGGTAAATCATATCGCTACAAATCCTATCATCGCATTTAGCTGGGCTTTAAAGCATTATAAAGAACAAGAAAATTTCCATCAAGTCAAACTTAGCGAGGGCAAGGCTCTTGAAGAAAAGCTTTTTCCTATCTTTTTTAAAGAAACTTCGCCGTTTAAGATACAAAAGCCTATGAATGTTGTTGTGGTTTTAATGGAAAGCTTTGGCACAAATATGCTTTATCTTGATGATGTAAAAGATTTTGATCTTTTGGGCGAATTTAGGCAGCATTTTGAAGCTGGTTTAAAAACAAAAGAAGGGCAGAGTGATTTTACTTTTATGCGTTTTTTATCTTCTGCTAATGGCACAGCTCCTTCTTTTGCCAAACTCTTTTTTCTTTCTGCAAGTGCGAATATCTCCTTAGGACAAGCTAAAAACACCAAGCTCGCTTTTACGCCTTTTGATATATATAAAAAGGCTGGATATGAAGTCGTTTTTATCACGACAGGCAATCGCTCATGGCAAAATTTAGGCGATTATACAAGTGTTTTAGGAGCTGATGCGGTGTATGATAGTAACTATATAATGGAGCATTTTAAAGGGAGTAGGGAATCAAAAAACACTTATGGCGTGCTTGATGAGTATGCGTATAAACTTGCTTTTGAGGTGCTTGAAAATGCCACAAAGCCTACTTTTATCGCTATGCTTACAACGACAAATCATCCACCTTTTACCCTGCCAGCTCATTTTAATGCCCCACAATACAAGCTTGAGGGCAAAACGCAGTTTTTCAAGTATGAAGAACAAGAAAAAATCAAAAATATGCTTGGTGTCTTCACTTACGCAAGCGATGCCTTTGGGCGGTTTATTTCTCAGCTTAAAGCTTCAAAACTTGCTTCAAACACTATCATCGCAGGAAGTGGCGATCATATAAGTCGTGATGTTGTGCTTGAAAATCCTTTGCTTATGCACGCAGTGCCACTTTATATGTATATACCAAAAGAGCTTTCAGCACAGCTTCATTTTGATGAAAAAGTGCTTGGCTCGCACAAGGACATTTTTCCTACTCTTTATGCTTTGAGCTTGCAAGAATATGAATTTCTCACACTTGGCGGACGCAATTTGTTTGATGGCACAAGTGATGAAAGGTATAATTTTGCTCTTAATGATAGCATTTATATCGATAAACACGGATTTTTTGCTAGGGGGGGGGGGCTTGAGATGTTGGAGTATGAATTTAAAGATCATTTTTTTATGCCAACAAATAAAAGCTTCGCGAATGAAAAACAAGGCTTTTTTAAACTTTACGATGAGCTTGATTGGTGGCAACTTAATTACCGCGTAAAAGGGCTTTTAGAGTAGCTCTTATTACGCAAGTTTTTTATAATACTCACCCCAATTTACAAGACTATTAAACACACTATCCAAGCTTAAACCAAGCTCAGTAAGTGAGTATTCCACTCGTGGTGGCACTTCTGCGTATACTTTTCTTTTGACAAGTTTTGCGCTTTCAAGCTCTCTTAAGTTTTGTGTTAAAACCTTTTGAGATATGCTTTGATTTTTCGTTGCTCCTATACAACGTTGCAGTTCATTAAAGCGTTTGGCTCCATTCATCAAATCCCTTATAATAAGCATTTTCCATTTATTGCCGATGAGATTTAAAGTCGTTTCAACAGGACATGGGGAAAAATATGTTTTCATTTTTACTTCCTTTTTTAAAAAATTTAAAAAAATTATAGCTTTTATTTACTTAATTTTCCATAATACTTACCAAAAAGATAGTATAGAATAAAAAAGTGCCTTCTTGACTTTTGAAACTGACTTTGATAAATTTTCATCATCACTTTGAGTGAATAAGCTAGCTTTAAATTTAAAGGAGAAAAGATGGATAAGCTTTCAAGAAGAAAGTTTTTACAAAAAAGCTTGGCAGGCTTAGCAGTGATTACTGCAGGAGCAATACCAGCTTTTACACAAACACACAAAAAAGGAGAAAAAATGAAAACAATCGCAGTTTTAGCCGCAAGTGGCAGATCAGGTAGGCTCATCGTAGAAGAAGCCTTAAAAAGAGGATATAGCGTTACAGCTTTTGTAAGAAGCGCAAACAAGCTTGAAGAAAAGCCGAATTTAAAAGTTGTTGTTAAAGATATCTTTGCTTTGCAAAAGGCGGATTTAGAAGGCTTTGATGTGATCGTTGATGCTTTTGGGGAATGGAAGGACTTAAGTTTACACAAAAAACATATCGATCATTTAGTGCCACTTTTGCAAAATAATAAAGCCAAATTCCTTGTTGTAGGTGGTGCAGGAAGCTTATATCTTGATCAAAGCCACACTACGCGAGTAATGGATACGCCAGATTTTCCAGATGAATTTAAAGGCGTGGCAAATGCTACAGCTGAAGTTTTGGGCGTTTTAAGAGGACAAAAAAGCTTTAATTGGGTGTATGTATGCCCAGCAGCTGTGTTTGACTTTGAAGCTCCTGCTACAAACTCATACAAAATCATCGGCGAAGTATTTGAAACAAACGCAAAAGGCGAAAGCAAAGTAAGTTATAAAGACTACGCAAGTGCTATGCTTGATATCGCAGAAAATGCGAATTTAAATCAAACTCGTGTCGGTGTTATAGGCTTATAAAATCAAAAAATGGGGAGGATAAAACCCTGCCCCATTTTTAGCATTCACTTTAATACTTGTCTTATTTTTCCTTAAATTCCAGCACTTTTCAAAGAGTATTTTCAAGCTTTTTAGCTATAATGTGGCTTATGGATAAAGAAAGTTTAATCATCAAAGCCTTTGAAAACGCTAAAAACGGAGATGATGGCGCTGTTGTTGGTAAGTATTGCTTTTCAAAGGATTTGTTTTTTGAGGACGTGCATTTTAAGCGGACTTGGTTTGATTTAGAACAAATCGCATACAAAGCCATGCTCGTGAATATCTCAGATGCCATAGTGATGAATGCTAAGGCTAAATACGCTCTTTTAGGACTTGCTTTACCAAAAGATATCAGCAAAGATGAGATCAAATCCTTACAAAAAGGCTTTTTAAAGGCAGCTAAAGATTTTCAAATTCAAATCATTGGTGGCGATACGATAAGTTCTGATAAAATCGCTATTTCAATCACACTTATTTCAAAAATTCGCAAAAAAGCAGTATTGAGAACAGGCTTAAAAAAAGGCGATTTGCTTGCTTTTACAGGAAAACTCGGGCAGGGTTTGCAAGGATTAAGAGCATGCGAAAAAGGTATAAAACTTGATAAAAATCATCGCTTTGTTAAGCCAAAGCTAAGGCAAGATTTTTTTTATAGCGTTGCTTCTAAGCTTTCTTGCGCGATGGATATTTCAGATGGCTTAAGCAAAGATTTATCAAGGCTTTTGGGTTTAAATAAACTTGGGCTTAAGTGGCTTTGTGAGTTAAGCAAAGACGAGCTAGAAAGTGGCGAGGAATATGAAATTCTTTTTGCCTTTGAGCCAAAACACAAAGAATTTATAGAAAAAATGGCTCGAAAAACACGCACAAAGATCACTATTTTTGGGCAAGCACAGAAAGGAAGATATGAATTTAGAGGAAAAGAACACCATTTTTAAGCCCGTTTTTACGCTTAATCATAGTCCTATAAAGGCGTATTTTAGTAAAAATTCAAAAGATTTTGTGGTGCGTGAAGTGCCTTTGTATGAATTTAGCGGTGAGGGCGAGCATTTAGTCTTTGAAATCGCTAAAAAGGACTTAAGCACACATGAGGCTTTAAGGCTTTTAAGCGAGCATTTGGGTGCAAAAATGCGTGATTTTGGTTATGCTGGGCTTAAAGACAAACAAGGCTATACAACGCAGTTTTTATCGCTTCCTCGCAGTTTTAAGTCAAGGCTTTTGGAGTTTAAGCACGAAAAACTTGAGATTAAAAATACTTTTTTGCATAAAAATAAGCTCAAAATCGGGCATTTGAAAGGAAATTCTTTTTTTATCAGGCTTAAGAAAGTAGGAAAAGTTGAGGCTATCAAGCTTGAAAATGCTTTTAAGGCACTTAAGGAGCAAGGTTTTGCAAATTATTTTGGCTATCAACGCTTTGGCAAATTTAAGGATAATTTTAATCTAGGGCTTGAAATTTTGCATGGAAAAAAGCTAAAAAATAAAAAAATGAGTGATTTTTTTATCTCGGCTTTTCAAAGCGAACTTTTTAATCGTTATTTGAGTAAAAGAGTTGAGTTATCACACTTTGCCAGCAAACTTAGCCTTAAAGAATTTGCGCTTATTTATAAACTTGATGAGGCTAGAGCAAGAAAGATTGTAGAGCAAAAGCAGTTTTTTAAACTCCTTGAAAATGAGGTTTTGGGGCATTATCCTTTTGGTAAATGCTTTTTGTGTGAGGATTTGGATACAGAAATCAAGCGCTTTTTAAACAAAGAGCTAAGTCCTATGGGACTTTTACTTGGTGTAAAAGCTTTTGAGTGCAAAGAGGGTTTGGCTCAAAACTTAGAAGATGAAATTTATCATGATTTTTATACATTCAAAAGTAAAATGCAAGGCTCAAGACGCTTTGCGTGGAGTTTTTTAGAAGCAGCTTGTTGTCGATATGATGAGCAAAAGGCACATTTTTGCTTGGAATTTTTCTTACAAAAAGGCTCTTATGCTACCACTATCTTAGAAGAGCTTTTACACGCCCGCTTTGATGAGTTTAGCAACAACGCGTAAAACCGCCATTGTATCTTGCATCAAGAGCTTCTTTGAAAAAATCACTTCTTGAAAGAATTTCTTGATCTGGGTGCTTTGTTTTCATATGCTCGACATATTTGTCATAACTTGGCATTCCCACAAGCAAGTTGATAAAGCGATCACTTTTTCTGTAGAGTTTTTTAAATTTATCAAGCAAGCTTTCCCTGTCAAGCCCCAAAGGGGCTGGCAGGGTGTTGCTTCGCTTTACTAAAGCTGTTCCCATTCACTTTTGCCTTAATGAGAGCTTGAAAGTGAGTAAGAATAATCACTTGCTTTATGATAAGGTTCTTCACTAAGTGGCCATCTTTGTCCTTGTCCTTTGTAGGTGTAATAGCAAATTTTGATTGTTTCAAAAAGCACTACAAAAACAACAATCATAAACAAGCCGCAAAGCACAGCATCAAGTAAATTGTTATGGAAATTAATCTGTGCTGCTTCTAAAGCTCTTTGTGTCGCATTTGGATCATTAAGCACAGCCAAAGCTTTTTGCACCGCAGCCACATGGCTTACCGCATCATGCACAGCTTCGCCATTCATCGGCATAAGTTTTTGGAAAGATGCCCAAAGTGTGGTTAAAAGCACCCAAAATGCTGGAACTATAGTAACAAAAGAGTATTTTGCTTTACCCATTTTGAAAAGCACAACCGTTGCAAGTAAGAGTGCGATGCCCGCAAGCATTTGATTTGCTGCACCAAATAAAGGCCAAAGTGTGAAAATTCCACCTTTTGGATCAATAACACCTTGATAAAGCAAATATCCCCAACCAGCTATACAAAATACAGAAGCGATAAAGCCATAATACACAGAGCTTGTATCACCCATTGGTTTATAGATATTGCCTAAAATATCTTGGATAAGATACTTACCACTTCTTGTACCCGCATCAACGGCAGTCAAGATGAAAAGCGCTTCAAAAAGTATGGCAAAATGATACCAAAACGCCATTGTGTGTTCCCCACCGATAAAAGGAAGTTTATGCAAGATATGTGTTAAACCTACCGCAAAAGTTGGTGCTCCACCTGTTCTTGAGACTATAGTTTGCTCGCCAATTTGAGCTGCTGTTGCTGGGATAAGTTGATCATAAGGCGTAGTAAGCGCTGTTGAATCAAGTGTAAAGCCAGCATTTTGTAAAATAGTTTTTAAGTTTTGCTCAACTACTGCTAAATCCGGGCTTCCAGCCTGTCCTAAAAGTGCGGTTGTCGCATTTGGATCAAGAGTGTTAAGCGGAGTGTTGATCGCAAAATAAAGTCCAGGCTCAAGTATGCACGCTGCGATTAAAGCCATGATACCAACCATACTTTCCATAAGCATAGCCCCATATCCTACCATACGCGCATGTGTTTCTTTTTCAAGCATTTTTGGTGAGGTGCCTGAAGAGACTAAAGCGTGAAAGCCTGAAATCGCACCGCATGCTATAGTGATGAAAAGAAAAGGAAAAATTGAACCTGCAAAAACCGTACCTTTGCCATCAATGAAATTAGTAACGCTTGGCATTTGTAAATCAGGATTTACAATGATAACACTGATCGCCATGATAGCGATAACGCCTACTTTTAAGAAGGTGCTTAAGTAATCTCTTGGAGCAAGGAAAAACCACACCGGAAGCAAAGATGAGATGAAGCCGTAACCAATCACGATTAAAGCAAGAGTTTTTTTATCAAGCAAGAAATAATGATGAAGTGGATGTGCTGCATCAGCTATGCTGTGTCCATACCAAAGAGCGACGATAAGGAGGATAAAGCCGATGATACCAGTTTCTCCTATCCTACCCGGGCGGATAAAACGCATATAAATTCCCATAAATATCGCAATAGGAATAGTCGCTGCCACAACAAAAAGTCCCCAAGCTGATTCAGCAAGAGCATTAACCACAACCATAGCAAGAATGGCTACGATGATAAACATGATGAAAAGTATGCCAACCATAGCAATACCGCCGGTAACTTTACCCATTTCATCTTTGATCATTTCGCCAAGTGATCTTCCTTTGCGTCTCATTGAAAGGAAAAGCACAGTAAAGTCATGCACGGCTCCAGCTAAAACAACGCCAACTAAAAGCCAAATCATACTTGGCAAGTATCCCATTTGAGCGGCTAAAACAGGACCTACTAAAGGACCAGCTCCAGCAATAGCAGCAAAATGATGCCCAAATAAAATGATCTTATTTGTTGGCACATAGTTTTTGCCATCACCATTATATACCGCTGGTGTGGCACGATTATCATCAAGCTCAAACACCTTTTGTGCGATAAATAGGCTATAAAATCTATACCCTATCATATAAACGCACACAGCAGCAATAACGATCCAAATCGCACTAATGGTTTCACCTTGTTTGAGTGCAACCACACCAAAACACCAAGCCGCAATGATAGCGACTAAAATCCAAACTAAACTTGAGAGTGTTTTATTCACCTTAATTCCCCTCCATAAATTTATAAAATTTATCAGCAATTATAACATTACTTTTTTTAAAATACTCCATTTTTGATTAAATTTTATTCAAAATAAAATAAAAACTAAACAATAAAACTTATTGAAATCAAATAAAATCGGTATTGAATACAAGAGAAAATTTTAAACAAAATATTTATAAAAGATGAATTTAAGAATCTTTTAAATTGTTCTTATCAAATGCCAAAATGAAAATTTATCTTTAGCATTTGATGAGTATAACAGCCATAGCAAAGCCACTATCATGACTAATGCTTAAACTTGTGCTTTGAATGTGAAATTTTTCTTTGATTCGGGTTGAAAATTCAAGTCTTGGAGCGTTTTTTGTGTCTTTGTAAATTTGCATATCAAAAAAACTACACTCTTTGCTTATACCAACCCCTAAAGCCTTGCTCGCAGCTTCTTTAGCAGCCCAAAATCCAGCTAAAGAAGCTGGATTTTTGATATATTCTTGCTCTCTCTTGCTTAAAAACTTATCCCAAAAAGCTTGTTTGTTAAATAGCCTTTCTATGCGTTTGATAGAGACTAGATCACAACCTATTCTCATCAAGAAACAACAAAATCTGTAAAATAGATATTTTTAATGAAGCCATCAGTTAAAACCTCATTGATTCTGCCTACAAGTTCATCTTTTAATCTTTCTTTGCCCTTTGTGGTGCTGACTTCTTCAAAGGTTTTTGAAGTCAGTGTTCGTATGATGATATCTCTTATGATAGCATTTTTCTTTTCAAGCTCGGGTTGCAAAAGCTCGGTATTTTGCTCAAGCTGAATAGTGCATTTAACATATCTTGCCCCACCATCACTGAGTAAATTTAAAGTAAAAGGCTGAAGCGGATACATAGGACCTATATTTGCAAAATCACTACTTCTTTGCGTAGGAGCGGCTGCGTTTTTACTTGCGGCTGAACCAGTTGTTGTGGCTGTGTTTGCGCTTGCTGTGGTGGCTACATTTGCACTTTCATCACTTGGAGCAGAAAACATTAAAAAAGCGATCGCACCGATAACCACAAGGAGTAAAACAAATAAAAAAATGACGATGATAAGAACTAAAGAACCGCCTTTTTTCTTTTTCTCTTCACCATTCGTTGCTTCTTCGTTTTCCATTAAATCTTTCCTTTAAGTAAAATATTGTAAAATTGTAGCAGAAAATCGTTTGTATTTCAAAGAAAATTTAAGAAAAAAGGATAAAAATGCTAAGCGTGATCTTTAGAGAGTATGATATAAGAGGGCTTTATGGCAAAGAGCTTAATGAAAAAAGTGTTAAAGTCATAGGCTTTTTACTAGGGCTTAAAATGCTTGAGAAAAAGTGTAAAAATGTCAGTGTTGGTTATGATGCAAGGTATAGTAATGAAGAGTTTTTTAGCTATCTTGTAAGTGGCTTAAACAAAGCTGGCATTAAAGTGTATAAACTTGGGCTTGTGCCTACTCCGCTTGGGTATTTTTCGCTTTATGAGGGCTTAAAATTTGATGCAAATATTATGATTACTGGCTCTCATAATCCAAAAGATTATAATGGTTTTAAGATCACTATAGGCAAAGAAAGCTTTTTTGGAGCTGAGTTAAAAGCCTTTGGCAAGGAAGTTGAGGCTCATTTAGATGAGGAAATTCCTACAAATGAAAGCTGTGAAGAGTATGATATATTGAGTTTATATATACATTTTATGAGCGAGCAATTTAAGCATTTAAAGGGCTTTGAATATAATTTTGCTATTGATTGTGCTAATGGAGCAAGTGGGGTTGTGATAGAGCCTTTGATGAAGGCTTTAAATTTAAAGCCAAAAGTGCTTTTTGCAGAGCCAAACGGACAGTTTCCAAACCACGCTCCTGATCCAACTGAAAAAGAAAATTTACAAGCCCTGCAAGAGCTTTTAAGAGAGGATCAAAGCCTAAATATAGGCTTTGCTTTTGATGGGGACGCTGATAGAATGGTGGCTTTGAGTAGAACACATATTTTTTGTGGGGATGAGCTTTGTTATTTGTTTGCTAAAAATATCCCAAATCCACGCGTTTTAGGCGAGGTAAAATGCTCAAAAAATCTCTTTGATGAGGTAGGAAAATTTGGTGAAATTTTCATGGGAAAAACAGGGCATTCAAATATCAAAAAAATGATGAAAGAGCAAAACATAGACTTAGCCGCTGAAGTAAGCGGACATATCTTTTTTAAACATAGATATTTTGGCTATGATGATGGAATTTATGCCTTTTTACGCACTCTTGAGCTTATCCACAAGGGTTTTGATTTAGAGGGTATGATCACTTCTTTGCCAAAGCTTTATACTAGTGATGAGCTTAAAATCGCAGTCAGTGAAGAGGAGAAATTTGCACTTGTGGAGGCTTTTAAAAAAGCAGTTGAAAAAGGTGAGCTTGAGGGCGTGAAAGGACTTTGTGAGATTGATGGAGCAAGGATTGATTTTGGCTATGGTTGGGCTTTGCTGCGTGCTTCAAATACCAGCCCTTACCTCATCACTCGCTTTGAAGCTACAAGTTTAGAACAGGCTAAGGACATTCAAAGTAAAGTTTTGGCATTATTTGAAAAAGTCAAAGCAAATTTAGCCTAAAAAAAGGAGATGAAATGATGAAAGTTGTAGCTTTAAGTATCTTAACTGCAAGTCTTGCTTTTGCAAACACTCAATGCGAACTTAAGCTTAAAGAGCTTAACAAAGAACTTGAATTTGCCAAACTTCACAAAAACGAAGCGCAGAGTAAAAAGCTTGAATTTGTAATCAAACAAATTCAAGAAGATTGCGCAAGCGATCCACTTTTTTATGATAAAAAGGCTCAAAATAAGCTTGAGAAAGAACAAAGACTAAAAGCGCTTGAAATTCAGCTTAAAGTACTTGAAAATAACAAATCTATGATGAGTAAAAATGAGTATAAAGCCCAAAAACAAAAACTCAAAGATGAAAAAGATGAGATAAAAAAAGCCTTTGAAGGACTTTAATCCAAACAAAGGCTCATTTTTAAGGAGTATTTCTATGAATAAATTGTGTTATATAAGTAAAAATTATAAAGCACTTAAGTTAATCATTCGTAATAAAAATACTAAAGCTTTTTTGTTTTTTGTCGATATTGCTTATACTTTATGAAATTTAAGGAAGGGAAGGAAAAAAGGATGCAAGTAGATTCGACCTTAACAACGACTTCAGGCGTTGCAACAAGTGCTAAAAAAGCAAGTGATACAAGCGCAAAAAATACGGAGTCTTTAAACACAAGTGAGCTAAGCAAAGACAATCTAGAAAAGCTCTCAAAGCTCGGAGGTAAAGGTATTACTCAGCTTTATATAGCTCAATTTCAGCAAGAAATGTTTAGCTCAAGTTTTGGAAATTTTAGCTCTCAAAGTGGAGTTTTAGGACTTTTAGGGAATTTTGGTAGCAGTGCGGATAATATCGCAAAAGCAGCTACAGCATTTTCAAATGTTGATTTTGCAGCTATTGGCTACACAGGCAAAAATCCTTTGTCGATGAATCAAAATGAGCTTAATGCTTTAATCGGTGAAAATGGCTTTTTTGGTGTGGAAAATACAGCAAATAGAATAGCTGATTTTGTCATACAAGGGGCTGGTAATGATCTTGAAAAGCTTCAAAAAGGCTTTGAAGGTATGAAGCAAGGCTTTAAACAAGCTGAAAAGATGTGGGGTTCAGCTCTTCCTCAGATCAGCCAAGATACTATTACTAAGGCAATTGAAAAAGTAAGCGCAAGGATAGAAGAGCTAGGCGGCAATGCTGTAGATATCAAAGCTTAAGAAATCCCCTTTTTAGGGGATTTAATAAACTTCAAAATTATTTTTCAAGCCATTCATATTTTTGCCAAATTTTTTGAGCTTCTTTGCTTTGTATGAATTTCACAAATTCAAGTGCTTTTTTATTTTTTAGCCCCTTGTTTGTAGGGATAATTTCTGATGATCTATAAATGACTGATTCTTCACTTAACTTCACAAATTCAGCTTTACCTTCTAAAACTTTTGCCCAATGAGACCAGATGATAAGAGCGTCTATGTTTTTATTATTATTCCAGCTTTCAAGAGCTTCTTTTGAATTTTTAGCATATAAAACTATATTTTTGCGTAGAGCGACTAAATTTTCTCTTTTGCCAGTTTTAAGTGCCATATCTTCGTAAAGTCCTACTTGTCCAGCTCCATCAACGACCATGATTTTAATATTTTTTTTGAGCAAATCTTCAAAGTTTTTAATCTTTTTAGGATTGTTAGGGCGCACTATAATGCCAGATGGGCGGATGTTAAGGACTTGTATATTTTTATATTCAAGCTCATCTGGCATGGCTTTAATAAAGCTATCCATCATAGAGGTATTGCCAGAAAAGATGAGATCAGCATCAGCTTTGGCTTTTTGTATCCAAGCTGGAGTTGGTCCTGCTGTGATATTTACTTTTTCTTTGTGTTTTTGTTCAAATTCTAAGGCAAGTTCCTTTAAAACTGGAGCAGGACCACCGGGACCATACACTAAAATTTCAGCATGAAGCATACATGCAAGCACAGCGCTAAGTGTTAGTATTTTTTTCATTTTTTTCCTTTATTGTTGATTTAAGGCGCTTATTATATTTAAGATAAGTAAATAAGACTTAAACAAACAATCATCTTAAGTCAAAAGTAAAAAATCTACTTTGAAAATTATTTTCCACTTGTCCGTAATGATATAAAGCAGGCTCATAGTTTTGCACCTCTTGATAGAGTAAGCCTAAAGCTACTCTTGCTTCTTGGTTGCTCTCATCTTCAAGCTTTGCAAGCTCTAAAAGCGCAATGGCAGCATTTGGGTTGTTTGAGCCAATGGCTGCAACTGCGGCTAGAAAATAAGTCGTTGAGTCTTTGTGATTAAAATCATTGATTAAGGTATCATACAAAGCATATGCTTCTGCATACAGCCCTGCATAAATATCCATATACGCTAAAATAGCGCTTAGCCCAGCTTCATCTTGCATGCCTAAGGCGAGTTCTTCTTTGATCTTTTCTCTTTCTTGATTAAGTAAGCCTGAAACTCGCATTAAGTTTATATAGTTTTCGCGGATGAGATTGGCTCCGCCAGCTAAAGCTTTATAATTGAGTTCTATATTTTTAAAGTGAAGTTGTGCATTTTGGGCGTATTCTTTGATATTAAGATTTGAATTTTGAGCGTTAAAAAGCAAGATATCAGCTAAAATATCATCTTTTGCAGCATTTTTAAGCCTTGCAAGCTGTGCGTCCATCTGATTATAAAGCCCATTGTTTTTAGCGATAATGCTTTTAAGCATAAAGCTTAGAGGGCTTGATTCGGTATTGTCATCTAAAAAAGGAAGCATTGCGGCATTATCATTGTTTGCAAAAAGTAAGATATTTTGATAAACATTTGCCTTAAATTCATCATCAACGCTAATATTTTCGTTGATTTCATTGACAAGTCTAATAGTGCTTTTTTGGCTTAAATTTCCAGTCAACACCGCAAAAGCTCCAGCTGCGTAGTTTTTTGGATCTAAATGATATGAACTTGAAAAATGCTTATATGCAAGATCATAGTTTTGAAGTTGAGCATAGCTTAAAGCAAGATTATAGTGTAAAATGCTGTGTTCTTGGTAGCTATTGAGTAAAGTTTTAAAATCATTATTTGCTTCTTTGAGTTTACTTTCAAAGACTTTTGAGATGATTTTAGCAAGCTTAACATTCACAGAAGAAAGCATTTGGCTTGCGTTTAAAAGCTCTATACCATCTTTTTTATCCTCTAAAAAATCCACAACATTGGCTTTATTGATATAATTTGCAGCTTGTTTGGTGTCAAAAACTTGATAAGGTGCAAAATAAAACAAAAAATCCGCCTGGGCTTTTTTATCTTGTAAAAAGTCCTTAGAAAAATTATCTTGAGCGATTTGTATATCAAAAAGTTCTTTTTTAAGCCTTACTTTTATTTTGTAAGTGTCAAGTGTGGTTTTTTCAGCACCTTGATAAAAAGCTCTTATCCTTGAGAGCATATCTTGATATTTGCCTGTTTTAAGATCGATCAAATTTAAAGCCGCTATGCTTTGGTTGCGTTCTTTGTCAATCTTTAAAGACCTTTCTAGTGCAGTTTTTGCTCTAGCATAATCTCCCATTCTTGCATAAATTAGTCCTTGAGAAAGGCTTGATTCGAAATTCCCTTGTTTTTGTAAATTTTCTAAAGCTTTGGCATCAAGTCCCATTTTTGCATAAATTTTTGCACTTAAATACCTCGCATTATCCACATAACTTTCATCATTTGTAAGCTGGAGCATTTGCAAGGCTTCTGGATAAAAGCCTTTATAGTAATTAATGAGGCTTAAATAATAATTAAAAAGCTTAGAATTGCCTTCATTTGGCAAATACACATAAGCAAGATCAAGATAATACTGGAATTTAGCTATATCATTAAGGTGCAAGGCACATACAGCAGCATTTATGGCTGAAACAGTTTGGTTTTCATTGCCCTCAATAGCTTTTTTAAAGCTTTCAAGCGCAAGAGCGTAATTATTTTGATTCATTTGAGAAACGCCAAGATTATAATTTGATAAAGCCTCGCTATAAAGGGCGATTTGTTCATAAACTTGTAAGGCTTGCTCTCTTTCACCTTGCAAGTATAAAGCATTTGCCTTTTGTATCATACTATCCATTTTACTCATATCAAATTGAAGGCTTTCATTATCAACACTAGCTTGAGGAGCTTGTGGCGTTGTGGGAATGATCACTCCGCTAGGTTCGCTTTTTTGGGAGGATAAAAAAGATAAAACGACAAGCAAGATAGCTACAACACCGAGTAAAACGGCTAGCATAAAGACAAATTTAGTATCTTCATACCATTTTTTCTCCCTTGGAGCTTCTTCAAAGCTTGAATCATCTTGTTTTTCACCCCCACTCCTTGAAAAACCAGAGCCATTTTCTTCACCACCGCTTCTTGAAAAGCCACCGCTTGTTTCTTCTTTTTCTTTAAGTATGACCTCTTCTTCAGCCATTTGTATCCTTTAAAGGTATTTTCTTAAAACATCAGGCACACTGATCTTGCCATCTTTTTCTTGATAATTTTCCATGATGGCGATTAAGGTTCGTCCTACTGCTAGGCTTGAGCCATTGAGCGTATGCACGAGTTCATTTTTGCCAGCTTCATTTTTAAAGCGGATTTTTGCTCTTCTGGCTTGAAAATCTTTGCAGTTTGATACTGAGGAAATTTCTCTGTATTTATTTTGTCCTGGCAGCCATACTTCAAGATCGATAGTTTTTGCTGCACTAAAGCCAAGATCACCGGTGCAAAGAAGCACATGGCGGTGGGCTAAACCTAAGCTTTTAAGCAAATCACTCGCACACTCAAGCATTTCATTAAACACCGCCTCACTTTCACTAGGCTTAGTGATGCTTACTAGCTCCACTTTTTCAAACTGGTGCTGTCTTATCATGCCCCTTGTATCACGTCCTGCTGAACCTGCTTCTTTACGAAAGCAAGCACTATAAGCTGTCATTTTGATAGGTAAATCCTCAGCCTTTAAAATTTCATCATTGAAAAGATTGGTTAGGGCAATCTCGCTCGTTGAGATAAGATATAAATCCTCATCTTCTATCTTATACATATCATCTTTAAATTTAGGTAATTGTCCGGTGCCAAACATAGTGTTTGCATTAGCTAAAAAGGGCACATTTACCAGCTCAAAGCCCCTTGAGCGGTTAAAATCTATCATATAATTTATCAAAGCCCTATTAAGCAGGGCAGCTTCATTTTTAAGCACGCAAAAACGGCTACCAGCTAGCTTTACTCCCCTTGTAAAATCAAGCCAATCAAGCTTTTCGCCCAACTCAAAATGCTCTTTTGGCTCAAAGTCAAATTTTCTTGGCTCAAGCACCTTTTTAAGCTCGATATTTTCACTCTCATCTTTGCCTATAATAACGCTTTCATCAGGGATATTTGGCACACCAAAGGCTAGTTCTTCAAGGCTTGTTTCAAGCTCTTTTACCTTTTCATTTTGTGTGCTTATCTTGGCTTTATTTTGGCTTAGTTTTGCTTTTAATTCTTCTTTATTTTCAGCACTTGCAAGCTCTTTTGAGAATTTATTTTGAAAGGCTTGTAAATTTTCTAAGTCTTCTCTTTGTTTTTTAAGCTCTTTAAAAAGCTCTTTAAGCTCGCCTAAAACTTGCTTTGAAACACCTTTGTTTTCAAGCTTTAAAGCTATAGTTTCAAAATCTTTTTCTAAGGCTTTTAAATCTAGCATTTTTTCTCCTAAAGTCCTATTTTAGCATAAATTGTTTGCATTTTTTCTTTGGCGATTTTACCTGCTTTTTTTGCTCCAAATTCTAAAATTTCCTTAAGTTTTTTTTCATCATTGATAAGTTTTTGAAATTTCTCTCTTGCTTCCTTGAAATACTCAAGTACAAGTTCATTTAAATACAGCTTAAAATGCCCATAGCCCTCGCCCCCTCGTTCATACCTTGCTTTAAGCTCATTTTGCCCAGCTTCATCTAAAAAAAGCTTAGCTAAGGCAAAAACATTGCAAGTTTGCCAGTCTTTTGGCTCTTCTAGGGAGGTGCTATCTGTAATAATAGCTGAAATTTGTTTCTTAAGGGTTTTTTCTTCAGCAAAAAGATCGATAGTATTTTTATAGCTTTTACTCATCTTAGCCCCATCAGTTCCTGGCACCACAGCTAAAACTTCATCAGTTAAGGCTTCAGGTAAGCTAAAAACCTCGCCAAATTCATTGTTGAATTTCAAGGCTATATCGCGTGTGATTTCAAGGTGTTGGACTTGATCTTTTCCTACTGGCACGAGTTTTGGTTCAAAAAGCAAAATATCAGCTGCCATTAAAACAGGATAAGAAAAAAGCCCATGACTTGCATTTAAGCCCTTTGCTATCTTGTCTTTAAAGCTATGAGCACGTTCAAGTAGTCCCATAGGCGTAAATTGAGAAAGTATCCAGTAAAGCTCTAAAACCTCTTTAATATCACTTTGCAGCCAAAAAGTGCATTTGTTCTCATCTATACCAAGCGCAAGAAAAGCCGCAGCAGCCTTAAGTTTGTTTTCATAAAGCTTTGTGCCATCTTGCACGCTTGTCATTGCATGATAATCAGCGATGAAAATAAACATATCCTCCTTATCTTGAGCCTCAAGCATGGCTTTAATCGAGCCAAAATAATTTCCCAAATGCAAATTTCCACTTGGCTGAATTCCTGTTAAAATTCTCATTTATACCCTTTCATGATTTCTGTAACGATTTGTAAAACGCTTTTGTGTTCGGTGCAAATGATTAAATTTGCCTTGCTTTCATACTCTGCTAGCCTTTCTTTGTAAAGTGCTCTTGCTTTTTTTTCATCTTTAAACAAGGGGCGTTTTTCAAGGCTAGTTTTGCTTAAACGAGCTTTGATATAGTTAAAATGAGCTTTTAAATACACCACATATTGGTTATTATCCTCAAGCAAAGCCTTATGAAAGCCTCCACCTGTGGCGATGACATAGTTTTTGAAATTGTGTAATTCTTGTGCTAGGGCTTTTTCTTCATTTCTAAAAAAGTCCTCGCCCTTAGTTTCAAAAAGTTCTTTAATCTTAGCTTGATTTTTTTGCTCTATAAAGGCGTCTGTATCTAAAAGTTTATAATTAAGCTTTTTAGCTAAAGCCTTAGCTATGGTACTTTTGCCACAACCCATAAAGCCGATTAAGATGATATTATGCTTCATCTTTTTCGCCTTTTTTACGACTGGCTAGGATTAAAGGCACGCCGTCTAACTTAAAGCTCTTGCGGATTTGATTTTGCAAATAACGCTTATAACTAAAATGCAAGGCTTTAGGACGGTTCATCACAAGGGCTATTTTTGGTGGAGCTAAGTCATACTGCACCGCATAATAAATTTTAACTAATTTTCCCTTATCATGCGGTAAGGGGTGAGCTTTTGTCGCATTTTGTATAAGTTCGTTTAGCTTTGAAGTAGGGATTTTTTGGGTGAAGTTTTCAAAGACTTCTAGGATTTTATCAAGCAAATTCCCCACTCTTTTACCACTTTTGGCTGATATGCTAATAATTGGTGCAAAGGCAAGGAATTTAAAGCGATCAAGCTTAAGTTCTTTGATGACTTTATCATATTCATACTCGCTAATATCGATTTTATTAAGCACGATGATAACGCCTAGATAATGCTTGCTGATAAGCCCAGCTATGCGTTCATCAAGTTCATTAAAGCCCTCGTTTAAATCAAGCACTAAAAGAGCAATTTGTGCTTGTTCTAGCATTTTTTCAGTTCTGTTTAAGGCAAAGCGTTCAAGTCCAGCGATTTTCCCTCTTTTTCTAATGCCTGCAGTATCTACAAATTCTATGATTTTACCCTTATATTCTAAGCTTTCATTCACTGGATCAATGGTGGTTCCAGCCACTTCACTTACTACACTTCGCTCGCTTTTAACTAAAGCATTTAAAAGACTTGATTTACCAACATTTACGCGTCCTACTATACCAACTTTGATGTGATTTTCATCGATATTTTTAAACTCAAATTCTCCTTCTTGATTTTGCTCAAAATGTTCTAAAAAATCCTCTAAATTTTCTTCTTCATCAGCTTGTAAAAAAGGCTCGTGAAGTAAAGAAGCAAGCCATTCATAAAGTTCATCAAAGCCTGTGTTGTGAGCTACAGAGATATTAAAAATTTCTTTGAGCCCAAAATTTACAAATTCCCAAGCTCTTTCTTCATCTTTTTTATTATCTACCTTATTAATCACTAAAGCCATAGGCTTATTTAGCTTTTTAAGCTTATAAAAAAAGGCTTTATCCTCATCATCAGGCAGTTTTTTACCATCAACTAGATAAAGAATAATATCAGCATTTTGAGCTCTTTTTAGTGTATTTTTTTGCACAGCTTTGAAAAGCTCATTACTCTCATCAAGCCCACCACTATCGATAAGCAAGGCTTTTTTACCCAAAATTTCACACTCTGCCTTGTTTGTATCTCTTGTCGTGCCTGCTATATCGCTAGTTATGGCTAGACGTTTTTTGATGATTTTATTAAAAAGGCTTGATTTACCAACATTTGGTTTGCCTATGAGTATGATTTTTTGCAATTTTTTTCCTAAGTTATATTTTTTTATGATTATATAAAATTTGTCTTAAATTTAAGCTAGTTTTGGTTATAATTTTGCCTTGAATTTCATAATTTAAAGGCTAAAAATGTCAAATTTGCAAGAGTATTTTGAGCAAAATCAAAAACAAAAAAACTTAACAACTTATAGTCTAAAGGCATTTTGGCTCTTTTTGATCTCTTTTGGCTTGCTTGTGCCTTTATTTTTTACTGATGATATTTTGCAAGAAAGATTAACTTCAGCTAAAAAAGTGCAAGAGGAGATAAGTGACTCTTGGAATGGACAAGAAGTTTTTGAGCTTACTCCATTGCTTTCATTGCATTCTAATAAAGCAGATGCTTTGGCAAAAACTTACAGCCCTGATGAACTTGAAGTCTTTGTAAATTTGCAAAGGCAGCAAAGAAGCAAAGGGCTTTATAAAGCCTTTGTTGGCAATGCTTTTGTGGATGTAAATGCAAGTTTTATCCTAAGCAAAGACGAGTTTAAAGACTATCAAGCTCAAAGAGGCACGATACAATTAGACAACTCTATATCTTATTTTTCGATTGATTCTTTAAAAGCTAAAAATACAAAGCTAGAAATCAATGGCAAGTTAATAGATTTAAAAGACTTAAGAAACGATGGAGGTATAATAGGTTTTGATTTAAATTTACAAGATCAAAGCGATCTGCAAGATAAAGGTGTAGAGTTTAAAGTGCAAATGAGGTTTGAATTTAAAACTGCAAACCAGCTAGACTTCTTCTTTGGTGGCGTAGAAAGACATATCATCATAAACTCAAACCACACTTCACCAAGCTTTGAAAAGTTTTTACCACAAAGTTATAGTATCGATAAAAATGGCTTTAATGCTAATTATGATCTTAAATCAAGCGGACAAGAGCGTGTAAGGATTGTCTTACATGATGATAGCATTAATGAATACCGCTTGATTGAAAGAAGTATAAAATACGCTTATTTTTTCATCGCTTTAACGCTTTTGACTTTATTTTTATGTGAGCTAGTATCTAAAAAAGAAATCCTTTTGATCCAATACGCTTTAGTTGGGGCATCTTTGGTGATCTTTTATCTTACGCTTTTATCTTTTAGCGAGCATTTGGGCTTTTTGAGTGCGTATTGTATCTCAAGCCTATGTGTGATTTTACCAATCAGCCTTTATACCTTAAGCGTGCTAGGGCAAAAAAGCTTTGCCCTGCTTATGTGCGCGGTGCTTTTAATGCTGTATATTTGCTTGCTTTTAATGCTGTATCAAAGTGATTTTGCCTTGCTTATAGGAAGTATTATCGCTATGTTTGCTCTATATCTTGCGATGTATTTTACAAGGAATTTAAATAAAGCAAAAGAATGAAGCCTTTTTTTATAAGCCTAGTATGTTTTAGCTTTCTTGCAGCCTTAGAAATGTCGCGAGGAATACCTGCAAAGGTAGAACCACTGGATTATTTTCTAACAGATTGTATTTTAGTCATTTTTCTTTCTTTGCTCGTGCAAGCTTTTGTAAGCCTTGTTTTAAGGCTTAATCCCTTTTTTAATCTAAGAAAAACCCTCATTATCCTTGCTAAAAATGAGTTTGTAATCTTTTATGAATATGAAAGAAATGAAACTTTATATAAAATCAATCTTAATCAGCAAAAAGTCTTTAAATTCAAAGATGAAGTTTGGCAAGAAATACAGGAATTTCCAAAGGCTCTTCCTTTAAAAAACGCTCTTAAATTTATAGAGTATTTTAAAGACTTTGCCAAGCAAAATACCCAAAATTTGCTTTTAAATCACAGCCACAATATCTTTTATGCACGTTTTGCAAAGGCTTTTAAAGACTTTGATGAGTTGCATTTTGATCCTTTTATCTTAAAGCTTAAACGCAAAGAATTTGCTAAAACCTTAGTGCGATTTTTTGTTTTTATGTTTATCACTTTTTTTGTAATCCCAGTTTTTATGCTATTTGTTCTTGATAATATATTTATTATCTTTTTTGCTATACTTGATTGATTTTATATCTCATAAAAAATTTGTTTAAAAATTACCACCAAATTTAAAGCAAAAATTTCATAAAGCTTAGTTATAATGAAGCTTTTTTAAAAAAAAGGAAAAAAATGCTAAGAGTGATAAAACATAATTTAGGCGTGTATTTTATGGTGATAGCTTGTCTTGACTTTGCTTTAGTTGGAGCGTGCGCAAAAATCTTAAGCGAAGAACTGCCAAGCATAGAAATTATGTTTTTTCGCAATATCATAGGCGTTTTTTTTATGCTTTATATGATTAGTAAGCTTAAAATTCACAAAGAAGAGGGGCATTTTTGGCTTTTGGTGTTTCGTGGTGTTGTTGGCACACTTTCTTTGTATCTGTTTTTTTATAATGTATCTCATATCTCTTTAGGTGGGGCGTTTGCCTTTCAAAAAACCTCGCCCATTTTCATCACACTTATCGCTTTTTTTGTCTTTAAAGAAAATATAGGCTTAAAGGGCATTTTTGCCATACTTATCGCCTTTGGGGGCGTTTTGCTCGTATCTCAACCTTGGGCAAACACTGCTAATCACACTGGTTTTGATCTAAAAAACTCAAGTTTAGGCGTGCTTAGCGGGTTTTTCGCAGCCCTAGCACTGACTAGTGTAAGACAGCTTAGAAAATTTTATCCTACAGAAAAAATCGCCTTTTCTTTTATACTTATAGGCGCGATAATGCCTGCTATTTCTATGCTTGTAGGCGAATTTTACGCTCCAAAAGAGCTTGATTTTATCATCGCTCCTTTTGTTATACCAAGCTTAAAAGCGTGGATATTTATCATCATTATGGGCGTTTTAGGCACCATTTATCAAATTCATATTACCAAAGCGTATGGAGTGGCTAAAAAAGCTGGAATAGTGGCTGGAGTGAGTTATTTAGATGTTGTTTTTTCTTTAATCATAGGCTTATTTTTGGGTGATGATTTACCAAGTTTTATGGTTTTTATGGGTATAATAGGCATTATTTTTGGAGGACTTATTTTAGTAAAAAGGAAGTAAAATGCAAAAGATGATACTTATAGCTGGACCTTGCGCGATAGAGAGTAAAGAGCTTGTTTTTAGCGTGGCTGAGGCTTTAAAGGACTTGGCAAATGACGAAAAGATAGACTTTTATTTTAAATCAAGCTTTGATAAGGCAAATCGCACCAGCATAGAAAGCTTTAGAGGGGTAGGACTTGATGAAGGTTTGCGTATCTTAGAGGCTGTAAAAGCTGAATTTGGTATGAAAATCCTTACTGATATACACGAAAGCAGTCAAGCAAAACCTGTAGCTGAGGTAGTAGATGTGCTTCAAATTCCAGCCTTTTTATGCAGACAAACTGACTTGCTTGTCGCAGCAGCACAAACAAGAGCAAAGGTAAATATCAAAAAAGGACAATTTTTAAGCCCAAATGACATTAGATACAGCGTAAAAAAAGTGCTTCAAACAAGAGGCGAAGTAAATGAAGGCTATGAAGCAGCTGCAAAAAATGGCGTTTTTGTAGCAGAGCGAGGCTCAAGCTTTGGTTATGGGAATTTAGTCGTGGATATGAGGAGTTTAGTTATCATGCGTGAGTTTGCTCCTGTGGTGTTTGATGCTACACATAGCGTGCAAATGCCCGGACTTGGCGGAGGAAAAAGCAGTGGAAAAAGCGAATTTATAGAGCCTCTAGCAAGAGCTGCTGCTGCAGTTGGCGTTGATGGCTTTTTCTTTGAAACCCATATAAACCCTTGTGAAGCTTTATGTGACGGGGATAATCAACTCACTCCAGCTAGGCTAAAAGCTTGTGTAAATCTGCTTTTGGACATAGATGAAAAAATTAGATATTTAAAATAAGGACAATATTCATGAAGGCAAATGAAAGTAATTTTGGGTTTATGCAAAATGAAGAACTCATTATAATCCCTTTTTTTCAAAGAGCGTATGTTTGGAAAGAAGAACAATGGGAACAATTTTTTGATGATTTGTTAGAGAGTTTTAAAAGGCAAAAAGAACATTTTTTAGGCTCTATCATTCTTAAACAGCTAACAACAAATGCAGGTGAAGGCTCTAAAAGAAGTCTCATTGATGGGCAACAAAGACTCACAAGTTTTTCCATTCTTGTTAAAGCACTTTATGATAAGCTTGATGATGGCGATAAAGCAGATTATGCGAACTATCTTTATAGAAGACCAACAAAAGACAAAAATGCAAAAATTGAACATTCTAAAATTGACAAAATTAGTTTTGATAGAATTTTAAAAGCTACAAATTTCAATTCCATAGAAAAAAATGAAAAGAGTAGACTTCATGCGTGCTATCAATATTTTACAATAAGGGTAGAAGGATTAGAAGAGTCAAGAAAATTTTTAGATTATATTTTAAATTCCCAACTTTGGGTTGTCATTAATTTAGAAAAAGATGAAGATGAACAACAAATCTTTGACTCTATTAATAGCACAGGAGTAAAACTTACTGCAAGTGATATTATTAAAAATGCACTCTTTGATAAAGCTATAGCACTAGAAACAAACTATGAAGAACTTTATAAAGAGTACTGGGAAGATATATTTGAAGTAGAAAATACAATTGATTTTTGGCAAGAAGAGCTTTCTACCGGTAGAGTAAAACGAACAAGAAGCGAAATATTTCTGCATGCTTTTGCCGTAATAGAAGGTTTTTTTGATGCAGATAGTTCTCTTGAATATTTAAGTAATTTATATAAGGAACAAATTAAAAATTTCAATAAAGACAGTTTAAAAAAGTTTTTACAAAAATTGAAAGAATATGCTTTGATTTACCAAGATTTTCCAAAAATCGATAAAAATATGACCTTAAATTTTAAAAATCCTGAATTAAAGTTATTTCACATCTTAAAAATTACAGAAACAAATACAATTGCCCCTTTACTTCTCAAATTGAAAGCAATATTAAAAGATAAAGAAAATTTACACTTATGTTTTAAATTATTAGAATGTTTTATTTTGTATCGATGGCTTTGTGCTTCCACAACCAAAGGTTATAATAAAATTTTTGCAAAACTTGCTCAAATAATTAATAAAAATAATGCATACGATTCAATCTTAAATAATTTAAAAGATGAAATACCAAAACAAGATAAAGTCAAAGAATCTTTAATCTCTAAAGATTTTAATATTAAAAATGGCAAAGCTACTTTAGTTTTATTTTGGATTGAACTTTATAGACGGTTTAAAAATAAAAATAAGCAAGATATTATAGAACTTTGCTATGAATATACCCTAGAACATTTAATGCCTCAAAAATGGCAAAATAACTGGGAAAATATAGGACAAAATGAAGAGTATGCTAGAAGCTTAATTTATCAAATTGGCAATATGACTTTGCTAACACGTTCGCTTAATAGCACTATAAAAAATAGTTCTTGGAAAATAAAACTTAACGGGAATGGAAAAGAAGATAAATATATAAAAAGTTGTGCTGATTTGCTTATCACAAAAGAGTTGCTTGATATAGAGCAATGGAATGAGGAGGAAATTTCTAAGCGCACAGAAAGACTAATAAAAGAATTTTTTGAAATTTGGAATATAGAAAATTACTAAAAAATTACTATAAGTTGCCTTTGATTAATAAATAAATTTTAGTAATTAAAATTTTAAAACAAGAATGAGTAGTACCATTATTATACATAGTTAAATTCAGCAATTTTTAGTTTAAATTGTGCTAGAATTTGCGTTTATTTAGCTTAATTAAGGAGAATTATTAATGAAAATTTTAGAAGGAAAACTAGCCCTTAAAGGAAGTGAAAAAATCGCTATCATCAATGCAAGGTTTAATCACATCATCACTGATCGTTTGGTTGAGGGAGCAAAGGATGCTTTTTTAAGACATGGAGGCAAGGAAGAAAATCTCAGCCTCATACTTGTGCCCGGAGCCTTTGAAATCCCTTTCGTGCTTAAAATGGCGATTGAAAGCAAGAAATTTGACGCTATAGCTTGCGTTGGAGCAGTTATTCGTGGCTCAACACCCCATTTTGACTATGTTTCAGCTGAAACGACTAAGGGTATAGCCAATGTAAGCTTGGCACATCAAGTGCCGGTAAGTTTTGGCGTGCTTACTACTGATACTATCGAGCAAGCTATCGAGCGAGCCGGATCAAAAGCTGGAAATAAAGGCTTTGAGGCGATGACAACTTTAATAGAAATTCTAAATCTCAAACAAAGCTTCAAGGGCTAAAATGGCGACGCGTCATCAAGCACGAAAAAGTGTGGTTTCGCTACTTTATGCAAGCGATTTAAGCGGAGAAAATCAAGCTTTTATCGATGAATTTTTAGAACAAAATAAAATTCGCAACGAGCAAAAAAGCTTTGCTCTGGCTTTATATGATGGTGTAAAAGCGAATTTAAATGCCTTAGATACGAATTTGCAAGCCAATCTTAAAGAATTTGATCGCCTCAGTAAAGTAGAACTTGCGATACTTCGTTTAAGTGTGTATGAACTGCTTTTTAGTGATACAGATAAAGCTATCATCATTAATGAAGCCATAGAACTTGGCAAAGAACTTGGCAATGAAAACTCCTCAAAGCTCATTAATGCTGTGCTTGATACGATTATAAAGGCGAAAAAATGAAACTTTGTGTAGCGCTTGATGTGGCAAGTTTTAATGAGTGCATAAAATTAGCCAAAGAGCTACAAGGGCTTAGTCTATGGCTGAAAGTGGGTATGAGAAGCTTTTATAGAGATGGCAAAGCTTTGCTTGAGGAGCTTAAAAAGCTTGATTTTAAGCTTTTTTTAGATTTAAAGCTTTATGATATACCAAATACTATGAGTGATGCTTGCAAAGAGCTTGCAAATTTAGGAGTTGATATGATAAATTTGCATGCAAGCGCTGGAAAAACAGCATTAAGTGAGTGTATGGATACTTTAAACACCCTTCCTTCTCGCCCTTTAGTGTTAGGCGTATCAGCTCTTACAAGCTTTGATGAACAAAGCTTTAAGCAAATTTATAAGCAAGATATCAATCAAGCAGTTGTTAGCTTTTCAAGGCTTGCCTATGAAGCTGGACTTGATGGCATGGTGTGTTCGGCTTTTGAAAGTAAGATGATTAAAGAGCATACCAATGAAAAATTTCTTACCCTAACGCCGGGCATTCGTCCTTTTAAAGAAGCAAATGATGATCAAAAAAGAGTGGCTGATCTTGAATTTGCTAAAATTGCTCTAAGCGATTTTATAGTCGTTGGACGCCCTATTTATAAAGATAAAGAACCAAGAAGAGTATGTGAAAAAATTCTTGCTGTGATAAATCAAGCTTAAAAAATGTAACCTTTGGTAAGTTTTTTACATAAATTTAACTCATTTTCATTTTCGCACTTCTTTTTAAGTAAGTTTATGAAATAATATTTTTAATTATCAAAATTTTGAAGGAGTGAAGATGAAGAAAATTCTATTTTTCTTGTTTGCCTTTGTGGGCTTTTTATGTGCAGCTGTAAATATCAATACAGCAAGCTTAGAAGAGTTAAAAGCTCTTAAGGGTATAGGTGAAACAAGGGCTAAAGCTATACTTGAATATAGGGCAGATCAAAACTTCACTTCTGTCGAAGAGTTGAAAAAAGTCAAAGGCATAGGCGATAAAGTTTTTGAGCAAATCAAAGATCAAATTTCAGTGCATTAAGCATTTATGAGAGCTATTTTAAAATAGCTCTTGCAGATTAAAAAATATTTTGAAAGTGCTATTTGCTTCTTTTGTGATAAAAGCTCGGTGTTTTCTCATAAGTTTCTTACCCTTTTTTGTTTTTTGTTTTATACTTTGCTACTTATTTTCACATACATTAAGAACTTTTAAAAGTAAAATCAGCTACAATTTCTTCCGCTTAAGTGCTTAATTTTAGCCTTATTTAAGCATAATTCAAGCAAAACAGCACCTTTAAAACTTGCGTACAAGGTGCTAAAAAACAAAATACGGAAAAATGGTTTAAAACAAACACATAGTATATATTCTAAATTTTGCATTTTAAAAGGAAAAAAATTGCATACTTTTGACATTATCGTTATAGGTGGAGGACATGCAGGCATTGAAGCAAGTGCAGCTGCTGCTAGAATGGGTAAAAAAACCCTACTTTTAACCACACTTATAGAACAAATCGGTGCAGCAAGTTGCAATCCAGCTGTTGGTGGACTTGCTAAAGGACATTTAGTCAAAGAGCTTGACGCTATGGGTGGGCTTATGGGTGAGATCACTGATGAGGCTGGCATTCAGTTTCGCATTCTTAATGAAAGCAAGGGCGTAGCTGTAAGAGGCTCGCGCGCTCAAATTGATATGGATCGTTATAAAATCATCGCTAGAAACAAGCTTTTTGCCTTAAAAAATTTACAAATTTCTCAAGAACAAGCCCTAGAAATTCTAAGCCAAAACGGCGAGATCAAAGGTGTAAAGACAAACTTACATAATGTATATTTTAGCTCAAAACTCATCATCACTACAGGGACTTTTTTAAGTGGGCTTATCCATGTTGGCACGCAAAAAATAGAAGCTGGCAGGGTTGGAGAAATGCCTTCTTATAAGCTCTCTCACTCTTTAAAAGACTTAGGACTTACTCTTGGTAGACTCAAAACAGGCACTTGTCCTAGGGTGGCAGCTTCAAGTATTGATTTTTCAAAGCTTGAAATTCAGCATGGCGATGAAAAGCCAAAACCTTTTAGCTTTCGCACCAAAAACTTTGCTCCAAAGCAACTTCCTTGCTTTATAGCACGTACAAACGAGCAAACACATCATATCATACGCTCAAATTTTGATAAAGCACCACTTTTTACAGGACAGATTGAGGGCGTGGGTCCTAGGTATTGTCCTTCTATTGAAGATAAAATCAACCGCTTTGCTGATAAAACAAGTCATCATCTTTTCATCGAGCCACAAACTAAAGAAGCTACAGAATACTATATCAACGGCTTTTCAACCTCCTTGCCTTATGAGGTGCAAGTAGCTATGCTTCAAAGCATACAAGGCTTTGAAAATGCTAAAATAACGCGTTTTGGTTATGCTATAGAATATGATTATGCTGAACCAACCCAGCTTAAACACAGCCTTGAAACAAAAAACATAAAAGGGCTTTACCTCGCAGGACAGATTAATGGCACTACAGGCTATGAAGAAGCTGCGGCACAAGGTTTTATGGCTGGCATTAATGCTGTTTTAGCCCTTGATGAAAAAGAAGCCTTTATATTAAGGCGAGATGAGGGCTATATAGGTGTGATGATAGATGATTTGGTTATAAAAGGCACAAAAGAACCTTATAGAATGTTTACTTCAAGGGCTGAATACCGCTTGCTTTTACGCGAGGAAAATGCTATTGTTAGACTTTCTCATTATGGTTATAATTTTAAGCTTCTAAATGAGGCAGATTTTAACTTCACTCAAAATATCAAGTCAAATTTACACAAAGGCTTAAACTATCTACTAGAAAATGAATGGACGCCAAATACCCAAAACAACGAGTTTTTAGCCAGTATAAATGAAGAAAAGATAAGCTCCATCATCTCCTTGCAAAAGATAGTGGCTCGCTCTAGTTTTACTAAAGAAAAACTTAAAAAGCTTGGTTTGATTTTTGAACAAATGGATGAATATTCTTTAAATGAAATTTTAAGCGAGGCAAAGTATTATCACTACATCAGCATGCAAAAAGATCAAATTCAAAAGATGAAAAGCTTATATGAGCTTGAAATTCCAAGTGATTTTGATTTTAAAGGCATTAGTGGGCTAAGCAATGAAGTGGTTGAAAAGCTTGTCAAATTTGCTCCACCAACATTATTTGCCGCCTCACAGATCAGCGGTATCACTCCAGCAGCCATTGATATTTTGCAAATTTATCTTAAGATGAGAAGCAAAAAGGCTGAGAAATGATCCTTACAAAGCATTATGAAATACAAAGTTGTGATGATATAGAGCTTGATATAAAAAGAGAAAATAAGCTTGAATTTAAGGTGTATTTTGATGATGAAAAGCAGATGAAGGATATATTTATCTTTATCGCTGGACTTGGCGAGGATAATGATGAAGAATATATCAAGCATTTAAGTGAATTTTTGGTTAAAGAGTATAATGTAGCTGTTTTAAGCGTGGATTATCATTGTATAGGCTCTCGTCCGCAAACTGGAGCGAAATTTTATTTTGATACGATAGATCGCTTAATTATTCAAAGTGCGTGCGAAGCTCTTAAGATAAAAGTGCCACAAGAGCTCAGCCAAGATGAACTTACGCAAGCTGATATTAAAAGGGTGTTTAATGACTTAAGCGCACAAATGCAAATGCTTAAAGACGCAAAAGAACTTAAAGAAGATGCTAAACTTTACATTCATACAAGCTTAAATCCGCGCAAAAATGAGTATCAAAACTTTGGGCTTATGCAGGCTATGGATATTTGTAATGCTCTTTTGTATATAAAAGCCAAAATCCACCTTTTGAACTTGCAAAAGAGGCAAAAATCATTGCTTTTGGGTCATCTCATGGCGGCTATTTGGCACTTTTGTGTGCGAAAATCGCTCCATGGCTAATCGATGGCGTGATCGAAAATTCAGCTTATATTCAAATTCCTTTAAGGCTTTTTGGCTTTTTAAAAGAGCTTGATTATATCACGCAAGCTGAATTTTCTTTACATTCTTGGTATCAACATCTTGTTATTTCAGGATCAACCAAGACACATTTTACTTCAAATCAATACTCTAAAAATCACTTCAAAAACGCATATCATAGAATCCGCAATATCTTAGATGATGAGCATTTACACACCCAAGCTTTGCATAAAAAGCCCTTGATCGTGTCGTATCACTCAGCACAAGATTTTGATTTTATGCCACCAAGTGTTAAAATAGAGCTTTTTGAAAAGCTTGAAAATTTAGGCTTTAAGGCAAAGTTAATCATGATAGAAGATGAAAGTGAGGTTGATGGTAAATTTATTAAAAATTTAAATCACGGTATGGGTATGTCTTTAAAAATACTCGCCCAAAAAGAGCTTGGCTTAATGCTTAGGCAACTTCACGAAAAACCAAATTCAGCCAAAATAAAACAAGAAATTTCTTTTCAAAGTGATGAGCTTAGTTATACTTTCACACAAGAAAATAATGCTCTTAAACTCAGCATTCAACGCACTTGAGTAAGACTTTTATCAAAAAGCCTTATTTTAAACAAAGCTAGGCTTTAAAAATATCTTTGCCCTTTCTAAACAAAGCAAAATATCGATAAAATTTTCTTCTTTTACAAAGTTTTTTACGTCGCCAATCTCTTTTTTATAAACGCTTTCAAAGTCTTTTTTCAAATTTGCATTGTGCATAACTTGTTGCATAATATCTTCAAGAATAACTTTCATAGGGGATTTTAAGCTTATTTTGTCTTTATTTTTATCATTTTTATAGCTTTTCATATCCTCATAATTGTTTCTTTCAAGCTCAAATTTATTGGCTAAAATCATCGCTATATTAAGCTTTTCTATAGTATCAAGTTCATTTTCTTTAAGATAAGAAAACAAATAAAGTGTCTTTGCAAAAGGAATGATAGAATGAGCCTTTTTTCCTATATTAATGCTATAAAGCTTCAAGGGCTCGCAAGCTTTATTGATATGATTAAAGCCTAATTTGATATTTAAACGAGAAATAATAGCCTCAAAGATAGAACTTTCTATGGTTTGGAGTTTTTGTCCTTTAGTGTTGTAAAGATTTTCTGTGCTTTCTAGGTGAAAAATTTGATGATTTAAGCTTATTTTTGCTTTTTTATTTTGAGTAAAAAAATGATAATTTTCAATCAAACGCATATAAGCTAAAGCCAAACCCTCTTCTAGCTTAACGCAAAATGGCTTTTTATCAAAAGCTGATATAGCTACATAAGAAAAGTATTTTTGCTCTTTAAGCTTTTCAAGCTCTTCTTGGATATTTTGAAATATCTGCGTCTTATCTTTAAACTGAAAATAAGGGGTGTAAGAACTCATAAAAGCTTGTATGTCAAAATTTTCTTCTAGTTTTATTATCTCAGTATAAGGTGGAACTAAGCTTGTAACTCCTGGTGCATTAAAGGTATAAAGACTTTTAAATTCGCTCTCATCAAAACTTAAGCAAAGCATTTGTGCTAAAGCCCCACCCAAAGATGAGCCACAAACACTTAAAGCACCTGTAATACGCGGCTTATTTTTAAGATAAAAATGAATAAGACTTTCATAATGTGCTTGACAAATACGACCCGTTGCTATTTCATAGTCTGCAGCAAAATCCTTTTTCAAAAATTGCCCGCTGGCTAAATCATCAAGATTTTTTATGCTAAAAAGCTTTGCAAGATCTATATCGCTACTTTCAAACTTACTTCCTCGAATAGCCATGATCAATTCTAAACTTGTTTTATGTTGCAATAAACTCGCACTAAAACCAGAACTTTTATCATCTTCAAAATCAAGCAAATCATAATTTTGCCAAAAATCCTCAGCCTGCAAAGCGCTTACCGAACCTTTAAAATTTTTTACCCTAAGATCTTGAAAACAAAGCCATGAAAGCTCAGCTTTTTCTTTAAAATTTGCTATCAGTTCTTTTTGATTCATATCGTTTGCTATCCTTTTTGTTGTTGGTTTAAAAAATTATAACAAATTTTTAATTAAACCAAATTTTTAGTAAAAATGTTCCAAATGTGCTTTTTGCATATTTTGCTTTTATAATTTATAAAATTGTGGTATATAATACTTTCTTATATTTTAAAATCACAAGAAAAAGAAAAAATTTATTTAATTTTCGCTACACTTATAAGTATTGTAAATTTTTAGACAAAATAAGAAAGGAAAAAACATGGCTACTTCAGAAAGTAGGCGAAGCTTTATAGGTTTGAGCTTTGGTGCTGTAGCTGCTGTGGGCGGGGCTTTTAGCCTTGTGGCGATGAAAAAGACTTGGGATCCCTTACCAAGCGTTCGTGCAGCTGGCTTTACGACGGTGGATCTTTCACCCATGCAAGAAGGGGAGTTAAGAACGATAGAATGGCGTAAAAAGCCTATCTTCATTCTCAAAAAAGATGCCAATATGGCAAAAGATAGCAAAAGAGATGTGATCGTAGATAATGCTGCTTATACCGTTGTGATAGGACTTTGCACGCATTTGGGCTGTATTCCAGCTTTTGCACCAAGTGAGGGCTTGTTTAAATGCGCCTGTCATGGTGGTGAGTTTGATGTAAGCGGTAAAAATGTCTTTGGACCACCGCCAAGACCACTTGACATACCTCCTTTTAAAATAGACGGGACTAAGCTTGTTTTAGGCGAAGAAGGTCCTGAATATCAAAAAATGATAGCGGAGGTGTAAGATGGCTCATATTAGAAAAGCTGAAGGTTTTGTTGATTGGCTTGATCAACGTTTGGCTGTAAAAAAATTAATGAATGTCTTAATGATAGAGTATTGGATACCAAAGCAAATCAACTTCCTTTGGGCTATGGGTGTGATTTTAACCGTGCTTTTTACCATACTCTTTGTAACAGGCTTGCTTTTGGTGATGTATTATAAACCAGATACTGCTTTAGCCTTTGATAGCGTGAATAAAACCATTATGCAAGAGGTTGAATACGGCTGGCTTTGGCGTCATATGCATGGCGTTGCTGCTTCTGTGATCTTTTTAATCATCTATATACACATGCTTACAGGAATTTATTATGGTTCTTATAAAAGAGGCAGGGAGATGATTTGGCTAAGCGGTATGCTTTTATTTGTGGTATTTTCAGCTGAAGCCTTTAGTGGTTATATGCTTCCTTGGGGACAGATGAGTTACTGGGCGGCTCAGGTTATTACTAATCTTTTTGGCGGTGTGCCTTTTATAGGTGATGCTTTGGTTGTTTGGATTAGAGGGGATTATGCGGTAAGTGATCCAACCTTAACTCGCTTTTTTATGCTTCATGTATGCTTACTTCCTATCGTTATCATTATGATTATAGTCTTTCACTTTTATTCTTTAAGAATCCCACATGTTAATAATGAAATCGCAGAAGAACTTGACTTTGACATAGAAGCTGAAAAATACAAAAATGGCGATACTAAAGGCTCAAAAGTCATTCCTTTTTGGCCTGCTTTTTTAAGTAAGGACTTTATGTATATAAGCTTATTTATGATTTTCTTTTTCTATCTCGTAAGCTTTAAATTCGGCTTTGCGATGGATCCAATCAACTTTGATCCAGCTGATTCTTTAAAAACACCAGCTCATATTTATCCAGAATGGTATTTTTTGTGGAGTTATGAGGTTTTAAGAGGCTTTTTCTTTGATATCAATCTTGGCTTTGCAACAATCTCAGCCTTTGATATAGGTTTAGCTGCCTTTGGTATCGCTCAAATCATTTTCTTCCTCTTACCTTGGCTTGATCGAAGTGAGGTTGTAAAACCAGCCCATGCAAGAGGTAAATTCTTTATATGGTTTTGGGTGCTTTTACTTGATCTTATCGTTTTAACTGTGTATGGCAAACTGCCTCCAACAGGCGTAAATGCTTGGGTTGGCTTTGTTGCTTCTATAGTATTTTTACTCTTACTTTTAGTGATCTTACCACTTATCACAAAAGCGGAGCAAAAAGAATTTGAACAAGGTGGTGTAAAATGAGAGAATTTAAAATCTTTTTAGTTGTAGCGTGTTTTACAGCCCTTGTGTATTGGGGAGTTGAGCCTTACGCGCACTCTGTTTTAAAACCTCACACAACGCCGGCAAATTTTAACTTCGAGCAAGAGGATATCAGCTTTGCTGAACTTGTTTTAGCTCAAAAAGAAGCAGACTTAAAAAATGCTCAAAATGAACTTGAAAAAGCAAAGAAAGACTTGAGCTTAAACCTTTCTTTTGAAGAGCTTCAAGCTAAACTTCAGCTTGATGAAAATGAAAGCTCGCTTCTTACGCTTAAAGCAGCTTATGATAAGCAAAACTCAGCCCAAAACGCTGTAGATAAAGCAAAGTTAAGCCTAGAGCAAAATAAAGCCTTGTGGGGCGAAGTTGCAAAGATAGACTTTGCAAAAGGTGATTCAAGCAAGGGTGCGGAAATATTTATGTCAAACTGTATCGCATGCCATGGGCTTAAAACAGCTGGGATTGAAGGAGCGATTACAGACTCAACTTTAGGTGTAATCCCACCTGATCTAAGCTCAGCTGGAGCTATTTATGATGAGAAGTTTTTAGCTGCTTTGATCTTAAATCCAGCTCTTGCTTTAAAAGTAGATCATAAATTCCCAGATGGCACTTTCCTCATGACAGCATATAACGCTGAAACTACAGGAGAACAAGCAGAGGTAATAAACGCAAATATCGCTGATTTGATCGCCTATCTTAAAGATATAGCCAAACAATACCAAACTGAATTTGAAGCTAAAGCAAGCGAGGAAATCAACATAAAATACGCCAAGCTTGAAGACTTAACAGAAGGCGAGAAAACCGCTTTAATCGCTAAAGAACTTAGCTTTGCTAAAGATAAAAATATGTTTATAGAAAGTTGTGGAAGATGCCATGATATGCGTTATGATAGCTTTGCTAGCCCATCAAAAAAAGAGGACTTAAAAGGCTATTTAGGTTCTATCCCACCTGATCTTTCTATGATGATACGATCAAGAGGTGATGAGTATTTACATAATTTCATCAACAATACTCAAAAACTTCTTCCGGGCACTGCTATGCCAAGAGTTGGGCTAAATGAAGCTGCGCAAACTCAAGTTGTTTCTTACCTTGAAAAAGTAGGCGATAGCAAGAAAGAAGAGCGAGAAAGCTTAGGAATTTACATTATGATTTTCTTTGCGATCTTAAGTGTCTTTGCTGTGCTTTGGAAACGCAAAGTGTGGGAAAATCTACACTAAATCTACTTCAAGCCACTTTTTAGTGGCTTGAAAAAAACTATACCAAAGATAAAATTTTTAGATTTTGGGAGATAAGATGAATATCACAATTCTTGTTTGCTACCATAAAGTTGCCCCACTCATAGCTAGTAGTATTTTACAACCTATCTTTGTAGGAGCTAAAATTGCAAAACCTCAAGTTTTGAATGATTTTAAACAAAGCTGCGAAAAACAAAATGTGAAATTTTTAAGAGATGATGATATTTTAGATTCTCATGGGGGGGGGCTTACATTCTAAAGAGCAAGAGCTTTCGGATCTAAAAAAATTTCCTCAAGAAATTTCGAGCTTTAATCCAAACTTTTGTGAACTTACTGCAATTTATTGGGCTTACAAAAACCTAGAAGCCGATTATTATGGATTATTTCATTATAGACGATTTTTTTGCTTTTCTACTTTTGAAGCCTTTAAATATAGACTTTTGCAATGTTTTTCTTCAGGCTCTATTTTTTATCCTCATAATTTAAATTCAAAAATTTTAAAAAAATTCAAACTTGATGATGAAAATTTATATAAAATTATTCCACAATACGATATTATAAAACTCAATCCTTGGTGGAAAGATAATTACGATTATAAACATTTAAATTTAATGAATGAACTTGATCTATGTATTCAAATTATACAAGAAAAATATCCTCAAATGCAAAAGGCTTTAGATAAAGTCGTTTTTAGCGGTAAGTATCCTACTTCTATGGCAAATATGATGATCATGAAAAAAACTTTATACTTTGAGTATTGCGAATGGCTTTTTGACGTCCTCTTCACACTTGCTCCTAAAGTGCCAATTCAAAGTTATGATACCTATACAGCAAGAATATTTGGCTTTTTTTCAGAATGGATGTTTAGCGTTTGGCTCGAATACAAACAAGAAAGTACGAAACTTAAGATTAAAGATTGTCCGCTCATTTTTTTACAAGCTCCAAGGAAAAAACCTTATTTTGGTTGGCAAATTGAAAATGATATAAAAAGATTTTATTTTCTTAAAATAAGGATTATAAAACGAAAAATTAAAAGCAAGTCTTTATAAAATACGAAAAATAATCATCAAAGCAGGCTTGATTAGTCAAAATAATAGTTAATATAAAGCTTATTTTTGTGGTGTAAATAATAATAAAATTTCTTTTTTTTACTATCCTATCTCTTCTTTATCTTTTTTGGTAATAGACGAGCTATTAAATTTCTGCTCGATTTTTACTTTATTTTAATTCTTCTTTATTTATTTTAGTTTATAATTTCATCACAACAACACAAAAAGGAAAATTTATGCGTATCAAAATGCCTCATATCCCATATATAGCCAATAAAATCATCTTAGATATCTCAAATTCAAGCTTTGTCGAGCTTAAAGACAATATCGACAAACTCAATCATAACGCAAAAGCACTTTTAGAGGCTGATTTATTGCAAGAAAAAAAGCTTGATGAACGCGTAAAAGAGCTTTTAGAAGAACAAGAAGAAGAAATGGAATTTATGCAAGTTGATCGAAAAAATATGTTTTGGCTTGTCAAAAAAAAGCTTGCAGGCGAATTTGGTGTGATTTTAAACAATGAAGATAGGCATAATAACCTTGCTCATCTTATCTTGCAAGATTTTATAGAAAATGATTTTATTAATTTTAGCGTTTCTGAAAATCGCGTAAAAAATCTTATCTTTTCAAGCATAGAAAATTATTTGAAAAATTATGAGAGCATAGAAGATGAAGTGAGTGAAAAAATCAGCCATTATAAAAGAAAACTTATACCTGGTTCTGAAGAATATGAGCTTGTCTTTGATAAACTCTATCAAGAAGAACTTAAAAAAAAGGGTATGCTATGAAAGCTTATATTTACCTTGAAAATGATATTTTTTTAACAGCAAAAGCCTTTGGAGCTGGTGGGACTTTTTTTGGTGAGCTCGTATTTAATACTTCTTTGACAGGCTATCAAGAAATCATTTCTGATCCAAGTTATGCAGGGCAATTTATCGTTTTTTCTATGCCAGAAATTGGCATAGTTGGTACCAATGATGATGATAATGAAAGCAAGGAAGTTTTTGCAAGTGGGATTATCATTCGTGAACTTAATGAAAGCTTTTCAAATTTTAGAGCCAAAGAAAGTTTAAGTACCTATCTTAAAAAGCATGGCAAAATAGGTATTTGTGAGCTAGATACTCGCTCTTTGGTGAAGCTTATACGAGATGAGGGAAACTTAAGGGCTATCATCTCAACCGAGCTTTCAAGCAAAGAAGAGCTTAAAGCTAAACTTGAGCAAAGTGCTCGTATAGAAGAACAAAACTTAGTCGCTCTAGTAAGCACCAAAAAAGCTTATACACACAAGCAAGGAGCTTGGAATGCACGCACTCAAAGCTATGAACTGCCTCAAAAAGCTGGTAAAAAAGTAGCTGTGATTGATTATGGTGTGAAAAAAAATATACTTAATGAGCTTGTCAGTGCTGGTTTAGAAGTTAAAGTCTTTCCTTATAATGTCAAGGCAGAAGAACTTATCTCACTTTTTGAAAAAAAAGAAATCAATGGGGTATTTTTAAGCAACGGACCAGGTGAGCCTAAAATCTTAAAACAAGAAATAAAGCAGATCAAAAAGCTAGCTGAAGCTAAGGTGCCTATGTTAGGAATTTGCTTAGGACACCAGCTTTTAAGCAATGCCTTTGGCTATGAAACTTATAAGATGAAATTTGGACAACACGGAGCAAACCACCCAGTGCTTAATTTACAAGATAAAAAGGTTGAAATCACCGCACAAAATCACAACTACAATGTCCCAGAAGAACTTTGTCAAGTGGCTATCATCACTCACCGCAATCTTTTTGGAGACAATGTAGAAGGCGTAAGATACAAAGAATTTCCTATTATCTCAGTCCAGCACCACCCAGAAAGTTCAAGCGGACCGCACGAGAGTAAATATATCTTTGAAGAATTTGTGAATTTGATGTGAGTGTGGATTTTCTCGCTCTTATCAGCGTAGCTTTGCTCTCAAGCTTTACGCATTGCTATGCTATGTGTTCGGGATTAAATCTTGCTTTTTTAAGGCTGAATGCAAAAGAAAAATCCCCATTACTACTTTCTTTAACTTATCATAGTTTTAGAATACTTGCTTATATCTTTTTAGGGCTTGTGTTTTCAAGCTTTGGTAATATGATAAGTCATTTTTCTCAAAGCCTACTTTTTTTTACACTCGGTGTTTTTATGGTGCTTCTTGGCTTGGCTATGTTTGTGCGTGGGAATTTTCTTGCCTTTTTTGAACGCAATTTTATCTTTCATTTCTTGCGAGAAAAAATGTTAAAAAAATTCCATTTCAAAGGCTATAAAAATGCTATGTTTTTGGGCTTTTTAAATGGTTTTGTGCCATGTGGCTTGGTGTATTTTTACCTTGCTTTAAGTATGAGTCAGAAAAATCTTTTTTATTCGGCTCTTATTATGTTTGTTTTTGGGCTTTTCACCCTGCCTGCTTTGCTATTTTTAAACTTTTTTTCTCGCTTTTTAAATGAAAAACTAGGCAAAATTTATCTTTATCTTGCTTATGGCATTATCATTATTTATGGGGTGTATTATCTTTATCTTGCCTTGAAATTTTCTCGTTAGTAAATAAAATTTTTACAAAAATTTATAAAATATTTCATTTTTACTCAAAATAATGAATTTAATTTGCAAAAAATATATATAAAAATTTAAGATAAATACTTATTTTAAGATACTTTGTTATATAAAATTAAAATAAATTATTAAAATTAATTAAAAACTTTCAAAAGATAATCATTGATTAACAAAAGTTAAGAAAAAATATATATTTTTTATTCTATAATACCATATCATTTCAAATTTTTAAGGAGTAACAATGCACCCGAGTAATGCATTAAACTATGATTATACGGTTGCAAGATACTTTATGTTCTCTACCATTTTGTTTGGTATAGTGGGTATGGCAATAGGCACGCTCATAGCCTTTCAAATGGCATATCCGGACTTAAATTATCTTGCAGGCGAATACGGCACCTTTTCAAGGCTTCGTCCTCTTCACACCTCAGGAGTTATCTTTGGCTTTATGCTTTCTGGAATTTGGGCAACCTGGTATTATATAGGGCAAAGGGTTCTTAAGGTAAGTATGGCTGAGTCAAAATTCTTAATGGTTGTTGGTAAGCTTCATTTTTGGCTTTATATGCTTTTAATGGTTATTGCTGTAATTACACTTTTTGCTGGAGTTTCTACTTCTAAAGAATACGCTGAACTTGAATGGCCCCTTGACATACTTGTGGTTTTAGTTTGGGTGCTTTGGGGAGTAAGCATTTTTGGACTTATTGGAATTCGCCGTGAAAAAACGCTTTATATTTCACTTTGGTATTATATAGCGACTTTTTTAGGTATTGCTATGCTTTATCTTTTCAACAATATGGCTGTTCCAACTTATTTTGTAACCGGACTTGGTAATTGGTGGCATTCTATTTCTATGTATGCTGGCACAAATGATGCTTTGGTGCAATGGTGGTATGGACATAATGCTGTGGCTTTTGTGTTTACTGTTGGGATTATCGCTCAAATTTATTATTTTTTACCAAAAGAAAGCGGACAGCCTATTTTTTCTTATAAGCTTTCTTTGTTTTCATTTTGGGGCTTGATGTTTGTGTATTTGTGGGCTGGTGGACACCATCTTATCTACTCAACCGTGCCTGATTGGATGCAAACTATGGGTTCTGTTTTTTCTGTAGTGCTTATTTTGCCTAGCTGGGGTTCAGCTATTAATATACTTCTTACTATGAAGGGTGAGTGGGAGCAATTAAGAGAAAGTCCTTTGATTAAATTTATGATTTTAGCTTCAACTTTTTATATGTTCTCTACGCTTGAAGGTCCTATACTTTCAATCAAATCCGTAAATGCTCTAGCGCACTTTACAGACTGGATACCAGGACATGTGCATGATGGCACACTTGGCTGGGTTGGCTTTATGACTATGGCAGCACTTTATCATATGACTCCACGCGTGTTTAAAAGAGAGCTTTATAGCAAATCTTTAATGGAAATGCAGTTTTGGATACAAACAACCGGTATAGTGCTTTATTTTGCTTCTATGTGGATAGCAGGTATCACTCAAGGTATGATGTGGAGAGCTGCTGATGAATACGGCAACTTACTTTATACTTTCATCGATACAGTTGATGCGATTATCCCTTATTATTGGATTAGAGCGGTTGGTGGTTTGCTTTATTTGGTAGGCTTTTTCATGTTTACTTACAATATCTACAAATCAATCGTCGCAGGAAAAACCCTTGAAAAAGAACCTGCCAATGCTTCGCCTATGGCAGCTTAAGGAGAGAAAATGTTTAGTTTCTTAGAAAAAAATCCATTCTTTTTTGCAGTAGCGGTTTTTGTAGTTATTGCTTATGCTGGGGTGATCGAGGTTTTACCGGACTTTGCAAACAACGCACGTCCGCTTGATAGCAAAAAACCTTATAGTGTTTTACAACTTGCTGGAAGACAAGTGTATATCAACGAAAGCTGTAATGCTTGCCATTCACAACTTATCCGTCCATTTAAAAGCGAAACAGATCGCTATGGTATGTATTCAGTGAGTGGCGAATTTGCTTATGATAGACCATTTTTGTGGGGTTCAAAAAGAACAGGACCTGATTTAGCTAGAGTGGGCGATTATAGAACTGCTGATTGGCATGAAAATCATATGTTTGAGCCAACTTCAGTTGTGCCAACTTCTATAATGCCAGCATACAAACATATGTTTAAAAAGACAGCTGATATAGAAACAGCCTATGCTTCAGCTTTGACAAGTAAAAAAGTCTTTAATGTGCCTTATGATAAAGAAGGACAAACTAAACTTGGAACTTATGAAGAAGCACAAGCTGAAGTAAAAGCTGAAGCTGCAGCTATAGTCGAGCAAATGAAAGATCCTGAAGTAAAAGCTGCCTTTGAACGAGGCGAGATTAAAGAAATAGTTGCTCTAATAGCTTATCTTAACAGCTTAAAGTAGTTTGGTATGCAAGGCATTAGTGAGTTTTTAAGCTCTATTACCTACGAACAATGGGAAGCTTTTCAAGGCTATGGCTTCTTCTTTTTGGTTGTTTTTATGGTGGTTGTTTTATATGCGTATTGGATTCATCTTTATAGGGTAGAAAAAAAAGGCGAAAGAAATTACGAAAAATACGCCGATTTAGCCCTTAAAGATGGATTAGATGACGCTGTTGTTGAAGAAAAAAGGAGTGCGTAATGCAATGGTTAAATTTAGAAGATAATGTAAATTTGTTATCGCTTATCGGTGCGATACTCATTATCGCCATTACTTTTATAGTAGTGGGTAGAATGTTTGCTCATATGAAGACTCAAAAAGGTGAAGTTGAGCTTATGGAGCATAATTGGGATGGTATAGGTGAGCAAAAAAACAATGCTCCTTTTGGCTGGATGCTTATTTTTTTCCTAACTATAGTCTGGACGATTTGGTATTTTTTATGGGGATACCCTCTTGGATCATATTCAAGGATAGGTGAGTATAATGCTGAAGTGCAAGCTCACAATGCCAAATTTAGTGAAAAATTTCAAAATCTTAGTCAAGATGAAAAAATCGCTATGGGACAAAATCTTTTCCTAGTGCAATGCTCACAATGCCACGGCATTACCGCTGATGGTATCAATGGCAAGGCGGCGAATTTAAATGTTTGGGGTAGCGAAGAAGCTTTAGCAGAAGTGATTGAAAAAGGCTCAAAGGGTATGAATTATCCTTTAGGCGAAATGACACCAGCTGAGGGTTTAGGCATAGCTAAGGAGGATATCCCTGCTATTGCTGCTTATGTAGCTAAAGAAATTTCAGCGATTAAGACAACTAAAAATGAAAATTTAGTTGCTAAAGGCAAAGAGCTTTACGAAGCAACTTGTGTGGCTTGTCATCAATTAGACGGCACAGGCAAGATAGACGGCGAAGCAATGGCTGCTAATCTTACACAATATGGCTCAAGTGCTTTTGTGGTTGAGGTTTTAAGCAAAGGTAAAGCCGGTGCTATAGGCACTATGCCAAGCTTTAATACAAATATCTTAAATGATATTCAAAAAGAAGCTGTTGGCGAGTATATCATTTCACTTTCAAGGGGTAGATAATGGAAAACACAAATCGTTGCGTATTTTCGCTTTCTGGTGTTACTGGAATGCTCATCGCCACCATATTATTGATATCTATTTTAGTGGGTTTAACTATCTGGGGCATTAAAGCTCAGCAAAGCGTTATGCAGGCTCCTTATAGCTTAGAAAAGGCAAGTGAAGTAAAACAATTTGGCTCTAAAGAAAGCGAACATATGCTCATAAAGGATACAAAATGACTAAAGCGTTAGAATACCTTATCGTGATTGGTTTAGTTGTTTCAGCTGTTGTTACTGCTTGGGCAGTTTTAAGCACAAATCATCTTAATATCGGCTAATGAGATATTTGGTAAGAGGCGGTTTTTTAGCCGCCTTTCTTTTTATCACTTCAGCCTTTTCACTTGAAAATGTCGTTTTTAACGAAAATAATATTTTAAACGAGCAAGTCACAAACAAGATTAATGCTATAGGTAAAGAGCTTTATGACAAAACAAATATCTTTGTCGCTCTTGCAGTAGGTGATACAAGTGATATTAAAAGTCTTGAAACTAAGGCAAATGAACTTCCAGCGCCATTTGTGCTTCTTATGCTTTCTAAAAGCGAACACAAAGTCGATATTATCGCCAGTAAAGAAAGTTTAAGCTTTTTTGATAAAGAAGCTGTTTTAAGTCCGTATTCAGGCACTGGCTCTATCCTGCCTATACTCACTTCAAACAAAGGTAAAGATATTTATAATGCAGCCTTGCTAAATGGCTACGCAGACATAAGCGATCAAATCGCAAGTTATTTTCATCTTAAACTTGAAAATTCGATAGGAAATGCCAATAAAGATACTTTAAATATACTAAGAATTGGAATTTATGGTTTTATTTGCTTTGCACTTTTATTTTATTTTCAAAGAAAAATAACACGCAAACGAAGGAAATATAATGCCTGATATAAAATCAAACGCACAAACAAAGAAAAAAACATTTTGGCCATACGGCATACTTCTTTCAATCCTTGCTATTATCCTTGCTTGTGTGGCGACGATCATTTTTTCGCTTGATTATCCAGTGTATGAAGATGATAGCTTTATGCAAAAATACCAAAGCGTTGATAGAAATATCAACGATATCAAGCAAAAACAAACTCGTTTTGAAGAAGATTATCGCTTGAGTTTAAATTTAAAGCCCAAATTTGATAAAAAAAAGCGAGAGTTTTATGAGCTTGAAAGCTTGGCTACTGAACTTGAAATTTTACTTCACGAGATAAGTGAGGATAGAAGCGCTCATAACATAAGCTTTGAAGCCCTACTTACTCGCCCGCACACAAATAAACAAGATACAAAGCTTGAAATTTTATCTTTTAGTTTGACAAATAAACTTAAAAAAAGCTTTAACACCTATAGCTTAAAAATAGCCTTACCAAATTTAGAAAAAGGCAGATGGCAACTCAAACTTAAAGCTCAAAAAAACGACACGCAAGTTGCTTTTTATACTTATAATCTAGTGATACAATGAAGCTTTTTGTTTTTGCAAGTTCAAGAAAAATTAGAGCTTATTATGAGAGTTTAAGCGCACAAAATACCTTGCTTGATGAGGCTATAAGCGTGCAGGATTTTTTAGATAAAATACTTTTAAGCCCTTATAGAAAAGCAAGTGATTATGAGCGTTTGCTTTTAATGCAAAAGGCTTGTCTACAAACTAAAAACAGCCAAAAACTTCATATCAATGAAAATTTTTTCGCCTTTTTAAAAAATCACGAATATTTATTTTCTTTTTTCAAAGAACTCAGCCTTGAAAAAAAGAGTATTTTAGACCTTCAAAATAACGATTATTACGCACAATACAACGAACATTTAGAAATTTTAGATGAAATCCTTAAAAACTATCTTTTAAGCTTAAAACAAAATGAGCTTTATGATGAAATTTCTTTAAGTTTTGATTATAAACTTAATACGCATTTTTTAAGTTCTTTTGATGAGATAGTTTTTGACTTGCAGGGTTTTTTAAGTGCCTTTGAAAGAGATATTTTAAAGCAAATCAGCGCGATTACAAAGCTTGTTTTACACTTTGATACCAGCGTGTTTAATCAAGACTTTTTAAATGAACTATTAATGAAGCTTGAATGCTCTCATATCAGCCTTAAACTTCATCATCATTACGAACTTGCACTTCATGAAAAAAGCATACAAAAAGAAGAAGCTTTTTTTGGCAAAAGCCCTAAGGTTGAGCTTAGAAACTTTGAACTTGCAAGCTTACAAACTGCTTTTGTGTATGATAAAATTTCAAGTTTTTTAAGAGCTGGATTAAAAGCAAAAGAAATCGTTGTTATCACACCTGATGAAAGTTTTTGTGAGCTTTTAAAAGCTTATGATAAACTTAATATGCTTAATTTTGCTAAAGGTAATTCTCTTACTCAAAGCTTTTTTTACCAAAAACTCAAAGCCTTGTATGATGCGGCAAATGAAGAAGGTTTTGTATATAATGAAAACTTGCTGTATTTTGAAGATGAAAATACTAAATTTGATTTGTATAATAGCCTTTTAAAATACCTTAAAATAGAATGTTTTAAAGAGTTTAAACAGCAGTTTGAAAAAGAAAGTATTTGGCAGTATTTTTATGATTTGATCCAGCATTTTTTAAAAGAAGAAAATGAAGAGCTTCAAAGCCTTATCAAGCAAGAACTTCTCTTTTTAAAGCAACTTCAAAAAGATCACAAGCTTACGCTTAAAGAGCTTTTTGAGCTTTTTTTTATGAAAATCAGCTCACTTAGTCTTAGTAGTGTTGGCGGTGGTGAAGTGACTGTTATGGGGCTTTTAGAAAGTAGGGGGCTTGAATTTAAAGGCGTGATTATCGTGGATTTTAATGATGATTTGATCCCAAAAAGAAGCGTGAATGAACTCTTTTTAAATAACGAAGTAAGAGCAAGAGCTGGGCTCATTTCGTATGAAAGAAGAGAGAATTTACAAAGATTTTATTATGAAAGATTGATTAAAAATGCTGAAAAAGTTGCTATAAGTTATGTTGAAAATGAAGAAAAAATTCCATCTCGCTTGCTTGATGAGCTTGATATAAAGCAAATTTTAGACACGACTTATTCAAATAAAGCCTATATTAAGGCATTAAGTTTTGATTATGAGCCTGCAAAGATTGATCTTACGCCTATTAAAGCTCCTGTTTTAGAGCATAATATCTTTGAGCATTCCTTATCTTTTACTCGCTTAAAAACTTTTTTAGAGCAAAAAAGGACTTATTATTATAAATATATCCTAAAACTCAAAGAAGCAAGGGCTTTAAGCTTAACAAGCAATGCTCTTGAAAAAGGCACGCTTATACACGAGCTTTTAGAGCAGTATTATGAGGCTCACGCAAAGCATTTTGACTACGAACAATTCATGCACTTGCTTGATGAAAAGGCAAATTATATCTCAAGACTTGATAAAGAACTTCTAAAAATTCAATTCAAACACTTTGCAAAAAGTGAAAATGAGCATTTCAAACAAGGTTTTTATATCATAGAGCTAGAAAAAGATATAAGAGCAAACTATGAATTTAAAGGGCTTAGCATTGATATAAATGGCAAGATTGATCGTATCGATGAAAACAAAGATATGATTCTTATCATTGATTATAAAAGTGGAAAAGTTCCTGATCATTCTTATCAACTCGCCTTTTATCAAGCTCTTTTTAAGGCTATGTATAAAAAAGAAGCAAAAGCTGTGTATTATGATTTGGGTAAAACTATGAGTTTTTCTGAGGGTGAAAAAACAAAAAGCCTTGAAGAGCTTGAAAATGAGCTTTTGAACTTAAGCAAACTTACCCAACCCATAAGTTTTGAAAATGAAAAAACAAATTTTTGTCCTTATGCAGCTCTTTATGAAAAGGATTTGAAATGAATTTTAAGCCTTTTTTAGCCTTAGAAGCGAGCGCTGGAAGTGGCAAAACCTTTGCTTTAAGCATTCGTTTTGTGGCTTTGATCTTAAAAGGAGCAAAATTAAATGAAATTTTAGCCCTTACCTTTACTAATAAAGCAGCCAATGAGATGAAAAAAAGGGTGATTGAAACCTTTTTGCATTTTGATGAAGATGAAAATCCAGCCGCTAACGCACTTTGTGAGTTGCTTGGCAAAAGCAAGGCTGAACTTGTGCGTTTAAGAGATGCTCGAAAAAGTGAGTTTTTGCAAAGCAATCTTAAAATTCAAACCTTTGATAGCTTTTTTATCAAAATTATTCGTAGTTTTGCCTTAAATTTGGGCTTAATGAGTGATTTTAAGATGAGTAATGAAGCTTTAAATGTGTATGATACATTTATCAAAGAACTTGATAGCAAAAGTTTGCAAAGCCTTGCGTATTATATCATCGAAGCTGATGATAAAAAGCATTTTTTTTCACATTTAGAACACTTATATCAAAACTCTTGTGAATTTCAAAGTGAGAATTTAGCCTTTCCGCACGCTGAAAAAGAAGCTGTAAAAAGAGCTTTTGACGCACTTTGCGCTTATGCTTTAAATTTAAGCACAAATACAAATTATCAAAAAAACTTTAGTGAAAATTTAAGAGAGGATTTTAAAGCGCTTTGCAACAAACCTCTTATTTGCAATTTTAAGAATAATTATTTTAATAGCGTAAAAACTGATACTTTATTTTTACAAAAAAGAGCTGAGCTGATTGAAGCCTTAAACAGCTATGCTAAGGCTTTAGAAAATTTCAAAATAGCTCGCCTTTCAAGTCTTTTAAAGCATTTTGAGCGCGCAAAAGATAAAATCATCAAAGATAAAAATACACTCAACTTTACCGACGCAGCAAGAAAGGCGTATTTGCTTACTCAAAGTGTTGATAAAGACTTGATTTATTTTAGGCTTGATGGGCAAATCACGCATTTGTTGATCGATGAGTTTCAAGATACAAGCGTGATTCAGTATGAAATTTTAAAGCCACTTATCGCCGAACTTGTCTCAGGACAAGGTGTAAAGGACTTTAGAAGCTTTTTTTATGTGGGTGATATCAAGCAAAGTATTTATCGCTTTAGAAATGCCAAAAAAGAGCTTTTTAACCTCTTGCTTGATGATTTTAAACAGATTGAAAAAGAATACCTTGACACAAACTACAGAAGTGCAAAATTTCTCGTTGAGTTTGTCAATACTACTTTTAAAAAGCTTTATAAAGAAAATTATATCACGCAAAAAAGCCTTGCAAGTAAGGAAAATGGTTTTATCCGCGTGGTGCAAAGCAAGGAAAAAGACGCAAAAGAGATTAAAAACGCATGTTTTGAGGCTATATTAGAGCAAATTGAGTTTTTACAAAGCAAGCACATAAGTTTAGAGGAAATTTGTATTTTATGCTGGAAAAATAATGACGCTGATGATATAGTGGATTTTTTAAAACATCATCAAATAAAGGCTTTTACGCAAAGCAATATTGCTCTTGAGAAAAAAGCAAGCGTGCATATACTTTTAACTTATGCAAAATACTGCATTTTTGGCGATGAGTTTTATAAAATAGAGCTTGAAAGCTTGTTTGAAAATGCGGATTTTAAAAGACTTCATCTTGATCTTAGTAAAACAAGCCTTGAAAATGCCTTATATCTTGCAAAAAAGCTCAAACTTGATCTTAATGATATCGCTTTGATTCAGTTTTTTGAATACGCAAAAAATAAAGAAAATTTTTTCGAGCTTTTATTTGAGCCTTGTGAGCTAAAGCTCTTGCCCGAGCAAAGATTTGGTGTGAGTGTGATGACGGTTCATAAGTCTAAGGGTTTGGAATTTAAGCATGTGATTTTGATTGATTCTCTAAGCAAAGAAGCCGCAGAAGCTACTATCATGCTTGAATACGATCTTAAAAAGGCTTGGCAGCTACATTTTAAAGATAGCATTCGAGACAAAACTCAAGAAAAAGAATTTATGGAATTTTTGGCAAATAAAGAAAAACTTGATTATGAAAACGATCTTAACAGCTTATATGTCGCTTTTACAAGGGCTTGTGAAAGTTTAATCATCATCACAAGGCAAAAAGATTACATCAATACGCACCACCCATCATACCTTGATATGCTTGATCTAACGCCTTTTGAGCAAGGAGAACTTGATATAAATTTAAAAACTGAAGAAAAAAATATCCTTACAACAAAAGATGAACTTGAGCGCTTTGAAAAGGTGCCTTTGCAAAAGCTTGCAAATACAAATTTTGCGAAAAATGAAGAGAGCTATTTTGGCTTGGCTTTTCATACTTTTTTGCAAGAATTTAACTTTAAAGAGCCAAAAGAAAACAAAATTTTAGAAAAAAAGCTTCAAAATGAGTATTTTTACTTTCTTGAGCAAAAGCGTTTAGCTGAAGTCTTTCAAAGAGCATATAGGCTTATTTTTAATGAGTTTTTTCAAAACCTTATCAAAGATAAAAAGGTGCTAAAAGAGCAAAAAATATACTTTGAAAACGAACTAAAACAGCTTGATTTGCTTTTACTTGATGAAAAAGAAGCAATTATTATTGATTATAAAACAGGACAAAGCCACAAAGAAGAGCATTACGAACAGGTAAGGCTGTATAAAAAAGCTATAGAGCAAATTACAAAAAAGCAAACAAAAGCCTTTATCGCGTATTGTTTAGAGGATACGCTCCATTTTGAAGAGCTTTAAAAACTTGTTAAAGAACTTAAATGCGAAAATAAAGCTTTAAATTTATTTAAATTAAGTTTAGATTAAGATTTATTGACTATAATTTCCTTTTAAAAATTTTGGCAAAGGTAAATAATGACAAAGATAAAAAAGCCAAACGAAATCAAACGCGAATGGATAGTTTTAGACGCTCAAGGCAAACGCTTTGGACGACTTTTAACCGAAGTGGCAATTTTACTTCGAGGTAAAAATAAGCCTTATTATACTCCAAATGTTGATTGTGGAGATTTTGTGGTGATTATCAATGCTTCAAAAGCGACTTTTACTGGAGCAAATAAAGCAGAAGATAAGCTTTATCACAGACATTCAGGCTATTTTGGAAGCACAAAGAGCGAAAAATTCGGAGAATTGCTTGAAAAAAATCCGGTAAAACTCTACAAGCTTGCTGTAAGAGGAATGCTCCCTAAAACAACACTTGGCAGAGAAATGCTTAAAAAACTTAAAGTCTATGCAGGAAGCGAACACCCACACACTGCACAGCTTGCTAAAAAAGGATAAAAATGAAAATTTCATACGCAACAGGTAAAAGAAAAACGGCTGTAGCTAAGGTTTGGGTAAAACCAGGAAGCGGTAAAATTCTCGTTAATGGAATGGATCTTAATGCTTGGCTTGGAGGACACGAAGCGATTAAGCTTAAAGTTGTTCAACCTCTACTTGTAACCAAACAAGAAGCTTTAATGGATGTAAAAGCAAGCACGCTTGGAGGCGGTTATAATGCCCAAGCTGAGGCTTTAAGACATGGAATTTCAAGAGCTTTGGCGGCTATGGATGTTGATTTTAGAGCCTTACTTAAACCTAAAGGCTTGCTTACTCGCGATAGTAGAAGCGTTGAGCGTAAAAAATACGGACGCAGAAAAGCAAGAAGAAGCCCACAATTTTCTAAACGTTAATCCATTTTTCCTCGCTATTGCAGCGAGGATTTTTTCTTTTCACAAACTCAAATTCTAATTTCTAAACTTTTTTTTAGCAATTTAAGCCTATAATTACACTTTAAAAACGATAAGGCTGATGATGACTACACTTTTAAAAAAACTTGAAAACAAAGAACGTATCGATGATGAGCTTGCTTACAAGCTTTATGATTTAGATCTTTTTACCCTTGCAAAATATGCTCATGCAAAAAGGCTTGATTTGCATGGCAAAAAGGTATATTTTAACGCTAATCGTCATATCAATCCTACAAATATTTGTGCAGATACTTGCAAATTCTGTGCTTTTTCAGCTCATAGAAAAAACCCAAACCCTTATTTTATGAGTCATGAAGAGATTATGCAAATCGTTGATGAAACCATACAAAGAGGCACAAAAGAAGTGCATATCGTTTCAGCTCATAACAAAGATCGCTCTTGGCAGTGGTATTTAGAAATTTTTAAGATGATTAAAGATAAATATCCACAACTTCATGTCAAAGCTATGACAGCAGCAGAAATTGACTTTTTAAAACGCCGTTTTGGCTTAGAATATGAAAAGACTATAGAAAAGATGATAGAATACGGCGTTGATTCTATGCCCGGAGGTGGGGCTGAAATTTTTGATGAGGGTGTGCGTGCTAAAATTTGCAAAGGCAAAGTAAGCAGTGAAAACTGGCTTAAAATTCATAAACTTTGGCATAAAAAGGGGCGTCAAAGCAACGCCACTATGCTTTTTGGGCATATAGAGCAAAAAGAACACAGGATCGATCATATGCTAAGACTTCGTGCCTTGCAAGATGAAACAAAGGGCTTTAATGCCTTTATCCCTCTTGTGTGGCAAAAGGATAATAGCTTTTTAGATGTCAAGCACCAGCTTGATAGTGAAGAAATTCTTAAAACCATAGCCATAGCCCGCATAGTGCTTGATAATATCAACAATATTAAAGCTTACTGGGCGACTATGGGCTTAAATTTAGCTATGGTAGCACAAGAATTTGGGGCAAATGATTTAGATGGCACCATAGAAAAAGAAAGCATACAAAGTGCAGGCGGGGCAAAAAGCGCAAGAGGAACTAAGCTTGATACCTTTATAGAGCTGATTAAAACTTCAAATTTAATCCCAGTTGAAAGAGATAGCTTGTATAATGAACTTAAGGTATATGCTTAAGATTTCCCAAACTTTTCACAAAAACTCCCCAACTCCCCCTTTCGTTTTTTTTTTTTTTTGATATAATGCTTTTTCATTTTTAAAAACAATAAATTGAAAATAACAAATAATATATCACTAAAAACACATTAAAAAACGAAACTC